>NZ_JBITWL010000002.1:0-317511 GCF_044543825.1 Gordonia sp. NPDC062954 | reverse complement strand
CCACCAAGAAGACCGCACCGTCACCGAAGTCCTGACACACCAAGTGTCACCAATGTCCAGATGCAGAAACGTCACCGATGTCCCGATACATCACAGAAGGATCGCGCAACCACTCGGGCGAATTGGCGCATCGAGATTGCGATTCACGCCCGCGAGATGATCACCTTCAACGCATGCTCGTCGGCCGCGTTCGAAAAGGTCTCGTAGGCAGCATCGATCTCGTCGAAGGTGAATCGGTGGGTGATGAACTTCTCCGGTTGGATCTCGCCCCGTTGGATCCGCTCGAGCAATTCGGGAGCGGTGGTGGCGTTCACCAGCCCGGTGGTGATGGTCAAGTTGTTGATCCAATCGCGTTCGATAGGAAAGTTCACGCTCTCACCGTGGACGCCGACGTTGGCCACGTGACCGCCCGGCCGGACGCTGTCGAGCGCCAGAGTGAAGGTGGCCGGTATCCCGACAGCCTCGATCGACACGTCGACGCCGAGTCCATCGCGACTGAGTTCCTTGAGCTTGGCGACGACGTCGTCTCCCGCATTGACGTCGATGGTGTCGGTGGCTCCGAAGTCCCTGGACTGTTCCAGCCGAAACTTGTTGCCGTCCACCGCGATGACTTTGGCCGCACCTTGGGCCGATGCCGTCATTACCGCAGCCAGACCCACCGGTCCGACACCGACCACGGCGACCACATCACCCTTCTTGACCGCGCCGTAGAGAACACCGATCTCGAATCCGGTCGGCAGGATGTCGCTGAGCATCGTCCCCTGTTCTGCGGAGACGCCATCCGGAAGCGGGATGAGTCCGTTGTCGGCAAAGGGGACTCGGACGTACTCGGCTTGCGTTCCGTCGATCAGATGGCCGAAGATCCAGCCGATCCCGCCGACTGTCTGACAGTGCGAGGTCATCCCGGAACGGCAGTACTCACAGGTCCCACATTTGGTGACGCACGAGATGATCACCCGATCTCCGACCTTGACCTTGCTGCAGTCAGGACCGACCTCGGTGACCACGCCGACGCCCTCATGGCCCAGGACACGTCCAGCGGTGACCGCGGGGACATCGCCTTTGAGAATGTGCAGATCGGTACCGCAGATCGTGGTGGTCTCCATGCGTACGACGGCGTCGGTCGGGTCGATCACCGTCGGGTCCGGAACGTCTTCCCAGGCTTTCTGCCCAGGGCCGTGATACACGAGCGCCTTCATGTCGGGGTCCTCCGTCGTGGTCGAGGCGCGCAATAGTGCACGCAGTCCCACGATTGCGCTCGGATCCGGAAGCCGCACGGGATTCGCGCTGTCGTCTCATATTGCGACGGTTGCAGGGTCCCGGTCGTTCGCCGAACAGCAAGCCCGACCTGGCCCACGCACACCACGAGACGACCGCTACGCCAACAACGCCGACCATGCCATCGTCGTCAGCACCGATCGCAGATCGTCGGCCCCGAATGCCGGCAACCGCGGCGATGAGTTCAGCAGCCCGAACGTCGCGTGGACTCGTACCCGCGCCTCCGCCCGGGTCAGATCCACGCCACGTTCGCCGGCGAGCGCGAGCAGCACGTCCACCCACTGTTCGACGTAGCGACGTTGCAGTGACCGCACCTGGTGGTTCGCGGAGTCGGTCATCGATGTGAGATCTCGGTCCTGCACGGTGATCAGATCCGGTTTGGTGACCAGCACATCGATGTGGAACCCGATCAGGTCACGCAACGTCTCGCCGGGTTCGGCGTCGCCGGCAACCACCTCGGCACCACCCTCGTGCAGCCGCTGGCTGATGTCCACCAGCATCTGATCGAGCAGATCGGTCTTGGACGAGAAGTGCCGGTACATGGCGGGACCACTCACCCCGACGGCACGGCCGATGTCCTCCAGCGTGACGCCCGCGAAACCCCGCTCGGCCATCAGGCGGGCCGCGGCCTCGAGGAGCTCGGCGCGGCGCGCCGCCTTCGCCTGGCCTCGGCGCGTGCGCGGAGGCTGCTCGGGCGACGGTGACGTGGTCATGGTGAATTCGGACTCTACCGGGCCGCAACCATCATGACGGCTCCCATCACCACCCGTTGACGTGCAGGATGTCCTCGAGGGGCTTGCGGCCGGCCGGTTTGAAGTCGGTGCCGGTGTAGTAGGCCACCGGGAGCAGCACCCCCTGATGCACGTTGTCCGGGATGCCCAGGATCTCGGCCACCTCCTTCTCGTACACGAGGTGCAGCGTGGTCCATGCCGAACCCAATCCGCGCGCCCGCAGCGCCAACTGCAGGCTCCAGGCACCCGGGAGGAGCGAACCCCACAGACCGGCCTGGTTCCCTTCGGGCAGCTCTCCCCCGCTGTAGATGGCGCCGATCACCAGCACCGGCACCTGCGCCATGGTGTCGGCGAGATACTGGGCGCTCGACGCCACCCGACGGGCGGTGTCGTCACGGCGCGGCTGATTGGCCGAGTACGCGGCGAACGACTTCGCGTACAGATCGGCGACCTTCTGCTTGATCTCGGGATCGGTGAGCACGATCCAGTGCCACGTCTGACTGTTGCTACCGGTCGGCGCCTGCAGCGCCACCTCGAGTGCTTCCTTGACGACCTCCAACGGTACCGGCCGCGCAAGGTCGAGACGTTTGCGCACCGACCGGGTGGTGGTGAGCAGCTCGTCGGGATTCAGGGGTAGCAGGTCGGTCATGTCGTCCTCTCCGTTGCGGCTGTGCGCATCAAACCATGTCGTTCGAGGTGCTCGATCAGTCCGGCGGTCAGCGGTAGCTCGCCGAGTTCGACCACCGACACCCATCGTGCATCGGCCGCGTCGTCGCCGGCCCGCAACGTGCCCGCACGCACCTCGGCGACGAAGTCGTGCACCTCGAACACCACATCGTCGTCGGCGGGAATGTCGACCACCCAGGCCTTCTCGCCGACGTCGACGCGCAGGCCGGTCTCCTCGGCCACCTCGCGGGTGACGGCCGCGGATAGGGTCTCTCCGGGTTCCAGCTTGCCGCCCGGAACTGTCCACCGCCCAGCCTGCGGCGGGTGTCGCCGTTGCACCAGCAGCAACCGATCGTCGGCGTCCCAGACGATGGCGCCGACACCGACGATCCGGCGGGTCACCAGTCTGCTCCGGGTGTGCGGGTGCGCCGTCGCATCGACGGACGCGTGCGGGTGGCCAGCGCTTCGGCGACGACGCTTCGTAGTGCTCGGACACCGCTGTCGGCAGTGACGTCGACGATCCGATCGACGGTGCCGTTCGCAGACAATGCGGCAGCGGCGATGCCTTGGTGATCCGCGAGCTCGGCGGCGTGCACGGTGTCGTGGTGGACGATGACGCTCGCACCCTCGGGGGGTAGTGGCGACAGCCACGCGTCCGCGGCGGCTATCCGCGTATCCGCGGGGAACAACGCGAGGGCGGCCCCACCCGCTCCCTGCCCGAGCAGCACCGACACGGTCGGCACCGTGAGCTGCACCAATTCAGATGTGCAACGGGCGATCTCACCGGACAGTCCGCCTTGTTCCGCGTCAACCGACAACTCTGCGCCCGGGGTGTCGATGATCGTCACCACCGGCAACCGCAGATCAGCGGCCATCGCCATGCCGCGGCGAGCGACGCGCAGATCGGCCGGCCCGATGAGTTGCCCGGCCGCCTGACGCACCCGATCCTGCCCGACGACAACCGCTGTCCGACCGCCGAATCGACTCAGCGCCAGCCAGATCGGAGCATCACCGCGGAGCACCACCGAATGGTCGGGATCGAGGACCTCGGCGAGCCCGGGCCGTCCCGGCGACCGGGTGGCTACCACCGCAGACCAGGCGTCGGACATCGGCGGGTCGTCGGGCAGCGCGGACACGGGCTCGACGGCGACGGGTGCGAGCAGCGCCAGTAGCCGTCCCGCATGGCTGCCGAGCCTGTCCAATCCGAACACGGCGTCCACGAGTCCGTGTGCGAGAAGATTCTCCGACGTTTGCACCTCGGCCGGAAACGGCTCACCGTAGAGCCCCTCGTACACGCGCGGGCCCAGAAAGCCCACCAGCGCCGACGGCTGGGCCCACGTGATGTGGCCGAGCGAACCCCAGGAGGCGAACACACCTCCGGTCGTCGGATGACGTAGATACACCAGATAGGCGAGCCCGGCGGCCCTGTGCGCGTTGACCGCACCGGTGATCGCCACCATCTGCAGAAAGGCCGGGGTACCCTCCTGCATCCGGGTGCCGCCCGACGACGGCAGCGCGAGCACCGCAATCCGTTCCCGGGTCGCCCGTTCGACGGCAGCCACCACGCGCTGTCCCGCGGCCCGACCGATCGACCCGCCGAGGAATCCGAACTCGCTGATCACCATCGCCACGCGATGTCCGCCGATCAGACCGCAGCCGGTGACAACCGATTCGTCGACACCGGTTCGGTCCCGCGCGCGGTCACGTGCGGCTCCGTAGTCGGATTCGTCCGACCCCGGATCGGCTGGTCCGTCCCAGGACTGCCAGGTGCCCCGGTCGACAACGAGGTCGACCACTGTGCGGGTATCGACGCGGCGTTGGTCGGTCACGATTCCACCCTACGGGCGCGTCGACCGATGAACTCCCGCATCCCCCTCGGTCATACTGCATGCACCTACCCCCGAGCAGGAGAAACACCATGGGCGAGTACACCGTGACCCGGAACACGACGATCGCGGCGCTGCCAGATCGGATCTACCCGCTCCTCGTCGATCTGCATGAGTGGCAACGGTGGTCACCGTGGGAGGACCTCGATCCCGATTTGCACCGCGACTATTCAGGCGCCGACAGCGGAGTCGGTGCGAAGTATGCATGGTCGGGAAACCGCAAGGCGGGCAAAGGCACCATGGAGGTCATCGAGGTCACCGAACCCACGCGAGTGGCCGTGGCGGTGGCGTTCGAGAAGCCCATGTCATCGACCAGCACCAGCGTGTTCACTATGGCACCCCGGGGCGCCCAAACCGAGGTGACGTGGACAATGACCGGCCCGCACTCGATGTTCTCGCGCATCGCCGCACCGCTGGGACTGTTCGACCGGATGATCGGCAAGGATTTCGAGAAGGGGCTGGCCGCCTTGAAGTCCGTGGCCGAGGTGTCGGGCGGTCAGCGCGAATAGACCACGCGGGTGCGCAGAACCATGTCGGCCACCGATCGCCGCTCCGGATGCACTGCCACCCAGGCCAATCCGACGGCGAAGAACACGCATAGAAAGGCCCGCAGCAGCGCGGTGACCGGGCGCATGCGTCCCCCCTTACGCCCGACCACACGCAGACCCATCGCCACACACCCGAGAGTGCGTCCCGACACCGCCCAACACAGCGCCAGATAGCCGACCGACACGACGATGAAGCCGGTTGCGGTGAAGACCGCATTCGGTTGCGGGAACGCGAAATCGCGGATGCTGAACAGCAACCGCACCATGGCGTACCCGAGATAGGCGCTACTCAGAATCGCCAGCACCACCAGCAGATCCAACGTCGCAGCGACACCTCGACTGACGATGCCGGCGCTCTTGGTGGTGTCGTGGATCGCAGGCATGTGCGTGTGCCGAAGCGGTCCGACCCGATCGGTGTCACTCATCGGCGTGACTGCTCTGAGCTGCGTCGACGACGCGCCGCCGCAGGATGCGGCCCACCACGTTGGCGACCGCGTCGTCGGCGCGCTCGCTGGTGCTGCGCACGTCGGTCATCACATCCGCGGTCACCGACGTGGACGCCTCACGGATGATGTCGGGCAGATCGACACCGTCGATGATCTCATCGGCCAGCCCGATCATGTCCACCCGACCGAGGATGGCTTCGATGTCGATCCGCGCTGCAATGGCGTCGATGTCGAGCGTGGCCGCGATGGCGTCAAGGTCCACCAGGGCGACGGCGCCGTTCAGATCAAGGCGGTCACGGATCACGGCATCCAGGTCGACTCGATCCAGGATCGCCTCGATATCGAGGGCTGCGGCGACCTCGTTCAGGTCGACGTTGTCCCGAACCAACCCGGTCAGATCCATCTCGGCGATGATCGCGGACACCACGGCGACCACCAGCTTCTTGCCGAGGTCGACCACCGTCGGCATCAGCTCCGCGACGCGCTCGCCTTCGGCCTCGAGGCGATCGAGGCCGCGGCGGCCGGCAGGCCCGATGACCGGAAGACGAAGCGCCGTACGCACCGCAGACCTCGACAGCCGGGCAGACATCGCGACCGCGCGAGCACCGACTGCCGCCGCGCCGAGGGCGAGCACGACCTCCCGCGGCACCTCGTTGTCTTCACCCACGGATGAATCGTAGTCGCCCGCAGGGACAGCGCACTGCACAAAACGAGGTGGCCGTCATCCCCCGGACGGGGACAACGGCCACCTCGTTGTCGAAAGCGTTACGTCACAGGCCCTGGTAGAGCTCCCGAGCCAGCTTGGCGGTCTCGCTCGGCGTCTTGCCGACCTTGACGCCGGCGGCCTCGAGGGCCTCCTTCTTGGCCTGCGCGGTGCCCGAACTGCCCGATACGATGGCGCCGGCGTGACCCATGGTCTTGCCCTCGGGCGCGGTGAAACCGGCAACGTAGCCGACGACCGGCTTGGAGACGTTGGCCTTGATGTAGTCGGCGGCGCGTTCTTCGGCATCGCCACCGATCTCGCCGATCATGACGATCACTTTGGTGTCGGGGTCCTTCTCGAACGCCTCGATGGCGTCGATGTGGGTGGTGCCGATGACCGGGTCGCCGCCGATGCCGATGGCGGTGGAGAAGCCGATGTCACGCAGTTCGTACATCATCTGGTAGGTCAACGTGCCCGACTTGGACACCAGACCGATCGGGCCGGTGCCGGTGATGTTGTTCGGCGTGATGCCGACCAGCGACTCACCCGGCGTGATGATGCCCGGACAGTTGGGTCCGATGATGCGGGTCTTGTTGCCCTTGGACTGGTTGTACGCCCAGGCGTAGGCGCTGTCCTGCACCGGGATTCCCTCGGTGATGACCACGAGCAGCGGGATCTCGGCGTCGATGGCCTCGATGATGGCGTCCTTGGCGAACTTCGGCGGCACGAAGGCGATCGACGTGTCGGCGCCGGTCTCCTTCATGGCCTCCGACACCGAACCGAACACCGGCAGCTCCACGCCGCCGTCGTGGCTGACGGTGGTGCCGGCCTTGCGGGCGTTGACGCCGCCGACGATGTTGGTGCCGGCCTTGAGCATCAGCGCGGTGTGCTTGGTGCCCTCACCGCCGGTGATGCCCTGGACGATGACCTTGTTGTCTTTGTTCAGAAAGATGGACATTCTGCTGCTCCTACTTGCTCGCCAGTTCGGCGGCCTTGTCGGCGCCGGAGTCCATGGTCTCGGCCAGCGTCACCAGCGGGTGGTTCGCGTCGGCCAGGATCTTGCGGCCCTCTTCGACCTTGTTGCCGTCCAGCCGGACGACCAGGGGCTTGTTCGCCTCGTCGCCGAGCTTGTTCAGCGCGCCGACGATACCGTTGGCGACCGCGTCGCACGCGGTGATGCCGCCGAAGACGTTCACGAAGACGCTTTTGACCTGCTCGTCGCCCAGGATGACGTCGAGGCCCGCAGCCATCACCTCGGCCGAGGCGCCGCCGCCGATGTCGAGGAAGTTGGCCGGCTTGACACCCTGGTGCGCCTCACCGGCATAGGCGACGACGTCGAGGGTCGACATGACCAGGCCCGCGCCGTTGCCGATGATGCCGACCTGGCCGTCGAGCTTGACGTAGTTGAGATCGTTCTCCTTGGCCTTGAGCTCGAGCGGGTCGGTGGCCTCTTTGTCCTCGAACGCCTCGTGGCCGGGCTGACGGAAGTCGGCGTTGGCGTCGAGGGTGACCTTGCCGTCCAGAGCGAGGATCTGGTCGTCGGGGGTGCGGACCAGCGGGTTGACCTCGACCAGGAGAGCGTCCTCGTTGATGAAGACCTCCCAGAGCTTCTGGATGGTGACCGCTGCGGCGTCGAGCACCTCGGCGGGCAGTTTGCCGGCCTCGGCGATGCTGCGCGCGAACGCGAGGTCGACGCCCTTGACGGCGTCGACGGGGATGCGGGCGAGGGCGTCGGGGTTCTCCTCGGCGGTGACCTCGATCTCGACGCCACCCTCCACCGAGCACATGGCCAGGTAGGTGCGGTTGGTGCGGTCGAGCAGGAAGGAGATGTAGTACTCCTCGGCGATGTCACTCGCCTCTGCGACCAGCAGCTTCTTGACGACGTGGCCCTTGATGTCGAGGCCGAGGATCGACTCGGCGTTCGCGACGGCTTCGTCGACGTCCTTGGAGTACTTCACGCCGCCGGCCTTGCCACGGCCACCGACCTTGACCTGGGCCTTGACCATCACCGGCTTGCCGATTTCCTCGGCAATCTCACGTGCCCCGGCGACCGTGTCGGTAACGCGGCCGGCCGAGGTGGGCACCTCGTGCTTGGCGAAAAGTTCCTTCGCCTGGTATTCGAAGAGATCCATTCAGCTCACCATCTCGTAGATTTGTCCGCAGAAGGATGTAACACCGCAGGGGTGTTGTGCGGGCCATATCGGACTCTAAACCTGCCGCGTATGGGCTTTGTCGGCGCACCCACCGCTTGTGCGACAGATCACTCGGTCGGTCGGCGATCTGGCACTCTCATGACCCCTGCACCGACCTCGCCGCGAGGCCTGTGCTCTGATGGGTCGTCCGCCGATGGACCGACAGTGGGTACACGATGGCGAAGTCTGCCTTCGCGACACCTGAGCGCGCAGGGTTTTGTTGTGACCCGCCTCACAGAACACGGGGTTTTGGGGCCACACCGTTGGACTTGCCGCAATCATTTCGTTACCGTCGGCTGGCAGATCACAAAAGGATTACAGGCGGTAACGGGTAGTCCTCGCTAACAGAGAGATGAGGTGGACGATTTGACGGGACGTGGCTACTCCAGCCGGCCGGTCGCGACCACCGGGCACCCACCCGCCCGCGACGAGGACAACGGCACCGAGGTCACCACGATCATCCCGATCGATGAGTTCGCCGACGCCGCACCTGCGTGGGAGTCCACCGACGAGACCTGGGATTCGAGCACCTGGGACCGCTACTACCGCCCCACTCGCTCCGAGATCACCCAGGACATCCTGATCCCGGAGAGCGAGTTCGACGGCTACGAGTACGACGAGCCGTTCGACATGGAGGGCGCTCGCCCCGACACCTTCTCCCTCACCAGCACCGAGAGCGGCGAGCTGCCGCTACCGCTTTCCGACGGTGAGAAGCCGTTCCGTACCCGCCCGTCCTCCGGCGCGACGCGTAAGGGCGGCAAACACCGCATCAGCGCCCCGCCGACGGCCCTCAAGGGTGGGCGGGCCGCACTCATCGCGATGGCGGCAGGCGCTGCGGTCGCCGCCGTGGCGCAGGTGGGCTCCGCCGACAACGCCTCGGCTCCCGCACCCTCCAACACGGCCAACGTCGGCACCACCGGCCAGACACCCGACCTCGGGCCGGGCCTGGCCGCCACGACGCCGACCAAGGACCTGAGCACCTTCACCGACCAGCTGGCTGTCGGCGAGGCCCGCGCCGCCGCCGAGGCGAAAGCGGAGGCGCTCGCTCGTCGGCCGATGTTCGAATCACCCATCCCCCTCGGTGCCTACGACTTCACGTCCACCTTCGCGATGCGCTGGGGAACCTTCCACGGCGGCATCGACCTGGCCGCCCCGCTGGGTACTCCGATCCATGCCGTTACCGACGGCGTCGTCGTCGAGGCCGGGCCGGCCTCCGGTTACGGCAACTGGGTCCAGATCCGCGCCGACGACGGCACCATCACCATGTACGGCCACATGTCCTCGTCCGGGGTTCTGGTCCAGCCGGGCCAGCACGTCACCGCAGGCGACGTCATCGCGCTGGTCGGCAACGAAGGCTTCTCCACGGGCCCGCACGTTCACTTCGAGGTGTGGAAGAACGGCACCACCAAGATCGACCCCGCCCCCTGGCTCGCCCAGCACGGCGTGACGCTGTCCGGCTACACCGGCGGTTAGTCACCGCGCTCCCCCGGCTCCCCAACGCGCCCAGCACGGCAGCCGACAGAACCGGGTTGGTTCTGTCGGCCTCCGTGCTGAGCGCGCTGGGAGCCTGTGGTGCGTTTGCGGGAGGCCGGGCTAAAGTTTGTCGCCGGGGAGACCACCAGCGGTCAGTAGCGTGACCCGCCCGACGTTGCCACCGAAGTCGAAGGTGATTCGCTCGGTCGCACCATTGCCCTGCTTCTCCACTGCTTTGCCCATCCCGTACTTGGGATGATTGATGCGGTCGCCGACGTCATAGTGCACCTGTTTGTTGCGACCGCGGGTGGGATCCGAGGAGTACGAGGACCGGCCGAGTCGATCGCTGCCGAAACCCGAGTCCCCGCGCCCGAATACCCCACCGGAAGAACCGAGATGGCGGCTTGTCGATCGGCGTGGCTCGGTGCGTCGCCAGTCGAGCAGATGCTGCGGTATCTCTTGCAGGAAACGAGATTCCGGGTTGGACACCGGCTGCCCCCAAGACGCCCGGGTCATCGACCGGGTGAGATACAGACGTTCCTTTGCACGCGTGATACCCACATAGGCGAGACGGCGCTCCTCGCTGAGTTCGGCCGGATCGCCAAGGGCGCGCATGTGCGGGAAATGTCCATCCTCCCAACCGGTTACGAAGACGACCGGGAACTCGAGACCTTTTGCGGTGTGCAGCGTCATCAACGTCACCACGCCGTCACCCTCGTCAGGCACCTGATCGGCGTCGGCGACGAGTGACACCTTCTCCAGGAAGGCGGCCAGCGATCCGGGTTCCGGCTGCCCTTCGGCAGCCTCGGCTGCGTCGGCGTCGAGGCCATCGAGGTCGATGTCGTCGACTGCGGCCAGCCCTGCCGCATCTGCACTGAATTCCCTTGCGACGGCAACGAGTTCGTTGATGTTGTCGAGGCGGGCACCATCCTGCGGGTCCCGGGATGCCTCGAGTTCGGCGCGATACCCGGTGCGCTCGACGATGGCGTCGACCAACTCACCGATGTCGGCACCCTCCTCCGTGGCGTCCACGACGGCAACATCCTCACCGGCCTCGCCCGCTCCACCGAACCTCGCCACGAAATCGTTGCGGAGCCCCTCGATGAGATCGACGAATCCGCCGATCTGTTTCACCGCACGCGTGTTCAGCAGCGGAACCTTGCCCTCGGCCCCCTCCAGCAGCGCTTCATAGAAGCTGATCCCCATGTTCTCCGAATGCACGGCCACACATGCTTCGGCACGATCGCCGATGCCGCGGCGCGGGGTGTTCAGGATGCGCCGCAGACTCACCGAGTCGTCGGGATTGGCCACCACACGAAGGTAGGCGACGACGTCACGTACTTCCTTGCGCTCATAGAACTTGGTGCCACCCACCACCTTGTACGGGATTCCGTGCCGGACGAACACCTCCTCCAGTGGCCGGGATCCGGTGTTGGTGCGATAGAACACGGCGATGTCGGAGTACGAATGGCTCGACGAGCCGCCGATCGAGTAGTCGGTGAGATCCTCGATCTCCTTGGCGATGAACAGCGACTCGTCGCGGTCGGAGTCGGCCACATACCCGACGATCAGCTCGCCGTCACCGGAATCGGTCCAGAGTCTCTTGTCGCGCCGATTCTGGTTGCGGGCGATCACTGCATTGGCCGCGGACAGAATCGTCTGTGTGGAGCGATAGTTCTGCTCCAGCAGGATCGTCTCGGCATTCGGGAAGTCCCGCTCGAATTCCTCGATGTTGCGGATGGTGGCGCCGCGGAAGGCATAGATCGACTGATCCGCGTCACCGACGACGCACAGCTCCGACGGGGACACCGTCGAGTCCGTGTTCTCGTCCCCCACGAGCTCCCGGACGAACACGTACTGGGCGTGGTTGGTGTCCTGGTACTCGTCGACCATCACGTGCCGGAAGCGCCGGCGATAGTATTCGGCCACCTCCGGGTGACGCTGCAGCAACGACACCGTCTCGCCGATGAGGTCGTCGAAGTCGAACGCATTCGCCGACAGCAGCCGCCGCTGGTACTCCGCATAAATCTGGGCGATCACCAGGGCCGCCGGCTCGTCGTCGGTCGCCGCCGCCAGGGCCTCATCCGGGGCGATCAACTCGTTCTTGAGGTTGGAGATGCTGACCGCCACGCCGCGTGCACTGAACTTCTTCGGGTCGAGATCCATGTCGCGGATGATCATGCCCAGCAAGCGTTTCGAGTCATCCGAGTCGTAGATCGAGAAATTAGAGTTCCGCTTGCCCAACAGCGCCGACTGCGCCCGCAGTATCCGCACGCAGGTGGAGTGGAAGGTCGAGACCCACATGTAGGCCGCACGCGGACCCACCAGGTCGATGACCCGCTCACGCATCTCGGCGGCCGCCTTGTTGGTGAACGTGATCGCGAGGATCTGCCCGGGAGTGGTGTCGCGCTCGGCGAGCAGGTAGGCGATCCGCCGGGTGAGCACCGCGGTCTTGCCCGATCCCGCGCCTGCCACGATGAGCAGGGGCGATCCGGCGTGCAGCACCGCCGCGCGCTGAGGCGGGTTGAGACCGTCGAGCAGGCGGGCGGTGGGGTCATCGGGTGCGGCCTCGTCACGGGCTCCTGCGGAGCCCCCGGCCGTCTCGCGGATAGAGCTTGTCATCAGGAAACAAGGCTACCCCCGACTGCCGACAGACCCGCTGAGCCTGTCGAACGACGTCGCCGGCGCGCCCTGACCAGGACCGTTGGACCGTACCCGTCCCTGCGCGCTGCGTCGCCTCAGCCGACGAGACGGGCGTCGGCCACCTCGCCGACCCGCCCCTCCCCGGTGTGCAATGCCAAGTCGGGGGTCAGCGGTCGCACGGAAATTCCGCGCCCACGGCCTTCGAGCTGGACGTAGACGACGTGCAGACCCGCTTGCACATCCACCCGCTGAGCAGGTCCGTCGTCGAGGGCCATCTCGATCTGACCCGGCATGTTCGCGCAGTAGCCGACCGCGATCGTCCACCGCCACTGCAGCAGCGGCCCGGACAGGGACAGCTCCGTGGGACCGTCGATCTCCGGTCGGTCACAAGCGCCGCTGCCGGGCTCGATCGTGCGGGCCGGCGTCACCGCTCCCTCGACCATGTGGCCACTGTTGTCGAGCACCATGAGCCGGTCGGTGGTCACGCCGAAGTTCGGACGCTCGCGCAGGCGTCCGAACGTGTGGCTGATCTGGTTGTTCGGGTAGGCCACCGGCAGCAGTACCTCCAACGGCAGGGCCTGATCGAACATGGTGTGGTCCTGGTTGCGGGCGAGAGCCTGTTTGGCGTTGGCCAGGTAGTCGCCGGTGGGGTCGTCGCGCCACGACGACGAGAAGGACGCCAGCGAAACCATCGCCGAGGCCACTGCAAACGCACCGACGAGCGCGACGACTGCGACACCGGTCTGCCCACGCTCGGATCGTTCACCGACATGTCGCCCCGCCGGATGCTGCCGTGCGCCCGACCCGACGATCAGCGCGATCGCGATGGTGATCACCACTGCGGTGTCGGGTAGGTACCGCATCGTCTGGGCCAGTTCCAACGCCGTGTTCGCGCTCGAACGGTTCCACATCACCGGGAGCTGCGCCACCACGACATAACCGGCTGCGCAAGCCACCACCGCTGCCGCACCGTGCCGGGTCCTGACCGCCCACACGACCAGCGCCGCGATCACCAGCCACCCGAGCACGATCATCCACACGGGCGCGAAACCCATCGGCGGGCTCGGCACCCACCGCTCCCACTCCCACGGTCCGCCCGCGAACGACGGGACCACGGCATTGTTGATCGATCGCCACACCAGGCGCAGGGTCTGACTGATCGAGTGCTCACCGGCGGTGGCGTCGGACACCGAGAAGAAGACGATCAGCCAGACCACGAACACCCCACTGAGCACCACCCACAGTGCGCGGGCCCCGGTGAAGGCACGGATCAATGCCGAATCCGCTGCCGGGACGTCCCGGCTGTCCGATTCGGCACCCGGCGCGGTGCCGGTCGGGGGTGTTCGGACGGCGGTCCGGGCGCTCAATGTGGCGGCCGCGAACGCGACCGGCAGGATGAACAGCGATTTCTCGAAGAACGCCAGTGCCACGACGAAAACCACCGCGGACCGGATCACGATCAATCGGGCATCGGGCCGGCGACCACGCGACCGCACCAGCAGCACCGCGTCGGCGACGATCCACGCCATCGCGGCCTGCAGCGGCAACGAGTTCAGTGCTGCCGCCCACCACGCGAAGGCCGGCACCGTCATGGGCGTGAACAAGTAGAACGCCAAGGCCGCCAGCGCACCGATCCCGGCCCGCGGCGCCAACACCCGGATCATCCGCCACACAGCCAGCGAGGCGAGCGCCTGCAACGCCACAAGGGTCACCGCCGGTATCAGCCAATCGACCGGCGCGACCACCGTGGACACCCCGGCCACCAGAAAGGCGGCCGGCATGAAATGCCCGTCATGACTGTGCCCGAGGTAGTCCCAACTCAGGATCGGATTCGACGACGCACGGCCGATCAGCACGAGGTCGTCCCAGTAGAAGTTGCCCGTCGCGGCGAGCCAGCCACGAACCACCAGTTGTGCCACGATCAGCGCGATCGCCACCGACGAGATCGTCCGCCTGCTCAGCATGCGGTCCAGTCTCACGTCGCGGCGGGCACGTGGCAAAATCGACCGGGTGACCGACGCCAACACCCCCGACGAGCGAGCCACCGCAGCCACCCCGTTCGATGTGGACGCCTATGACCTCTCCGACGACGTGTCGACGTTGGCCGATGACATCGATGAACTGCGCCTGGAGATCGACCGACTCGATGCGATGATCCTCGCCGCCATCAAGCGACGGTCAGCGGTGTCGAAGAAGATCGGCGCAGCGCGGATGGCCTCCGGCGGCCCACGGTTGGTGCACAGTCGTGAGGTGAAGGTTCTCGACCGCTTCGCCGAGCTCGGGCAAGAGGGCCACACGTTGGCAATGCTGTTGTTGCGCCTGGGACGCGGACCGCTCGGACGCTGACCGAACGCCGCATCGCCCCACCGGGTGGCGTGGCCGGCACGTCGCGAGGCGGGTCCCGACAGCATAGGGTGAAACCATGAGCGACGTCTCCGGCAGCGACCTCGAGATCAGTGACCACGACGACATCACCGCCACCGCATCCTGGCAGGCTCTCGCCGCACATCAGCCCCACGTGTTCGCCATGCACCTGCGTGAGGTCTTCGCGGTCGACCCGGACCGCGGACGCGAATTGACCCTCGACGTGGGCGACCTGCACATCGACTACTCCAAGCATCGGGTGCTTCGGGAGACCATCGAGCTGCTGTGCAGTCTGGGGCGCGAAGCCGGTCTCGAGGAGCGCCGCGACGAGATGTTCGCGGGCGCACACATCAACACCTCCGAGGACCGTGCGGTCCTGCACACCGCACTTCGACTGCCCGCCAACGCCACCCTCACCGTGGACGGTCAGGATGTGGTCGCCGACGTACATGAAGTCCTCACCGCGATGGGCGAATTCACCGACCGCCTCCGCAGTGGCGAGTGGCGGGGCCACACCGGCAAGAAGATCACCGACGTCGTGAACATCGGTATCGGCGGCTCGGACCTCGGACCAGTGATGGTGTATCAGTCACTACGGCACTACGTCGACACCGACATCCGGTGTCACTTCGTCTCCAATGTCGATCCCGCGGACATGGTCGGGACCCTCGCCGACCTCGATGCGGAGACAACGCTGTTCATCATCGCCTCCAAGACGTTCACGACCCTGGAGACGTTGACCAATGCCGCCGCCGCACGTACCTGGCTGCTCGACGCCCTGGGCGCCGGCCCCGATGCGGTGGCCAGACATTTCGTCGCGGTCAGCACCAACGCCGACGAGGTCGCGAAGTTCGGCATCGACACGGCAAACATGTTCGGCTTCTGGGACTGGGTGGGCGGGCGCTATTCGGTGGACTCCGCGATCGGGTTGTCGGTGATGGCGGCGATCGGCAAGGAGCGGTTCGCCGAGTTCCTCGACGGCTTCCACATCGTCGACGAACACTTCCGGACTGCCCCGCTGGAACGCAACGCGCCGGTCCTGCTCGGTCTGATCGGACTCTGGTACAACAACTTCTGGGATGCGCAGACTCGGGCGGTACTCCCCTACTCCAACGACATGGCGCGCTTCGCGGCATACCTGCAGCAGCTGACCATGGAGTCCAACGGCAAGTCGGTCACCGCCCACGGGCATCATGTGACCACCGAGACCGGTGAGATCTTCTGGGGCGAGCCCGGAACCAACGGACAGCACGCGTTCTACCAACTACTCCATCAGGGCACCCGGATGGTGCCGGCAGACTTCATCGGCTTCGCCGAACCCACCGACGACCTACCCACCGCCGACGGCACCGGCTCCATGCACGACCTACTGATGAGCAACTACTTCGCGCAGACCAAGGTGCTCGCCTTCGGCAAGACCGCAGACGAGATCGCCGCCGAAGGTGTAGCTCCGAATGTGGTGGCCCACAAGGTGATGCCCGGCAATCGGCCGTCCACCTCGATCCTCGCCCCGAAGCTGACGCCGTCGGTGATCGGGCAGCTGGTGGCTCTCTATGAGCATCAGGTGTTCGTCGAAGGAGCGATCTGGGGCATCAACCCGTTCGATCAATGGGGTGTCGAACTCGGAAAGACCCAGGCAAAGGAACTGCTTGGCGTCATCGTCGATGAGGCATCTCCGGCGGCACAAGGCGATTCGTCGACCGACGAGCTGGTGCGGTGGTACCGCACCCACCGCGGCCGCTCGGCCTGAGTGCCCTTCGTGACACTCGGCTTGCGCCTCGTTCCTCAGCGATCAGGGCAAGGGTCGGCCAGCGCATGGCTCGTCAGGAGTCAGGGGACGCTACTGCCAACGGGATTCGTCGAAGACTTCGTCGGGTATCTCGTCGCCCGGCTGTACCCCGAGCTGTTCGAGGCGCCCCATCAGTGCGGCGGCCACCGCGATGAACGTGACCAGATCCTGGGGTTCGGTTGATCGCTCGGCGGGGTCTCCACCCATGAATTCGTGCACCGACGGCGGCACACAGTCGCCCATGTCGATCGAGCGTTGACCGGTGGCGGTGCGCCACGCGTCGAAACTCGCCGCATCCACCGCATCCGCGATGTCACCGTTGCGGACCGCAGCGAGGACCTCGCCCACCGACGCGAGCGGGCCACTGCTGCCACTGGACGGATCGAAGCCGACCACCGTGTCCGCCGGGATCTCGTCATCCTCGTCGAGGGTGAAATAGACGATGCCCCGCCAGTCCGCACCCAACGCCGAGACGTCATCGCGCCCGAAGACGTCCGTCAACACCTCGCTGACCTCACCCTGGCGCCGCTCCCCGAACACCTGGAACGCGCCATGAGCCACAACCTGTCCCTGCTTGGCCGACACATCGGCTACCTTACGCATCGTGAGGCCACTTACGAGGACCCTGTCGCCGACGCGGCGTGTGGTCGTCGCCATGATCGCAGCCGGCACGCTGGTCGTCCCCGGCTGCGCCACCTCCACATCGACCGAAACACCCACACCGACGTCGGTGCCCACCACCGCAGCGGTGACCGTTCCGGCCGGTCCGGTCGAGGGCACCGCCCCCGGCACTGCCCTGGACTTCGGGGACACCGCCGTACTACCCGCGGATGCGTTCGACGCAACCGGGCCGCGTGCGATGTTCACCGTTACCGGAATCACCCCGGCCGAAGGCGTCCCAGACGACATCAGCGACGGGGGCACGCCGTACTTCCTCTACGTGACGGTGACGTCGCTGACCCGGCGGCCGACGGCGGCCCCGTCGGTCATCGGACTCAGCGGCAGTCCCGACGGTCGGGCGCCCACCCTGACCCGCGCGCCGGTCCCGGGGCTCACCGACTGTCCCGACACCGCACCGCCCGAACGGATGCGCCGCGGCGAGTCGTACAGCACCTGCCTGATCTCGGTGGCCGACGCCGGCGAGCGAGTCGAGCAGGTGATCTATTGGGCCGACACGACATCGGACGTGTCGCTGGACTACCAGCGGGCGCCGGTGTCATGGGCACTGCCCGGGGCGTCCGCGGCACCGTCGACGTCGGGCGCGGGTTGATCTGCCTTGTCACACCATTCGGCGAGTGATGGCTGACGGGAGATGGCGCAATGCCAGCGCAATCGGTCGCCATGGCCACGCCGGAACCGGAGCCCATGCCGATTCCTTCTCGATGGCCGCGACCATCGCGGCGACGCCGGTGTCGGTGTCGGTCATCAGCGCGGTCCGCACACCGCGGTTGATGTCGGTCTCGATGTAGCCGGGCAGCAGCACGGAGACGCTGATGGGCGAATCGGCGAATTCGGCTTGGAGGCCCTGCCCCAGAGCGGAGAGTCCCGCCTTTGATGCCGAATAGGCGGCTTGGGCTTTCGGCAGACCGCGGATCGCGCTCATCGAACTGACCAGCACCAGATGCCCGCGGCCCTGTGCCCGAAAGATCTCGAGAGCGGCCTCGACCTGTGCCAGCGCACCCACCAGGTTCGTCTGCACGGTCTCGATGTTCGCGGCCGCATTGCCCGTACCGATGGGCGCTCCCTTGCCCAACCCGGCATTGACGACGACCCGGTCCAGACCACCGAGTTCGTCGGCGAGCCGCGCGAAAACCGGTGCAACCGATTCGGTATCGGTCACGTCGAGCTGCGCGGTGACCACCTGGGCAGCGGCGGGTTGCAGCTCGGAGGCCAGCTCGTCGAGACGATCGAGCCGCCGGGCACACAATGCCAGCGCGCGGCCCTCTGCGGCGAACCGGCGGGCCATTCCCTCGCCGAGTCCGGAACTCGCGCCGGTGATCAGGATCCTCTGCCGTGTCGTTGCGGTCACGGTTCCCCAACCTACCGGGGAGACCTGGTGTTGCCGTCGCGGAGCATGCGCGGGTCGGTCTCGACGATTCCGGTGCCGTCGACGACGAGGAGCCGTACACCGCGACTCATTTCAGCAACCGCGACATCCGACGGTCGGCCAATACCTTTCCGCCGGTCTGACACGTCGGGCAGTACTGGAACGACCGGTCGGCGAAGGCGACCTCGCGAATCGTCTCACCGCACACCGGACACGGCAGTCCGGTGCGGGCGTGCACCCGTAAACCGGTGCGTTTCTCCGATTTCAGCCTCGCCACCGTCTGACCTTCCAGACGCCCGATGGCGTCGGTCAGCACTGAGTGCACCGCGTTGTACAGGGCATCGATCTGCTCGGAGCTCAGCGACTTGGCCGACGCGAACGGCGACAGCTTGGCCGTGTGCAGGATTTCGTCGGAGTAGGCGTTGCCGACACCGGCCAACACACGCTGATCGGTCAGCACGTTCTTGATCCGTCCGGTCGTGCCGGACAGAATGGCGCCGAATTCGTCGCGACCGACGGCGAGCACATCTGGTCCGAGTGTGGCGATGCGATCCACCTCGCCGACCTCACGCACGATCCAGACGGCCAGACGTTTCTGCGTGCCGGCCTCGGTGACGTCGAAACCTTCACCGGGCAGCCCGCAATGCACGCGCAACGCGATCGGCCCCTTGCCCCCGGGTCGCGGTGGCGTCTGCGAGAGGCCATCACTCCAGCGCAGCCAACCGGCCCGCGACAGGTGGATCACCATCACGATCACCGGGTCGGGAGAGTTCGCGGTGTCGGGTCCCGGCATGGTCCGGATGATCAGGTACTTACCGATCCGGCTGACCGATTCGACAATGCGTCCGGCCAGTGCGCTGTACGGCGGGTCTGCGGTTTTCAGCACGGCCAGCGAGGCCACGTCGACCCGTCGGATCGGGAGTCCGGCGGCTCGTCCGTCGACGTAGTCGGCGATCGCCGCCACCTCAGGAAGCTCAGGCATGTCTCCAGTGTGCTCTAGTAGACGGATGATCTCGCGCCTTTCCGACGCCGACCTGGCGGCTCACATCGCCGAGGGCGCGGGTCAGATCCTTCTCGGCGTCCGACATGGTGACCTACTGACCGGACGCCATCTCGGGGACGTCGGCGACGCGATGGCCCAGGCATGGATCGCCAATGTCGTCGTGCGCCATCGTCCGCATGATGCGGTGCTGTCGGAGGAAGGCGCCGACATCGGTGACCGAGCCACCACCGAGCGGGTGTGGATCATCGATCCGCTCGACGGCACGCGCGAGTTCGCCGCCGGCTCCGCTGACTGGGCTGTCCACGTCGCGTTGACCCACGACGGACGGGTGACCGATGCCGCCGTCGCACTGCCGGCGGTGGGCGAGGTTTTTCGATCCGACACCGTCACAGCGCCCGATGGTCCGCTCACCGGACGCATGGCGGCGTCTCGGTACGGTGGCTCGTACGAGAGCGCATGGGTGTCGCGGCGACTGTCGCTGAGCATGATCGGCATCGGTTCGGCCGGTGCCAAGGCGATGGCGGTGGTGCGCGGTGACGTCGACGCGTATGTGCACGCCGGCGGACAGTACGAGTGGGACAACTGCGCGCCGGTGGGTGTCGCCCAGGCTGCGGGTCTGCATTGCAGCCGTCTCGACGGGACGCCCATCGTCTACAACCGACCCCAGCCTTACATGCCGGATTTTGTCATCTGCCGCAAGGAGATCCGCGATGACCTTCTCGGTGTGATCGACGAGATCTGGTGAGGGCGGCGGCCGCGGAAGTCACGACTTACGCAGCAGATAGATGTCCATGATCCATCCGATCCGCTCGCGGGCCTGCGCACGGGCGGTGACGATCCGCTCGGCGACGTCGGCGACGCGACCGGAGATCAAGATCTCGTCGTCGGTGCCCACGTAGGCTCCCCACCAGATGTGGTCGTCGGGGTCTGCCGTGTGCCGGAAGGTCAGATCGCCGTCGAGCATGACGATCTGGTTGGCGTCCGCGCCCACCGGAGTATCGGCCAGCCGTCGCCCGGTGGTGATGTGGATGGGTTCCCCGATGCGGTTGGCCGTGATGCGATGTGCGGCGGTGAGCGCACTGGCGCTGGTCACACCGGGCACCACCCGGACATCGATGTCGAGTTCGGAGTGTTCGCACAGATCGTCGACGATCCGCAATGTGCTGTCGTAGAGGGCTGGGTCACCCCAGACCAGGAAGGCGGCGACCCCACCGTCGACGAGTTCGTCGGTCAGCACGTCGGAGAGGACGGCAGCGCGAGCCCGATGCCAGCGCCTGACCTCGGCGTCGTAGTTGTCAGGGCTGCGATCACGAGGCGGGTCGACGACCTCGACGACGCGGTGGGTCGGCGCGGCGTGCCGGGCCAGGATCTCCCGTCGCGCATCGGCCAGCGACTGCTTCGTCTGTCCCTTGTCGAGAAGCAGGAACACATCGACGTCGGCCAGGGCGTCGACGGCCTCGAGCGTGAGTTGGCGCGGGTTGCCGGGCCCGATGCCGATGACCCGCAGCGTGATCCGCATCATTGCTCAGCTCCGCACCCTGGGAAGACCGTGTTTGCGTGCGGTCATGTCCAGGATGAACTGGCGCGGCAGCAAACGACGCAAGGCGAAGACCAAGCCGGCTTGATTGCCTTTGGCGTAGAACGGTTTCGGGTGTTCGGCCAGAGCTGCGTCGGCAATGACCCGGGCCATCGTGGCCGCATCGATCCCCGCGTCTTCGTTCTTGCGGGTGGCGGCAGCCAACGTCTGGTATTCGGCGGCATACGGCGAGTGCTCGCCGATGTGGATGCTGCGCCGGTCGCCGATACCGGTGGCGATCGTGCCGGGCTCCACTGAGATCATTCGGATGCCATATGGGGCGACCTCGCGACGAGTCGCGAAGGCAAACGCTTTCAACGCGGATTTCGTTGCGGCGTAATTGGACCGGAAGGCCACCGGGAAGCTGGACAGCATCGATCCGACCATCACCACGGTGCCGGCGCCACGCTCCCGCATACCGGGCAGCACCGCTTTCGTCAATGCGATCGGCCCGAAGACGTTGACCGCGAACAGTTTCTCGATCGACTCCATCGAGGTGTCTTCCAGTGCACCGGCTTGGCTCTCGCCGGCGTTGTTGACCAGGATGTCGATCACCCCGACCTTCGCCACACATGCCTCGGCACTGTCGTAGTCGGCGTTGTCGAGTGCGACATAGTTGACACCGCGGATCGGGTCGGCCACGGTCTCGGGATGTCGACTGGTGCCGTAGACGGTGTGACCCCGTTCGACGAACGCTCGCGCGACTTCGGCCCCGATGCCGCTCGATGCCCCGGTGACCAGCACGACCTTGGAATGTGATGCACCCACGACGAACACCGTAGCGCGTCGGTCGCCGACGCCGGTCAGTCGGCGTCGGACCTACGAAAGCGCGCCGCGGCCGCCGCCGACTCGCTGGCGAACCAGATGTCGGGCGCCACCGCATCGTAGGTCGACGACCCCGGTAAGTGATACGTGCCCGAGGACGCCGATGCCTTCACCGGGTAGCCGTCGGGTGCGCGGTCGGAGTCGACGAGGGGCAGGTGCGCACCGAGCGGCACCGGGGTCTTCTCACCGTCGCGGTAATACGACCCGACACCGTCTCCGGAGGCCGACTGTGCCGAACCGAATCCCAACTCCGCGTCGTCGGGCGGGGCCATGACCTCGCTGAGGTCCTCGGCCATGAGCTCTTCCAGGGACAGCGGCATCGTCAGATCGCTGACCTCCGTGGCGGGCCCGTCACCCGAGCCCGACGCCGCCACCGCACCGGAGGCTGATTGCGCGGGCGCCGGTCCGGTGGCCGCTGCCACCGTGTCCGCCGTCCCGCTGTCTGCCGCGGACGACTCCACCTCCGATGGCAGCCCTGCGGGCGGTTCGCCCATCGTCACCTCATCATCGGCCGCGGATTCTGCCTGCTCAGCCGGCTTCGTCCGGAAGCTCTCGACTGGCGCGGCGGCCTCCGGACCGACCTCGTCGAGACGTTGGGCGGCGGCCGCGACCGGTTCACCGTCGGGCTGCTCCGCGGTGGCGGCCGCCCGCGGCGCTGCAGACTGCCGGAACGTGGTGAACAACCAGATCAGGAGCAGACCCACGAGAATGAGCAGGAACGGGACCAGCAGCCACCACCAGTCGCTGCCCTCGGTCTCGTCGGCGGCATTCGTGTCAGCGCCGGAGGCACCAACACCGATGGGATTCGCGCCGGCCTGCGACGCCACGAAGAGCACGTGACTCGCCACGATCGTCGCGCCGAGCACGATTCCGGCCGTCCGCTGTGTTCGTCTGCGCGTTCTCGTCATCATGGCACCCCGACTCCGTCATCATCGAAGTTCTATCGGTCCTGTCATCCACGGCGGCACGAACCGCCCAAGATACCAATCTGTTTCATTTGCCAGTCGAACATACACCGATATCACTCCGACAACCGGTAAACGCGCGCAGGCAAATTCGCACCAAGACGTAAGGACTTGTCATTGCACTGCTGCGCGTAGGCGGATTTTTGGCCGATCTGTGACGCAAATACATTCTGCGACGCCATTTCCGGACCGCAGCACCTGCGTCAGGCGAGCCGGGAAACCTGCTCGACGAGATTCTTGTCGGTCTGCCGGACAGCTTGGCCGGCGAACGGTTCCACCAGGCTGCCGAGGGCACGTCCGGCCAGGCCACCCGGCAATGTGTAGACGAACTCGACATCGACCTGAGTCCCGGCCCCGGCGTCGACGAAGTTCCAGGTGGTGTTGGCCGAGAATCCCTCGACCGATTCAAGCCGAATGAGTTCGTTCTCGACCCATTCCACGGTTTCCACAGTCGAGGTCAGAGTCTTGGGACCCACTTTCATGGTTACCGCGAACTGCGATCCGACGCCGTCGGTGGCCTCGGTCACCGGGACGAATCTGGTGACCCCGAAGAAGAAATTCGGCACATTCTGATGATCGTTGATGTAAGCGAACACCCGATCACGTGGCACCTCCACCGACGAACTGTGGCGGATCGTCCCCATTGTTTCCTCCCGGTTGCTTCTTGACCACACCCCGACGGTCCGATATCCGTCGGAACATGCCGGATCAGGATCGCTCGACGCCCCCCGGTTCCGGCGCACCCGACTCTGCCACACCCGGAACCTGGCGGGAACTGTTTGACCGTGGTCACCGCGCTGCGGTCACGGTGTTCGCAGGCGGCATCGCCGTGTTCGCCATCAACACCTACCTGACTGCGGCATCATTGCCGACCGCCGTTGCCGAGATCGGCGGCCAGCGTCTCTACGCCTGGGTAATGACGGTCTTCCTGATCACCTCGGTGTTCTCGTCGATGTTGGTGACGCGAACGCTGTCCCATTGGGGCGCGCGGGGTGCATATCGCGTGGCCTTCGGACTGTTCGGTGTCGGCTCGCTGGTGTGTGCCCTGAGTCCGGTGATGCCGGTCATGCTGCTTGGCCGCGGATTGCAGGGACTGGGCGGCGGACTGCTGACGGGCCTGTCCTTCGCTGTCATCCGGGTGGCACTGCCCGAACGCCTCTGGGTGCGAGCCGTGGGTTTCGCATCAGCGATGTGGGGTGTCGGCAACCTCATCGGGCCGCTGCTGGGCGGCTTGTTCGCCCAGGTCGGGTTTTGGCGGGGTTCCTTTTGGCTGCTGGTGATCGCGTCTGCCGCGATGGGCGGATTGGTGCGGGCGTTGCCGGCGGGGCGGCGCGCTGAGTCCGACGCCGCGTCACTGCCGGTGGCCTCGCTGGGCTGGCTCGTAGCCGCCACCGTCTGCGTGTCGGTGGCCGGCATCGTAGACGGGTTACGGGTGCCACTGATCCTCCTGGGTGTGGCGGCCGCGCTGTCGATCGGCTTCATCGTGGTCGACCGTCGCGGTGACGCCGGATTACTGCCGCGGTTGACCTACCGTATCGGCAACCCCCTCAAGTGGATATACGTCTCGATCGCGGTGCTGGCCATCGGCTCGACCGCCGAGGGTTTTGTTCCGCTGTTCGGCCAGCAGATCGCCGGGATGCCACCGCTGGTCGCCGGCATGCTCGGGGCGGCCCTGTCCTGGGGATGGTCGAGTGCGCAACTGACCAGCACCACGTGGGCCAACGGCGAGCGGGCCACCGCGGTGCGGATTCTGGGCCCGGGCGTTCTCGGCGCCGGTCTCGCGGGGTACGGAGCGCTCCAATTCGCTTCGACCCCTGGGGTCATCGCCGCCTGGTTCCTCGCGCTGTTCGTCGCCGGAGCAGGCATCGGCATGGCGTTCCCGCACATCGCGACCGCCGCCATGACCATCACCCGCGACGACACCGAGGCGGCTCGGGCGTCGGCCGGAGTCAACACGGTGCAGATGGTCGCCAACACCTTCGGATCCGCGATGGCCGGACTGCTCGTGAGCGTCGGTGCGACGGTCTCCACAGGCGCGAACCCGGCGGTCACGTCGGCACGATTTCTCGGATTCGGGTTTGCCGCGATTGCTGCCGCAGGCGTTGTCGCTGCGATCGCATCGGTGCGGCCTGCCACGGTCAGCCCCGGAAAGCAGGTCCGTCGTACTGATCGATCGTGACGAACTCGTCGACCGCCTGTCGACGCAGTTTCGTCAACTGTTTCACCGGTTTTCCGATCGGAACGACGGCTGCCACCGCGTGGTCGGCCGGTAATCCGAGCAGGTCCCGGACGGCCGGCTCCTGGGCGATCGCCATGGACGTGAGATTGCCGCCGTACCCCTCCGCTCTGGCACCCAGCAGGATGTTCCAGACCAGTGGGTAGACGCTCGCCCCACTGACCACACCCACCCGGTCGAGGAACTGATCCACCGCGGCAACGCGTCCCAGATCCACCGACACAACTAGTACCACCGGAGCTCGGCGAATCGGCTCGACGAAACTCGCTGGGACAGCGGTTTCATCGATGATGTCAGGCGCAACTGCGGTCGGTACAACGGGATTCCACGGGTTCTCGCCCGCGTTGCGTTGCGCCACATAGCGTCGGACCGTCGGCTCACCCAGTTCGCTGAGACGCTGCTTGATCTCGGCATCACGGATGACGATGATGTGGGCTCCCTGACGGTTGCCGCCGCTGGGGGCGAACCGCGCGTTGTCGAGGATGCGCCACAGCACGTCGTCGGGTAGCGGGTCGTCGGTGAACTGTCGCGCTGCGAAGGTGGTCCGCATGATGTCGTAGAGCTCCATGCGTCCACTATGCCCCGCAGGCCAGGCGCCGTCAGCGACCCGATCAGCCGTGCACCGCCGCCGACACTTTTCGCAACAGCGCGGCCAGTGACTCCCGCTCGTGCGCAGTCAACCCCGACAACGCGACCTCGTCGTCGGCGAGACGACGCGGTAGTTCGGCGTCGACCAGTGCCCGCCCGGCGTCGGTGGGTTCGAGCAGCACCACCCGCCCGTCGCGCTCGGACTTCCGGCGCACCAGCAACCCGCGGCGGGCGAGATTTTCGGTGATCTTGGTGATCGAGGCGCCGCTGAGCATCGTCGTGGAGACCACCTCGCTGGCCCGGAGCGGCCGCGGAGAGCGAGTCAACGCTCCAAGCACGTCGTACTCCGATCTCGACACCCCATGCGGCTCGAGCTGGCGGTCGAGGTGGTGGCTGCTCGCGGTGGCAATATGCTGGATGCGGCCCAGGATGCCGATCGGGCGCATATCGAACTCGGGGTATGCCTTCGCCCACTCGGCTTGAATCCGATCGACGAGGTCGGGCACTTCTGGGCCGGTCACAGCCGTCATCGTAGGCCCTGCCGGCTCGCGTCGATTTATTTCACTACTAAAATAGTGATAAAGTAACGACATGACCACATCCCTCGTCGAACACGCGCGCGCCCGTCACGACGCGCTGACGCATGCGCTCCGGCCGTCGGTGTGGCGGGCCACGCTGTCGGCAGACCTCGCACGTCTGAGCGTCGCCGCGCCGCTACGGGTGGGATTCGCGGTGGCCTGCACACTCGTCATCGGCGGGATGACCGGGCACCGCGACGTCGCCGGCCTCGCTGCGTTGGGCGCTCTGATCGCCGCATTCTGCCGCGCGGATCCATTTCGGGTCCGCGCCGGTCGTCTCGCAGTGCTCGCGATCGGGATCGTCACGTCGGTGGGCGTCGGCGCAGTCCTGGGCCTCACCGACGCACCGGTGGCAGCCGAGATCGCCGCCATCTCGGTACTGGCAGGCGCGGCCGCGCTCGGGGTCGCCGCCCTGCACATCACCGGCCCTGGCGCGATCGTCTTCGTGTTCGCGGCCAATGCCGCCACGGGATTCACTGACGACGCAACGGATCTCACGCGCGCACTTTCCGCGACAGCACTGGGCACCGTTGTCGGCGCGGGGGCATCGCTGGCACCGTGGATCTGGCGCCGGTACCGCGCGACGGCCATCGACTCGACACCGGTGCACTACCACTCCCTCTGGCGCACGTTGCGCCGTCGGCCACAGCCCGACTTGCTGATCAACAGCGGTCGAATCGTGGTTGCCACTGCGGCGAGTGCCGCCATCGCCGTCGGTATCGGTTTCTCACATCCGATGTGGGCCGCGATGGGCGCCCTCGCCGCGATGCAGGGTGTCTCCTATCACCTGACCGTCCAGCGCGGCGTACAACGCCTCCTCGGCAACATCGTCGGCGCCGTCGTCGCCGCGGCATTGCTGGGTATGGGTCTCGGCTACTGGGGTGCGGTGATCGCGATCGTGGCGTGTCAGGTCATCGCGGAGATCTGGGCGCCGGTGAACTACGCGGTCACCTCGCTGGCGGTGACTCCGATGGCGCTGCTGCTCATCGCCGTGAGTGCCGGCCTCAGCCCGCAAGCAGCGATCGACCGGGTCGCCGACACTCTCATCGGGGTGGTGTTGGGGATCGTGGTGGCTGCGATGACGATCTCGGTCGGCGACCACCCGGGCCGGAGGTCGGCAGGGATGTCATAGTGCGCCCGCGTGAATCTCTGTCAAACTACACAGTGGGCGCACACCGACCGGAGGTCGGCAAGAATGTCACAGTGCTCCCGGCAGGATTCGAACCTCATGACCCTGCCCGACGCTTTCACTTGTTGACCTGCGAAAACTCGCGTTCTAGCAGGTAATCGCCACCGTACCACGTGCCCTACAGTGGACACGGAACGACACGTCAGGAGTCTTGGAGGGCACATAGTGGGCACGGACGAGCGGCGCCGATTCGGCTCAGTGCGCAAACTGCCGTCCGGCCGCTACCAAGCGCGCTACATCGGGCCAGACGCGGTGCGGTACTCGGGGCCGCGAACGTGGGCGGCGAAAGACGATGCGCTCGGGTGGCTGCGATCCGAGGAACGCTTGATCGAGATGGACGTGTGGAAGTCGCCGGACAGGCGGCAGACGACCGAGCGTGCCCGATCGCTGACGGTGGCCGAGTACGCGAGGCGGTGGAACGAACAGCGCGCGGTCAAGGCGTCCACGCGGGCGCAGTATCAGAGCTATCTGCGGGTGCATTTCGAGGGCACGGAGCTGGCCGATATGCCGGTCGGTGAGGTGACTGTGGCGGACGTGCGCGAATGGTGGGCCGAGGTCCGGGACACCAGCGCGGGCAAGTCGGACGGTGCGACCCGCAATGCGCGGGTGTATGCGTGGCTGCGGACGGTGTTCGAATCGGCTGTCGAGGACGGGCTACTGGATCGCAACCCGTGCCGGATCAAGGGCGCGGGAGTGACGAAGCGGCAGCGGACGATCACGGTTCCCTCCCCTGCCGAGGTCTCGACGTTGGCCGACGGGATGCCGGATCGGCTGCGGTTGCTGGTTGTCCTGGCGGCGTGGTGCGCGATGCGTCGCGGTGAGCTGTTGGGGTTGCGGCGGATGGACGTGGAGCCGGACGGCAGTCTGCTCTATGTGCGTCGCGGCGTGACGTTCGTGAAGGGTCAGCCGGTGGTAGATACGCCGAAGTCGGGCCGCGAGCGGACGGTGGCGGTCCCTCCGCACCTGCACGCGGCCGTGGTCGAGCACCTGGGCGAGCATGTCGGCAAGGGCCGGGCGGCGCTGGTGTTCGCGTCGGTGGCTGAGGGCAACGTCGGCGGGATCGTGGATGAGTGGACGTTGCGCTATCACTGGCAGGCGGCGCGCGAGAAGATCGGCCGGGATGATCTGCGGTTGCATGATCTGCGGCACGCGGGGTCGATGTGGGCGGCGTCGGCCGGGGCGACGGTGCCGGAGTTGCAGCGGCGGCTTGGTCACCAATCGACGGCTGCGGCGTTGCGGTATATGCACGCGGCCGAGTCGTCTGATGTGGCGATCGCGGCGCGGTTGTCGGAGCTGGCCGGGGGCGACGCACCGTAGCCGAGTCTCAATTCTGATACTGCGCGGGTCTGTGACCTGCATTCTTGGCCGTGTTGTGTTCTGGCGGGCCGGAAGTGGTCGGGTCGCCGGGTTAGAGTCAATGAAGCAAGTGGACATAGCGGGCACCGTGCGCATGTAGGCGACGGTAAGCCAACCGCACCGACAGACATAGGCCACTTCGCACCATC
Organism: Gordonia sp. NPDC062954; assembly: GCF_044543825.1. Taxonomy (NCBI): domain Bacteria; kingdom Bacillati; phylum Actinomycetota; class Actinomycetes; order Mycobacteriales; family Gordoniaceae; genus Gordonia; species Gordonia sp. NPDC062954. Next base: position 288,280 of record NZ_JBITWL010000002.1, on the reverse strand, counting down.
TGCACAGACGAGACCCGTTGCACTAGAGCGGGTCCAATCACGCATGGAGCAACTATGTCTGCACGTTATCTGTCGATTCAGCAGGCCGCGACCGAGGTTGGCGTCTGCACCAAGACGATCCGCCGGTGGATCAGCGACGGCCGACTCACGGCGCGGCGGGCCGGTCCGCGACTGATCCGCATTGACCGGCGCGAACTCGATCAGTTCATGGCGGGCGTCTGATGAGTGACTACGACGAACGCCGGATCAACGGCGAGCGGTGCCTGTCCGAGCTGGCGGCGCAACGCTACATCGGTCGGGGCCGAACGTCGCTGTGGACGTGGCGGCGTGACGGTCTGGTGAAGGCGTACCGGGTGAAGCTGGCAGACGGCCGGTGGCGCACCTACTACCACCGTGGGAGTCTGCGGGCTGCGAGTCGTGAGATGAAGCGACGGAAGGCGAACCAGCTACATGTCGCCGGTCCTGGGCGTGGTCTGCGGGCGACGGACGAGCAGCGGGCGAAGGCGTATTCGGATGCGGAGCGGCGCAAGGCGGACAAGGCGGAGGCGGTGCGTCGGCGGCGGGCTGAGATGCGGGCGGCTGCGGAGGCTGCGGAGCGTGCCGAGGATGAGTTGTATCGGCGCGGAAACTGCGACGAACGCCTGTAACTCATTCTCATAGTGCGTGGGGTTGAGCGGTGCCGTGTCTTCGCACACTTCTCGCGGCCACCGCTTGCCCACGCCACCACTCACCACAAGGAGGCGATACCCCATGCCCTACCTCACCAGAACCGTTGCTGCCGAGCACATCGGACGCAGCCCGCGAACCATCGACAAATGGATCGGCGACGGGATGCCCTCAGTTGCGCAGGAACGCGGCGGGCGGCTGATCCGCATGATTCACACCGATGACCTGAAGGCGTGGCGGCAGCGGGCGATTGAGCGCCATGAAACGCTGTCGGGCCGACCATCGAAGGCCGCGAATGCCTGACCGTATCGACGTTCATTACCGACAGAAGAACCGACCGCGCGGCGGGCCACCACGCCACCGATTCCGAGTGCGCGTCAGAGACCCACGCGGGCAGGAGATCACGACGGTGGACCTTGGGGCGACCGCGTTCTACGCACTGGCCGACCAGATACAGGACCGCATTGACACCTACGAGCGAGCACGACAGGAGACACACCAGTGAAGACCGGAGTCACGTTCACCTGCCCATGCGGCGCCACCGATGTGCCCGCCGGTTGGGACTGGACGGCGTACGTTCACGAGTCCGGGACAGCGTGGTCGAAGGGGGCAGCGCAGCGGGCGCACCGTCGCGGCACCGTGTGCCGAGGTCCGGGCGACCTGTTCACGTGGATGCTGCGGAACGCCGAGCTGGCCGAGGCCGGGCCGGACCTGCGGCTGGCGACTGACGCCGAGATCGAGGCGGGCCGCTACCACGGCGGCGACAGCGACCCACGCAACGATCACGAGCAGAATATGCGCGACTACGACGAAGCGATGCGCAAGTACCGTCAGGGGGAACTGTTTTGAGCCCTGAAGTCACCGGCCAGCCGATCAAGTATCACGGCACGCTGCAAGCGCCGTACCAGGCCGCACCGCTCGCACTCTCTCGCGACATCTCACTCAGTGATAGCGCGCGGTCGATCGCACTGTGGCTGTGGTCGCACAACGAGAACTACCGCATTTCACAGAATCGGGCAGCGGAGCAGCTTGCACGCTCGCGGAACACGGTTCGGAAGGCATTCACTGAACTGCAAGATGCTCGTTGGCTCATCGCGCAACCTGTCCGGCCGCGATCGGGGGCACGACCGCTCGGATTCATCTACCACCTGACGCGTGAAGGCAGATTCACAGATCGGCAGGCGGAGCGGCTGAGTGCTGACGTAGTGCCGGGTTGTTCAGAATCTGAACAACAGCCTTGTGCAGGAAGTGAACACCTAAGAAGTCCAAGGGAAGAAGTACAAGATACTTCGTCAGCGCAGCTGACGGTATCCCTGCAACTGCCCGGAGACTGGCAGCCGACTGCAACGCACCACGGGCAAGCGGTCGCGAAGGGCGTGGACCTCGACGCGCTGGCCGACACGTTCACTACGCACTTCGCGGACAGCGGCGAGAGCAGGCCGAACTGGAACGCAGTGTTTGGCGACTGGATCAACCGTGAGGCTGCGAATCCCGGCGTCCTGGCGAACCTGTAAGCGACTGACCACACGGAAGGACTGACCGATGGGCAGCATCAACCACAACCTGAAAGCGATCGTGCGCAACACTCACCGCAACCGACGCGAAACCATCACAGACCGACAGCGACAGAGCCACCAGGCGCGGAACGAACTACTGCGCCGACTGCGGTCCGGCGAAGGATCGTGAACCGCCGGCATTGAGATAGCGAACAAGCCCACCATCCAACATCACGGAGAAACGACCATGACTTACGCAAACCAGCTTCGCGCAGCCGCCGACCTCGCCGACCTCGAAGGCGTAGCCACCGTGGTCGAGCATCACGACCACAACTTTCCCAACGAAGCAGTTGAGATTCGCGTCAACCCTCGACGCTATGCGGTCGCACCCGACACTCTCACGGGCCACGTGATGCTGAGCCAAGACCAGGCACGGGCACTCGCTCGCGTGCTACTTCGGGCAACTGAGCAGTAATCAGCCCCTGGGGCCACGCCTGTTGTCGTGCGTGGCCCCTCACGTAGGGGGTGGCTCGATCACGAGGAAGCCGGGAGGCCGGAGGCGAGCCGCTGGTTGGCGTCCTCTCCCCTGCGACCCTAGGCCCATCGGGCGCGTGCGCGCGCGAGGCAGCCGGGCCTGACAACTGAACAGAACCAAGCCATTCCGGGCGCTCAGATCAATTCTGGGCGCCTTTCGGCATCTATTGGAGGTATTGACCATATGGAACGGATGGAAGCAACGAACCGGGGTCGCTGTCAGGCGTTGACGGCGGCGCTCGCGTTCTCGAAGGGCGATCGACGGGCGTTTGAGCGGGCGACTGATGACGTATTCGAGCGGGCATCGGGCTACCACGAGTTGGTGGCCGGTCTCTGCGATCTGGTCGTGGAATCGTTCGACTGTGACCACCAGGGCGATCGGGTGGCGGTGGCCGAAGCGATCCGGGTGCGGCGCGAACTCGCGGCCGAGGCATCGGCGGTGCGCTGATGCGGTGGCCGTGGCAGGCACCGAAGCACGGACGGGCCTACGGGCTGGACGAGCCGCTGACCCATGATGCGGCAACGGTGCTCGATAAGAGTCCGGCCGAGCTGTACCGGGAGCAGCCGCACCTGCGGACGGTGATCGACTTCCTGGCGCGCAACGTGGCGCAACTCGGGCTACACGTGTTCGAGCGCACCGACGATGACGGCCGTGAGCGTGTCCGGGACGGCGGGCTGGCCGCACTGTTGGCACGGCCGAATCCGCACCAGACGACCTATGAGCTGGTGTACGGCATCGTGGCGTCACTCGCGCTGTACGGGCGCAGCCTGACGTGGGTCGGTGTCGATGAGTCGGGGCAGCCGGGCGCACTCTGGCCGATCGCTGAACAGTGGGTGGTGGACACCAGAGACTCGACGGCGTTCGCGGTCGGCGTGTATGTGATCGAGCCGAATGATTCGGGTCGACGGATTGAGATTCCGGCCGACCAGGTGATCGAGTTGCGCGCTTGGCATCCAACCGATCAGAGGGTTGGTTCGTCGCCGGTTCTTGCGTTGAAGTCGATTCTGTCGGAGCAGATTCACGCGCAGACGTTCCGGGAGCAGCTGTGGCAGAACGGTGGTCGTGTCGGCTCGTACATCACCCGTCCGGCTGAGGCGCCGGACTGGTCGAATGAGGCGCGCGCCCGTTTCAAGGGATATTGGAAGGCCGTCTACACGGGCGATGGGCGCAAGGTTGGCGGGGTGCCGATTCTCGAAGAAGGGATGCAGCTACACCGACTCGGATTCAGCGCGAAGGACGAGGATTACGTCGAGGGAACCAAGCTCGCTCTGACGACGGTTGCCAGTGTGTATCAGGTCAATCCGACGATGGTCGGCGTGCTCGACAACGCGAACTACTCGAACGTGCGCGAGTTCCGGCGGATGCTGTACGGCGACACGCTCGGGCCGATCCTGAAGCAGATCGAGGCACGGTTGAACGCGTTTCTCGTGCCACGGTTCGCCGACACCGGGGACCAGTACGTCGAGTTCAACGTTCGGCAGAAGCTCGAAGGCTCGACGGAGCAGATGGAGCAGTACGTGGCTGCGGTCCGTGAGGGCATCCTCACGCCGGGCGAGGTCCGTTCGATGATGAATCGGCCGCATATCGAAGGTTCTGACCATCTGCGTCTACCGGCGGGTGTGACTGTGGCGCAATCGGATTCAGATAGTGGGGTGAGAGATGAAGCGGAGCAAGCTGGCGGTCGGTGAGGTCAAGGCCGTCCAGGACGACGCTGGAACGTTCGAGGCGTACGTCTCGGTGTTCGGCAACGTCGATTCGGTCGGTGATGTGGTCGAGCGTGGCGCGTTCGCGAAGACGCTGGCGGAGTGGGCCGAGCGGGGCCGACACGTGCCGGTCTACTACGGGCATAGGACGGATGATCCGGACATGTGCGTCGGGCATGTGGTCGAGGCGGTCGAGGACGAGCACGGGTTGAAGGCGTCGGTGCAGATCGACATGGACGGGCCGAAGGGCGCGCAGACGTTCCGGCTGGTCAAGGATGGTCGGATCGGTGAGTGTTCGTTCGGGTATGTGGTGCGTGAGAGCGAACGCGAGAACGGGCACAACGTTCTGAAAGAGCTCGAGCTGTTGGAGGTTTCGGTGGTGCCGGTGGGTGCGAATCGGGCGACCTCGATCAGCAATGTGAAGGGTGGCGGGGAGTCCGTCACCGAACAGTCGAAGGGTGACGACATGCAGGTGAAGATCAACAACCGTGACGAGCGGGCAGAAGCCAAGACCAAGGCCGACGAACTGGTAGCGCAGGCCAAGGCGGGCGAGCTGAACGATGAGGGCAAGGCGGAGCTGGCCGGTCTGGTCGAGGCTGTCCAGGAGTTCGACGCCAAGGCTGCGAAGGCGCTGGAATCCAAGGCGCTGATCGACGCGGTGGCCGCGTTGGGTGGCGAGCCGGTCCAGGACGAGGACGGCGAGAAGGCCGCACCGGTCGCGGGCCGTAAGTTCCTGGCCTTCAGTGGCCGCAAGTCGCAGGCTGTCGCGTCGAAGGCTGCCAAGGCCATGCTGGGCGGTATCGGTACCAAGGCTCTCGTGTCGTCCGGGTCGTCCGTGGTCGGTGTCCCGCTGGAAGACCAGTCGCCGATCGAGCAGCAGCGAATCCCGACCAGCTTTCTGGACGTGCTGCCGACCAAGCAGCACACCAGCCCGACCTACCGCTATCTGCGTCAGACTGTGCGCGACTTGCAGGCGGCGGCGTGGCAGTCAGGACAGAAGGCGACTTCGGCCGTGTCGGTCGAGTCGGTGGACGGCGAGCTGCGCGTGATCGCGCACATCTCCGAGGGCGTCCCGGAGTACGAAAATTACGACAACGCGGAACTGTCCGCGTTCGTGGAAGCTGAGATGCGCTACGGGCTGCGGCAGGCGGTCGAGGCCGAAGTCCTCGCGGGCGACGGCACCGGGGCGAGCATGACCGGCATCCTGAACACCAGCGGTGTGCAGGCGCAGGCGTTCGACACCGACCCGATCACCACCGCGCGCAAGGCGATCACCGTCATGGAAGCGGCCGGGTACGTGCCGCACGTGTTCGTGATCCGGCCGGAGACTGCCGAAGCGATCAGCTTGCAGCGCAACACCAGCGGTCAACTCGACATGGGCAACGTGGCGGTGGATCGGGCGGCGCAGCGTCTGCACGGTGTGCCGTACGTGGTTTCGACTGCGCTGCCGACCGGCAAGGCGGTTCTGCTCGACCAGTCGGCTGTCCGGGTCGATTACGACGCGGCCGGTGTCCGCGTGAAGTGGGGCACTCAGGGCGACGACTTCGGATCGAACCTGATCCGGTTGCGTTCGGAGCTGCGCGCCGGTGTCAGTGTGTTGCGGGCCGGGGGCGTCGTGGTGCTCGACACCGTGAGCGTGTGACAAGTGGATGAGTGACGGGAAAGCGCCCCGCTAGCGGAATGCTGGCGGGGCGCTCTTCTGCGTTCCGGCTGTTTGCTAGTACGCCGGACCGCACTCATTAATGCTATCTGCCGAGGGCGGCCTGGCACCTCGGCCGAGGCTGGTGAGATTCGCGCGATTTCCGTATCTGCGCAGTACCGTTCTCCGTTATGACGGGAGACCAGCATGACGACTTGGATGACTTTGTTGAATGGACGCGGCGCTACAGACTGAAAGAGCAAGAATCATTCCAGCCGCAAGGGGCAATTGAGCAGACCGTTCTAAACATGATCGGCGCATACGAGAACGTTGTCTCGCGCGCGAATTGGCTGTGCTTTCACCAAGCTGGCCCCGACGGAGTCGCTGATCGCGAGCGCTTGGTTCCTGCGCTTCGAAGAGCGATCGAGGCCGCCGGGATCGAGGATTGGTCGATCGATGCTTTTGCGACGCAGTTCGACAAAGTCAATACGGCCCGGAATCGGCTCGCACACATGCTTTGGGTAGACGAGGTAACCGGAGACTGGCCGAACCGCAGTTTGCGCGTTGTAGTGCGTGGGAAGGTCGGTGAACCAAAAGGTCGAGGAGAACTTGAGTGGTTCGCTGATGGCTGGTCTAGGAAGAACACTCACACGGTGCAGATTTCCGAGCAGGAACTATATCGGACTCTTGATCGCCTGTGGTCTCTCCGGAACTCACTTCTAAAACTGGGGCGTGCATTCAGCATTGCCGCCGAGAACAAGGCTAGAAACGAGGCGGTCTGACGACACCCTCACACGGGTGGCCCAGCCTCTGCCCCATCCCGGTCGATCGACCCACGAACCACGCCCCTATCGCGTCCGGCCACGACTCATAGCCTCACCGGGAACCGGCAAGGCGAAGTCATGGCACCGGCCGGGCGGCGATCAATCGCGCGGCGGTGGCGCACGTCCCAGGCGTGCGACTGAGCTACTGGAAGCAGGTCGGGATTACGGTCGGGACTCTGCATATAGCCGACCAGTGCCCCGGTGCCGCTACGACGCGGCGAACGACTCGAATCGTCCGGGGCTGGTCGGGTCAGAGCAGAGCGAGAGCGCGCCGGTAGGCGTCCACAGAGCCACGAATCGCGGCGGAGGGCCGCAGGGTGGCGGTCAGATCATTGATGCGGCTGGTGAGCGATGCGCGCACATAGGCGCGGTCAGCGGCAGCGTCGTCCGATTGGATCGTGTCGAGGAGGTCGCCGACGTGTTCGGCCGCGACCATGTAACCGTCTGCCTGGTCGGCGTCGGCACGGTAGAGGTCGGGGAAGGCGCGCCATACGTGGGCGATGATGCGATCGGCGCTACGGTTATCAGTACGGTTCATGCGGGTCAGCTCCGTGTGTCCGAGACCCGGTTCAGCGTTGGCGCGCTGAGTCGGGTCGTTCTATGTCGGACAGGTGCCGGAGGGCACGAACAGGGCACGAGACGGCCGGATGATCGGAGAAACACCGATCTACCTGCACTTATGCTGTGCTCCCGGCAGGATTCGAACCTGCGACACCGGCTTTAGGAGAGCCGTGCTCTATCCCCTGAGCTACGAGAGCGGATCGACCGGACCGATCGAACACAGTGGAGTGTACGGCACCCCACACCCGACCCTGATGGACGCGTCCGTGGGCTGCGGACACCCGGGGAGCGCGTCGATCGCCAGTCCCCGGCCGCACCTCGAGGCGCGGCTGTCACCGCCACCTCGCCTGTGTCCCAGACCACAACTACGGTGCGGTTCACCGCTGTGACCACCGAAAATCTGCCAGGCTGTGAGATCTGTTGATTCTCCTGCCAGGAAATGCCCGTAAACTGCGCGACGCATGACCGTCGAAAGACCAGGAGGGGTGGAGTTGCACAACGGCGCCGATACGACGCCGACGGAGACACGTGGCAGCGTCTCCGCTCCCGGCACCACCACGATGGTACCCAGCCCAGCCACAGCCGCCACTGCGCCGCCGTCGGCGAAGGCTGCGCGCGCCCACACCGCCGACCTGGTCCGTGTCCTGCTGTTCACCGGCGTCGTGATCGCGCACAGCATCAACGGGATCAACACCACCCCGGACGTCATCCGGTCCAGCAACCTCGTCGGCACCCTGCTGCACCTGACGCGCTACGGCTTCGTCGCGGTGACCCTGTTCGTGCTGGTGCTCAGCACTCGCGACCGGCCGATGGCGCCGCGCACCTTCTGGCGTCGCCGCTTCGGGCTCGTCGTCTGGCCCTATCTGCTGTGGACGATCATCTACGCGATCACCGATCACCTGGTGATCGCCGGCAACCCGTTCGGTTCACCCGGTCAGTTCTTCGGCGACCTCGCCGTGAACATGGTCGACGGGCAGGGCAAATATCAGCTTTACTTCCTGCTGATCTCGATGCAGATCTATCTGGCCTTCCCGGCCATCGCGTGGCTGTTGCGTCGCACCGAGAACCGCCACTGGGCAGTGCTCGGGGCGGCCGGGGCCATCCAGATGTCGATGTTCGTGGTGTATCAGTATCTCCCCCGGCCCACCGGCGACGCGTGGACGGTCGTCTACGAGAACCTGTGGAAGACGCTGCCGATGTACGCCTTGTTCGTCGCGATCGGCGCGCTCGCGGCTTACCACCATGAGGCCGTCGAGCGGTGGCTGCGCGACCATGTCGTGTGGGTGATCGCAGCGGGATTGATCGGCACCGCGTTCAGCGTCTCCGCCTATCTGCTGGCCACCGCCCCGGGCGACGTCCCGCTGCAGGCCAACACACCGTGGAATCCTGCCACCCTGCCGTGGCTGATCGGCGGGCTCGCACTGTTGTGGCTGGCGGCGATGGGCTGGGACGACCTGCGAGCCGCCGGCCGCTCGGTGGGCGCGCGGGCGGTCAGCATCGCGACGATTCGCGCATTCGGTGTGTTCGCCGTCCACCCACTGATCCTGGACGTGCTGGCACGGATCGGGTTCATGTCCGCACTGTTCGACTGGTTTCCCAACTCGGCCGCGCTGCGGTCCATCGCGTTGGTGGTGGTCACGTTGGCATTGTCATTGGTCGTCGTCGACCTGCTCTTGCGGACGCCGCTGAGCCGCTGGCTGGTGGCCCGGCCCCGCATTCCACTCCGCCGCGCCGAGCGATCTTCAACGATCGTTCAGAATTCACACAAGTGACGCCAGTTTTCCTGGTCGTCACATCTGCGAAATAGCTCAGGTACCTCCTGCTCATAGCGTCATATCGCTTGCACAACGAGCTTGTCGGGTGTCCGTGGTCCGGCAGGCGACGAACCCAGGAGTGACCATGAGTGGCAGCATGTCTCGCCGTCAAGCCATCGAAGCAGTGACCACCTACGAGGTGGAAACCGACGGCTTCCCCGAACCCTTGGCAGATACCTTCGGACGCAACGTCTTCACGCTCGGGGTGATGAAGAATCGGCTTCCCAAACATGTCTTCAAGGCGGTGTCGGCGACCATCGACAAGGGTGCGCCGCTCGACCCGGCATTGGCCGATTACGTCGCGGTGGCGATGAAGGACTGGGCCATCGAGAAGGGCGCCACCCACTACGCGCACGTCTTCTACCCGCTGACCGGTTTCACCGCCGAGAAGCATGACTCCTTCCTGGAGCCCGACTCCAGCGGCGCGTCGCTGGCGGAGTTCCAGGGCAAGACCCTGCTGCAGGGCGAACCGGATGCGTCGAGCTTCCCCAACGGTGGACTGCGCGGCACGTTCGAGGCGCGCGGCTACACCGGTTGGGATGTGACCAGCCCGGCCTACATTCTGGAGAACCCCAACGGCAACACCCTGTGCATCCCCACGATCTTCATCTCGTGGACCGGTGAGGCGCTCGACAAGAAGACTCCGCTGCTGCGCAGCCAGCAGGCGATGAGCAAGCAGGCCATGCGGGTGCTGGAGCTGTTCGGTCACACCGACATCGACACCGTCGTCTCCTACGCCGGCGCCGAGCAGGAGTACTTCCTGATCGACCGCCACTTCTACTTCTCGCGTCCCGACCTGATGTCGACCAACCGCACCCTGTTCGGCGCCAAGCCGTCGAAGGGTCAGGAGTTCGACGACCACTACTTCGGCGCCATCCCCGACCGGGTGCTGGCGTTCATGATCGAACTCGACCGTGAGCTCTTCAAGCAGGGCATCCCGGCCAAGACCCGGCACAACGAGGTCGCGCCAGGCCAGTTCGAGATCGCGCCGGTGTTCGAGAAGTCCAACCTCGCCCACGATCACCAGCAGCTCATGATGACCACCATGAAGAAGGTCGCCGAGCGTTACGGCATGGTGTGCCTGCTGCACGAGAAGCCGTTCGCCGGTGTCAACGGGTCAGGCAAGCACGTGAACTTCTCGCTGGGCAACAGCAACCAGGGTAACCTGCTCAACCCGGGCGACACCCCGCACGAGAACGAGCAGTTCCTGGTCTTCTGCGCCGCCATCATCCGCGGCGTGCACAAGTTCGGCGGGCTCCTGCGCTCCTCGATCGCCTCGGCGTCCAACGACCATCGCCTCGGCGCCAACGAGGCGCCGCCGGCCATCATCTCGATCTTCCTCGGCGACCAGCTCGCCGACGTCTTCGACCAGATCGCCAAGGGCGGCGCCAAGGAATCCAAGCAGACCGGTGTGCTCGAACTCGGCGTCGACACCCTGCCGCCGCTGAAGGCCGATGCCGGCGACCGCAACCGCACCAGCCCGTTCGCCTTCACCGGCAACCGCTTCGAGTTCCGTGCCCCCGGTTCCAACCAGTCGATCGCCGACCCGATGATCGCGATCAACGCGATGCTCGCCGACTCCCTCGACTACGTCGCCACCTTCCTGGAGAAGGAACTCTCCGACGGCACCGAGTTCAACTCTGCTGTGCAGAAGCTGCTCTCCGACATCATCGTCGAACACGGCAAAGTGGTGTTCAACGGCAACGGTTACTCCGACGAGTGGCAGGAGGAAGCGGCCTCACGCGGCCTACTCAACCTGCGCACCACCGTCGACGCGATGGCGCAGCTCGACGAGCCGGCCATCAAGTCGGTGATGAGCGATTACGGCATCCTGAGCAACCGTGAGCTCGAGGCGCGCAAGGAGGTCGTCCTCGAGCAGTACGCGCTCGCGCTGCTCGTCGAGGCGAAGGAGTCCCTCGAGATCGCGAAGACGATGATCCTGCCCGCCACCAACCGCTACCAGGGAGAACTGGCCGCAACCGCGGCGAGCCTGAAGGCCGCGGGCGTGGAGACCGACCATCCGGTGATGCTGACGGTGACCAAGAACCTCAAGGATCTCTACACCGCGATGGTCACGCTCGAAGAGGCCATCGACCAATTCCACGGCGACTCGGTCGAGGCCGAAGCGGAGTACGCGCTGAAGTCGTTGATCCCGGCGATGACCGAGGTCCGGGAGGTCGCCGACAAGCTCGAGACCATGGTGGCCGACGACCTGTGGCCGTTGCCGACCTATCACGAGATGCTCACCATCCTCTGATCACCGCCCGCTGATCAGCGCCGGGCGGCGCTCGGCCGCCCGGCCACGCTTCGGCGACAAGTGCCTCAGAGAACAACCCGAACAGCGGGTGTTCTCTGGGGCACTTCGCTTTCCGTACGGGGTTCGTATCCGAGTGGGGTGCGCTTCGATGAGCGCAGCGTGGTTCTGCGTTGCCGGAGCGGCAGATCACCACCGACGCGTCGAACCTCGCGACGCGCAACCGATGCACAACCGCGCGGCCGGAAGGGCCTCGAGCCGGGCATCGGAGATCGGCTCACCGCAGCGCTCGCACCGCCCATAGGTACCAGCGTCCGCGCGGCTCAGCGCGGCGTCGAGTTCGTCGAGTCGCACCCGCGACCGCTCCAGCTGCGCGACCAGTTGGCCACGCTCCACCGCGAGTGTCGACCCCTCCGGGTCGTGCTCGTCGTCGGAGCTGGAGTCCGCGGTCGCCTCGATCACCGCCGCCAGACGCGCCGAGAGCTGTTCGATGAGTCGCGTCGTCTCGGTTCGTTCACTGTCCAGCACGCGCCTGATGGCGTCGCGGGCGTCGCCGGTCATCTCGATCCCCTCATCCACGTATAGCCCTCAACGACAGCGCCACCACGAGCCGCGTCGCGGGATCGTCCAGATCCATTCCGGTGAGCGCCTGTAACCGACGAATGCGGTAACGCAACGTGTTCGGGTGTACATGAAGCGCCGCAGCCGCCGTACGGACGTCGCCGAAGTGGTCGAGGTAGGTGCGCAGAGTGATGGTGAACTGGCTTCGCGTGCGTTCGTCGGTGTCGGCCAGCTCGACAACCCGACTGTCCACGAGTTCGGGGTTGGCTGCCAGATGCGCCACGATCTCACCGAGCAACACACCCGTCTGCGATTCCTCGACGGTGGCGACGTCGCCGATCAATTCGCCCTCACGTTCGGCCGCATCGAGGACCCGATCGACCTGGCCGCGCAGCCTCGGCACCGATTCGAGTCCGACGTCCGGGCCGGCGACGACCACCCGCAGGCGGGCGCCGAACTGTCGCTCGGCTGCGTCGATCGCCGCTCGCGCCCACGCCACCGTCGCCTGGGCGGCCACCCGGGGCGCGACCACATATATCCGGGAGCCCAGCGTCCCGGTCACCGACAACGGGCTGAATGCGCTGGCGTGCAGGGTGACCGCCGAAAGCTCGCCTGGGCCGATCGATCCTGCCGGCGACGACGCGAGACCGGCCACCACTACGGTCGCGTCAGGCACCATTCCGAGTTGCGCCGCAAGGTACTCGGGGTCCACGATCTCGCCACGTACCCCGAGTAGCCGGCGGACGGTCACGGCGTGGTCGTTCCCGCGGGCCCGGCCACGCGAGATCACCCGCGCCGCGACGGCGGCCGCGCCGGTCAACACGTCGTCGGTATCCTCGGCGAAGTCGACGGCGCCTCGTTGCAGCCAGATGGCCCCGAGGAACTCCCCCACCGCCGAGCCCGCCGCCCGGATCGCCACCGCACGCCGCGCGCGGATGCCGAGGTCGGCGTGTTCGTCCACCCGAATCACCTCCGACGACGTGCGCAGCGTGTCCATCACCCCCCAGGTCCGCAGCCAGGCCATCATCTCCGGCGGACCCTCGCGGCCCAGGATCGAAAGCCTGCGCAATTCGTCCGCTTCGTCGCCGGCGCGGCTGTAGGCCAGTACATGCGACCGTTCGTCCTCGACACTCACCAGAGCACGGGTGCGTCGAGCTAGTTCGGCCGCAAGGTCGAAGAGGTCGCCGGTGGCGCCCGTCCGCATCGATTCGCCCTGCGACTCACCGCCCGCCTCGGCCTCCAGCACGCGCATGATGAGGTGATAGATCCGCTCCCATCGGGCATGCGGGTCGACGGCGACTACCGCGGTTCCGGTGGCCTCTGCATGTACCACGACCTGCGCCGATGGCGATTTACAGAACACCGCGACCGGCGCGCGGGAGTCGAGGCCGCACAGCCAACTGTGCAGCGTGTCGTCGGGGACCCCGACGAACAGGAACATGTCCGCTCCACGCGCCGCGCGTCCCAGACCGAGACGGACGTCGTCGACATCCAGCAGCGCTGCGGAGGAGACGATCGCGTCGAGACCCGCGGGTGCGGTGATCAACTGCGCGACCGTACGGTCCAAGGCCAGTAGCAGCCGTCCGATGGATACACCTGCGGACACGGACATGATTCCAGTATGCCTGCGGTTCGTTGTTCGATCCGACAAAGAGTCCGATATCGCGTTGGCCGATGAGCCATGTCCTCGTCGCCGCACACGCGGTGAAGTAAGCACATGGATGCCGTCACCAGTCCCCCTCGACCGACCAACGAACCGGTACACATCTATGCGCCGGGTAGCGCCGAACGCAGCCTGATCGTCGCCGAACTCGACCGCTGCTCCGCCGCCGACCCGCAGCACCTGCCGCACATCATCGGCGGGCGTGAGTGCTCCGGCACCGGCCCACTCGTCGATGTAGTCCAGCCGCATGCCCACCACGAGGTCCTCGGCACCATCACCAACGCGACCCACGACGACGCCCGCGCGGCGGTCGATGCCGCGCTCGTGGCGGCGCCGCAGTGGGCGTCCACCACATTCGACGAGCGCGCCACCGTACTGCTGCGCGCGGCCGATCTGTTGAGCGGTCCGTGGCGTGAGCGCATCGCCGCGGCAACGATGCTCGGACAGTCGAAATCGGTGCAGCAGGCCGAGATCGACGCACCCTGTGAGCTGATCGACTTCTGGCGATTCAACGTCGCCTTTGCCCGTGAGATCCTTGCCGAGCAACCGATCTCATCACCGGGGGTGTGGAACCGCCTCGACCACCGGCCGCTCGACGGTTTCGTGTATGCCATCACCCCGTTCAACTTCACCGCCATCGCCGGCAACCTGCCGACGGCTCCGATGTTGATGGGCAACACCGTGATCTGGAAACCCTCACCCACCCAGGCATATGCCGCTGCCGAGACGATGGCACTGTTACGTGCCGCCGGACTGCCCGACGGGGTCATCAACCTCGTGCACGGCGACGGGAAGGAACTCTCCGAGGTGGTTCTACCCGACCAGAATCTGGCGGGCATCCACTTCACCGGTTCCACGGCGACATTCCAGCACCTGTGGCGCGAGGTGGGCGGCCACATCGACCGCTACCGCAACTATCCTCGCATCGTCGGGGAAACCGGCGGCAAGGACTTCATCGTCGCCCACAGCTCGGCCGACCCGGACGTCGCACGCACCGCCCTGATCCGTGGCGCCTTCGAATATCAGGGGCAGAAGTGTTCGGCCGCCTCACGCGCCTACGTGGCCCGCTCGGTGTGGGACCGCATGGGTGATGACTTCCTCACCGAAGCAACAGAACTGACCTATGGAGATGTGCGTGACCTGTCGAACTTCGGTGGCGCGGTCATCGACCGTCGTGCGTTCGCCAAGAGCGTTGCCGCCATAGATCGCGCCAAGACGGTACCCCATCTCACCGTGGCCACCGGTGGCGAATGCGACGACAGCGAAGGCTATTTCGTCCGACCCACCGTTCTGCTGGCAGATGATCCGACCGATGACGCATTCGCCACGGAATACTTCGGTCCCATCCTGGCGGTCCATGTCTTCGACGACGACACGTTCGACGACACCTTGCGCCTGGTGGATACGACCGCCAAGTATGCGCTGACCGGCGCAGTGATCGCCACCGACCTCGACGCCATCGCGAACGCGTCCGGCGTCTTGCGGCAGGCGGCGGGCAATTTCTACATCAATGACAAACCGACCGGGGCCGTCGTCGGCCAGCAACCCTTTGGAGGCGCCCGCGGATCGGGAACCAACGACAAGGCCGGCTCCAAGGCGAACCTGATGCGGTGGACCTCCACCCGCACCATCAAGGAGACCTTCGTGCCACCGACCGCATCGTCGTATCCGCACATGCGCAGCGATCTGTCATGAGTCTGTTCGACGCCACCCTGCGACCGATGATCCTCGCGGCCGCCGGCAGCAACCGGATCCGGGAGACCGCACAGCGGACGGCGATGACCCGGCAGGTGGTCGAGCGGTTTGTTCCCGGGGAGACGCAGGCCGACGTCCTCGCCGCAATTCACGGGTCGCTCGATGCGGGACTCGCGGTCAGCGTCGACTTCCTGGGTGAGGACACCACCGACGACGCGCAGGCCACGGCCACTGTCGAGGCCTACCTCGACCTCATCACAGCGATGGGGCGGCTTTCCCTGGCCGGGACCGCAACCACTGCCCTGGAGGTGTCGGTGAAACTCACCGCGCTGGGCCAATCCCTGTCCGACCACGGCGCCAAGATCGCCGAGGAGAACGCCCGTAGGATCGCCGCCGCGGCACACGACGCGGGTGTGCTGGTCACCATCGACGCCGAGGATCACACGGGCGTGGAGACACGTCTCGGCATCGTCCGCAGCCTGCGCAGTGATTTCCCAGAAGTCGGCACCGTCCTACAGGCATACCTGCGCCGCACCGAGGACGACTGTGTCGAGTTCGCCAGATCGGGTGCGCGGATCCGGCTGTGCAAGGGCGCCTACGCCGAACCTGCGTCGGTCGCCTATCCGACTCGCGAACTCACCGACGAGTCCTACCTACGCTGCCTGCGAATCCTCATGAAGGGCGACGGGTATCCGATGGTCGCCAGCCATGATCCGGTCATCATCGACGCGGCGCAGACGATGGCCGATGAACTCGAACGTACCCCGGACTCGTGGGAACACCAGATGCTCTACGGAATTCGCTCCGATGAACAGAAGCGGCTGGCGGCCACGGGTCGTCGTATACGCGTCTACATCCCGTACGGCAGCGAGTGGTACGGATACTTCGTTCGCCGACTCGCCGAGAAGCCGGCCAATCTCGGATTCTTCTTACGCGCGCTGGCCGGCTGATTGCACACAGAGAACCACGGCCATCACCGCAGCGGCTGAGCCCGTTTCACCTGATCGGCGGCCCGAGCAGCGTCGAGATCGACATCGGCGGTGAGGACGGCCGGACCTACGTGCAGAACACCTGAGGTCAGCGGTTGCGTCCGCAGGCCGCCGCGACCGATCAGCGCCTTGCGCACCCCTTCTCCGGCAACGGTGTCCATCCAGGAACACGGGTGTGCCGGGCGGCCGCCACGGAAGCGAATCGGGCCGCTCCCGGAGTTGATGGTGAACTCGTGTGCTCGCAACGGGTCGAGTTCGAGGCCGCGTACCACCACATTGCGTCGCGCCACTGAGGGGTCGACGTCTCCGGCGGCGGCCTGCCACGCCTCGAGTGCGAGAAAGGTGACCGCGGCCTCGGTGTGCGCACGGACGCCGAAGAAGCGATCGCCGCGAATTCCCTTGTCTGCGACGATCTCCACTTGTTCTGGCGTTGACGTCTGCACCAGCACGGCCGGACCGTCCTTCGGTCTGCCGAAGTACGCGTGGGCCGGTGAGACCAACAGCGAGACGATCTCGAAAGAGTACTCCACGCCCTCGAGAGTAGAGTCACCCGCGCTCGCGCGCCGAGACGTAGTGCAGCCCGCGGAACACCGCACTGCTCGCGAACACCGACGCATCGAGTTCGACGTCGCGGTGCCGCGCCATCCGCAGTGCCAGCCGCAACAGCATCTTGATGTCGCGCGGCGTGATGTCGGGGAAGCCGCCGACGAGGTCGTCGAGTAGATCCTCGCCGAGCACCACATCGTTGCCGGCCGCGAGGATCTGCCAGATCTCCCGGGCGTGTTTGGGCCCCGGCGGCTGATACTCGATGACAGCGGCACAGCGCGCCAGGATCGCCTCGTCGACACCGTCGACGCGATTGGTCGTCAGGAACAGCAAACCGTCGAAATACTCCAGAGTGCGCAGGAATTCGGCGACTATGGCGTTCTGCGCCAGATCCAGGCCGCGCTCCATCACGAACACGTCCGCCTCGTCGAGCAGCAGCACCGCATCCCAGCGCTTGGTCCGGTCGAAGATCACCTCGAGATTCTTGCGCACGAGTTCGGCGGTGGTGCCGAGTGAGCCGGAATGGATCGAGTACAGCGGGCGCCCCGTCACCTCTGCGTACACCTCGGCGGTGAGCGTCTTCCCCACGCCCGGTCGCCCCTTGGCCAGGATCACGTTACCGGCCGACTTGCCATCGATGATGTCTCCGGTGAACACCGAGATGTCTGTGGTCAAGATGTTCAACAGTTCCCGCTGCTCGTCGGGCAACACCAGCTTGTCCTGCAGATGCACATCGTAGACATAGGTATCCAGGTCGGCGGTGTTGACGTCCAGGAAATCCTGCGCCCCGAGATCGAAGACGCGCACTGCTGTGATGACCGGCACCGGACCGTAGTCGGTGCCGGACTCGTCGTCACCGAACAGGATCGACGGCGCGACCATCCGCAGCGCGGCGATCTCGCCCGGCGCGACGTCCTGGATCACCTTGCGGTTGTCGCGTTTGTTCGGTGCACGGTAGTCGTCGGTGCGGATCACCCGGCCGGTGAACCGGAACTGGGTGCCGAACCCGGTGTCGATCACCTCGTGGTATCGGTCGCGCCGAATCTCATACGCCGCCTTGAGCTCCGGCGTCTCCTTGTAGGACCCGCCGGCGGCCAGGGCATCGGCAGGTACCTTGCCGACCACCTCGGTCTCCTCGAACACCAGCAGCCGGGGTGCACGCGACGGGCGCTTGACCGTCGCGTTGTCGGCCTCCATCGTCACCTTGATGCGCGGCCCGTGGGTGCGGTCGGCGTGCTCCAGGGTGATGTCGGTGACCAGATACGGATGCAGATGTCCGTCGGATTCCCGCACATAAAGCCAGCCGTCGATCATGTCCGCACGCAGGAAACTGCGGAAGATCTCGGTGGCGGCGTCGATGTGCGGGATCACCGGGAACCTACCGGCGCGGGCCGACTGGATCGCACCGACCGCGCGGGCGAAGGACTCCGCCCTGTGTGCCTGCGCGGTCTCGGCCAGGTCGGCCAGCGCCGCGTCGGTCAGATCCCGATCGGCGATCGCCAATTCCGCGGACCGCCACGACTGAGCCTGGTGTCGCACGCCGGCGAGGTCAGCGCAGGACGTGGCACCGACCACCGCGGTGGGTGCGACGAGCATCCGTTCAGCGCTCGGGGTCGAGGACGAAGTCGTAGTCCACCACGACGCCTTCGCCGTTGGGGTTCTCCCTCGGATCCAGCATGAGTTCGGGCTTGACCGCCGACGCGATGTCGTCGTCATTGTGCGGATCACCGGGGAAGTACAGCTGGGTGGTGATCAGCTCATGGCCGGGTGCGCTCACCTTGAAGTGCAGGTGGGCCGGGCGCCAGGCGTGCCACCCGGCGGCCGCGATGAGCTGGCCGCACGCACCATCGGTCGGGATCTGGTAGGGCGCCGGACGCAGCGTGTGGATCTCGAATCGGCCGTCCTCGTTGACAGTCCAGGTACCGCGCAGATTCCACTCCGGCAAGCCCGGGGCGAACTGGGAGTAGAAGCCGAGGTCGTCGGCATGCCACAGTTCGACTTTGGCGCCGGTGAGCGGAGTGCCGTCGACGGCCCGCACCTGGCCCGCGAACACGAGTGGCATGCCCGGTTCGTCGTCGCGCATCGGGATGGTGCCGTTCCACTCCAATTCCGGTGAGCCGTCCAGATAGTAGGGCCCCTCGATGGTGCCCTTGCTGCCCTCTCGGTGCTCGCTGGCGACCTCCTCGACGGAGTGCTCGAGCCAGACGTCGAGGAACAGCGGCCATTCGCCGTCCTCGCCGACCTTGATCAGCCACGCCTTGAGTGCGTTGTACTCGGCGTAGCTGACCTTGTCCTCGAGGATGATGTCGTTGAGGCCCTTGATGACCTTGGAGGCCAGGTAGTCGACGCGGGCGGTGTCGACGACACCCTCGCGGGTACCCGCCGATGCCATCCGTTCGCGGAATCGCGCCGAAGCGTTGGCGCCGGATTCGGCGGCCTTGGCGGTGACCTCGGCGTCAAAGCTGATGTCGGTCATGGGTCGTGCTCCTTCTTGATCGGCCGGTGGGCTGACGCATGCGGAATGAGGGCCGTCTCAGCCCGCTGCGATATCCGAGGGGTGGGTGGCCAGCGGGGTCACCGCGATGTCCATGTAGGCGAACAGCGGGAGCGCGGAGAGGATCTCGTGCAGTTCGTCGTTGTCGGTCACGTCGAAGATCGAGTAATTGGAGTACTCGCCGACGATCCGCCAGATGTGCGGCCATTTACCGCTGCGCTGTAGATCCTGCGAGTACCTCTTCTCGCGTGCCACGATCTCTGCGCGCACGTCGGGATCGAGGTCCCCGGGGATGTGGACATCCATCCGTACGTGGAACAACATCGTCAACTCCGATCGGTTCGATAGTGGGCGAGTTTGTCCGGGTCGATCTCGATCCCGATTCCGGCGGAGGCGCACCGGTGCAGGTGGCCGTCACTGATCTGCAGCGGATGCGCCAGCAGGTCATCGGTCATGTCCAGAAAGTTCGACAGCTCACCGGCATTGCGCGAGGTCGATTCGAACGCCGTCCCGAATGCCAGCGCGCAGGCCGTGCCGACCTGACCGTCGATCTGATTGCCGATCACGACCTCGAGTCCGAGTCCTTCGGCGAGATGATGGACGCGGCGAGACGCGGTGAAGCCGGTGCGAGCGGTCTTGATGCTGATGGCGGTGGCGGCTCCCGCGAGGATTTCCCGCGTGACATCGGCGGCAGTCGGCACCGACTCGTCGGCGATGAACGGCACATCGAGCTGCCCGACCAGCCATCGCCGGCCGATCACGTCGTCGGCCGGACACAGTTCCTCGGCGAACAGCAAACCGAGGTCGGCCATCTCCTTCATCGCCCGCGCCGACTCCGACGCCGTCCAGCCGCGATTGCCGTCCACGTAGAGATCGACATCGGCACCAAATCGGTCGCGTAGAGCGCGCACCACCGCGGTGTCGAGGTGTACCGGCCGACGCCCCACCTTCACTTTGAAGGTGGTGATGCCGTAGGTATCGCGCATCTTCTCGGCCTCGGCGACCATGGTGGCCGGGTCGTCGAAACCCAGCATGTGACTGACGCGCATGCGGTCGGTGTAGCCGCCGAGCAACTCGGCCACCGGTAGTCCCAGCGACTTTCCCAGTGCATCCCAGATCGCCATGTCCACTGCGGATTTCGCTGTGGGGTTACCCACGGTTCGGGCGAGCCGGCCGGTCACCACCTCACGCTCGAGCAGGGTCAGACCGATCACCTGCGGTGCGAACACCTTGTCGATCACCGCGACGATCCCGTCCTGAGTCTCGCCGTAGGTGAATGGGCGCGGTGGCGCTTCGGCGACCCCCACGATGCCGTCGTCGGTGTGCACCCGCACCAGCACATGTTCGGCGATATGCACTTCGCCGGAGGCGAACCGCAATGGTTTCGAATACGGGATGGCGAATGGTATCGCCTCCACTGCAGTGATCTTCATAGCTGTTCTCCAACGTAGGTGTCGTTCGGGGAGCGACGGGGCACGACCGAGTCCGCGGCGAATGCCGCCGCGATGACCTCGGCTACGCTGTGCACCACCGGGTTGTCCTGGCCGCCACGCCAGGCGAGGGCGAGTTCGACGCTGCCGGCGTCCACCAGGTCGCGAATGACCAACCCTTCCAGCGGAAGTGATCGCACCGACGCCGGCACCACCGCGACGCCCATCCCGGCGGCCACCAGCGCGAGCAGCACCGCCGTGCCCGGCGCCCGGTGCGCGCGGTGTGGCACGAAACCCGCGCGGTGGCAAGTGCGGACCGCCGCATCGTTGACCGCGGAGTCCTGGCTGTCGTACATCACGAACATCTCGTTGCGCAGATCCTCCACGGCGACCACCGGTTCCACCGCGAGGCGATGGTCCACCGACACCGCGAGCACCATCGGTTCCACGTCGATCAAA
This sequence comes from Gordonia sp. NPDC062954, assembly GCF_044543825.1. Taxonomy (NCBI): domain Bacteria; kingdom Bacillati; phylum Actinomycetota; class Actinomycetes; order Mycobacteriales; family Gordoniaceae; genus Gordonia; species Gordonia sp. NPDC062954. The sequence continues at coordinate 266,951 of NZ_JBITWL010000002.1, read as the reverse complement.
CGCATGGCGATACCGTCGCCCACCACCGGCGGCCGTAGCACGCCGAGGTCGATGGACAGAGCACGCAGGCTGTCGCACTGCACCGGCGTCAGCATGTCGGATTGGATGTGCAGGTCGACATCCGGCAACTCCCGCTTGACCACCCGCGCGATGCGAGGAAGGTGGGAGAACGCGGCGATGCCCGTCAGACCCAACCGGATGACGCCACTGCGTCCCGCGGCGATGCGCCGGACACCTTCGACGGCATCGTCGACACCCGCGAGGATTCGTGCCGCCTCCCCCTGCAGATACTCGCCAGCGGGTGTCAGCGACACCTGCCGGGTGGTGCGTGTGAACAGGGTGACGTCGAGTTCGGACTCGAGTTGGCGAATGGCATACGACAGAGCCGGCTGAGCCACGTGCAGCTGGGTTGCCGCCTGCCCGAAGTGGCAGGTGTCGGCGACCGCTGCAAAGTAGCGAAGATGCCGTAGCTCCATGTCGTGCGACTCTCTGTCTCTCTCACCATTGAAAGTGGTCCGCTGTGATCGGCACCACGTCTGTCCCAACGGTAGGCCGATGATCCATACCAGACAAGAACATGATTTCCCGTTATTCATGAATCGCATCGATCAATAGGATGCTGGGTCAGGACTGGCAATGTTCCTGGTGTGACAGAGGCCACGCGATGCGAGAGTGCAGAGGACAGCCCACACTCTTGGAGGTAGGACATGACCGCGTCGATCACCGACAACCTGCAGCATGTGCACTCGGTTCTCACCGATGCCGTCATCGACGACCGCGAAGCCGGCATCTACCGGGCCAACCGCCGTATCTTCACCGACGAGGACATCTTCGAACTGGAGATGAAACACATCTTCGAAGGCAACTGGATCTACCTGGCGCACGAGAGTCAGGTGCCCAACCCGGGCGACTACTTCACCACCTACATCGGCCGGCAACCGGTGATGATCACGCGCGACAAGAACGGCGAGCTGCACTGCCTGATCAATGCGTGCGCGCACCGGGGCGCGATGATCTGTCGGCGCAAGACAGACAATCGGATGACTCTCACCTGCCCCTTCCACGGCTGGACCTTCCGCAACGACGGCACGTTGCTCAAGGTGAAGGACCCCGACGATGCGGGCTACCCGGACACGTTCAATGTCAACGGCTCGCACAACCTCACCAAGGTCGCACGCTTCGACAACTATCGCGGGTTCCTGTTCGGCAGCCTCAACGACGATGTGCAGTCGCTCGACGATCACCTCGGCGACACCCGGCTGATCATCGACATGCTGGTCGACCAGTCTCCCGAGGGCCTCGAGGTGCTGCGCGGTGCCTCCACCTATACCTACGACGGCAACTGGAAGGTGCAGGCGGAGAACGGCGCCGACGGCTACCACGTCACCGCGACACACTGGAACTACGCGGCTACCACCTCGCGACGCTCCACCGGCGAGTCGAAGAACGACACCAAGGCACTCGACGCGGGTGGCTGGGGCAAATCCGGTGGCGGGTACTGGTCGTACCCGAACGGGCATCTGTGCCTGTGGACGTGGGCGGCCAACCCCCAAGACCGGCCTCTCTGGGACAAGATGGATGAGCTCAAGAAGGAGTTCGGAGACGCCAAGGGCGAATTCATGGTGAAGGGCTCACGCAACCTCTGCCTGTACCCGAACGTATATCTGATGGATCAGTTCTCCACTCAGATCCGTCACTTCCGGCCGATTGCGCCGGACAAGACCGAGGTCACCATCTACTGCATCGCCCCGAAGGGAGAGAGCGATGCCGCCCGCTCCCACCGGATTCGGCAGTACGAGGACTTCTTCAACGCCTCGGGTATGGCGACGCCCGACGATCTCGAGGAGTTCCGTTCCTGCCAGCTCACCTTCCGCGCGCAGGCCGCGCCGTGGAACGACATGAGCCGCGGTGCCGAGCACTGGCTCAGTGGCCCCGATCCCGTCGCGGAAACCCTCGGCATGACCGGTGTCATCTCCGCAGGAGTCAGGAACGAGGACGAAGGCCTGTATCCCGTCCAGCACGGCTACTGGCTGGAGACAATGCGCAAGGCGGCCGCCCAGGAAGAGAACAGTCCTTCGGCGGTCGAGTAGCCCGAGGCGCCAGCCGAGAGCGTATCGAGCCCCGCCACCCCGCGATCTCGATACGCCACTCACTCCGTTCGCGGCTACTCGATCAGCAGTCGACCGCCGGTCGAGTAGCCCGAGGCGCTAGCCGAGGGTGTATCGAGACCCCGCCCCATCCCGCCGGTCGAGTAGCCCGAGGCGCTAGCCGAGGGCGTATCGAGACCCCGGCGACCTGACCCGCCAAACTCCGAACAGGACCCACCCCATGACCTCCACCCAGCCCGAAACCTCCACCACCACTGGAGAAAAGCTCATCACCCAGAACATGATCGAGCAGTTCCTCTACCGCGAGGCCCGGTACCTCGACGACCGCGAGTTCGAGAAATGGCTCGACTGCTACGCCGACGACGTCGTCTACTGGATGCCGTCGTGGGACGACGCCGACCGTCTGACCGAGAATCCACAGCGCGAGATCTCGCTGATCTACTACGGCAACAAGGGCGGCCTCGAGGACCGGGTGTTCCGCATTCGCACCGAACGGTCGTCGGCCACCTCACTGCCGGAGCCGCGGACGAGTCACAACATCACCAATGTCGAGGTGATCGAACGGCGTGGCGACCTTGTGGACGTTCGGTTCAACTGGCACACCATGTATTTCCGGTACAACACCGTCGACCCGTACTACGGGACCTCGTTCTATACCATCGACTTCTCCGGTGAGCAGCCACTCATCCGTCGCAAGACGATCGTGCTGAAGAACGACTACATCCACCATGTGGTGGACGTCTATCACTTCTAGGAATTCGAGCAGATGACTGTCACCACCGACCGAGACCTGTCCGCGCCCACCGGCGCCGACGACCGCACCCACCAGGTCGCGCTGGCCTTCGAGGACGGTGTCACCCGGTTCATCACCTGTCGTGAGGACCAGACCGTCGCCGACGCCTCCTATCGTCAGCGCATCAACATTCCACTCGACTGCCGGGACGGCGCCTGCGGAACGTGCAAGTCGTTCTGCGAATCCGGCGATTACGATGGCGGCACCTACATCGAGGACGCACTGTCAGCCGAGGAGTCCGCCGAGGGCTATGCACTCCCCTGCTGCATGAAGCCCACATCCGATCTGGTGCTGCAGATCCCGGCGACCTCCGACATCGCCAAGACCCAGGCCTCGACATTCACCGGTACGGTCGTCGAGATCGAACGCCTGTCCGAGTCGACGATGCGGCTGGTGATCGAAATCGCCAACCGCGGCGATCTGGCCTTCCTCCCGGGCCAGTACGTGAACATCGCCGTACCCGGCACCGACGACGGCCAGGGCGAACTGCTCACGCGCTCCTACTCGTTCGCCAACGGACCCCATGAAGAACGACTGGTCTTCCTGGTGAAGCTGACGCCGGGCGGCGCGATGTCGACGTACCTGACCGAACGCGCCGCCCGCGGGGAGGCGATCACCTTCACCGGACCGCATGGTTCCTTCTTTCTGCGCGAGGCCGCCCGACCGGTGCTGCTGTTGGCCGGCGGTACCGGGTTGGCACCCATTCTGTCGATGTTGCGCAAGTTGCAGGACGACGACAGTCGTCGCAAGGTGCACCTCATCTACGGTGTGTCCACCGACACCGATCTGGTGGCATTCGACGAGATCGAGTACTTCGCCCGCGAGTTGCCCGGATTCACCTGGGACCACTGCGTTTCCGACCCGGACAGCACCGCTCCCAACAAGGGCTATGTGATGAGTCTTATCTCTCCGGACCACCTCTACGACGGTGACGTTGCGATCTACCTGTGCGGACCCCCACCGATGGTCGAGTCGGTCCGCACCCACGTGGCCGACGCCGGCATCGATCCGACCGGTTTCTATTACGAAAAGTTCGCGCTCGCGGTTCCGTCGGCATCCACCACTTCGGTCGCCCAGACTCCGGCAACCGACGTGGCACAGACTGTGATCACCGTCGAGGACAGCGTGATCCCCACGGGCGATGCACGCGCGATCGCCGGGCAGATCACCTTGCCGGCGGTCGAGCTCTCGCCGTGGTGGGGGCCGGTTGCCGAATCCACCGACGACGACAGCCGATTCCGCATCGCGGGCCAGCAGGTGTGGCGTTCCACCGGGAACAACGCGGATATCGACCCCGACGATGGTCGACTCATCTTCGTCGACGCGCGGGGCATCGCGGGCCACGAGGTGTTCGTCCCCAGCGACATCGAGCCGCTCTCGGTACCCGAAACGGGTTCGGCGTCAGCGGTGGCCGACGACACGCCGGCGGTCGGCACTCCCGACACGACGACGATCACGCCCGAGGGCTACCAGATCGGCGAGGAGCATCCGGAGATCCACGAGTCCGACGCGCTCTTCGAGGCCAGGGCCGCACTCGAACTCGGCGCTTTGGAACTGACTTTCGGACGACTGACCAGTCAACAGCTCGCCGGGTACCGACTTCTGGCAGAGACCACGTTGCCGTTCGTAGACGGCGATCGATTCGTCGATGCCGCCGAGTACACCGAGACCAATGCCAACTTCCACGACTACCTGTTCAGCCTGACCGGCAACACTCATCTCCTCGACGCATATCAGGCTCTGGGCGTGAAAGGACGTATGAGTGAGGTGCTGCGCAACGCCACCTGGTGTCATCCGCTGTGTGCCCGCGACCACGTCGACATCGTCGCCGCCTTCGAGTCGGGCGACCGCGACGCCGCGCGGGCTCTGATCGCCGCGCACGCCGACCGCTCCAAGCAGACCATGCGGCGTGCGATGGCCGACGAGATGGCCGCTCGTCGGCCGCGTTTCGTCACCCCCGGCCGTTTCGCCGGCAAGGTCGTCGTGGTGACCGGCGCCGCGCAGGGCATCGGCGCGGCCACCGCGCGCCGCATCAGCGCCGAGGGCGGCAAACTGGTGCTGGCAGACCGGTCGGACCTGGTGGCCGAGTTGGCCGACGAACTGACCGCGTCCGGCGCCGCCGCCGTACCCGCGATCGCCGACCTCGAGGATTTCGGTGGCGCGGAAGCGGTGATGTCCTCGGCGCTCACGGCCTTCGACCGGGTCGACGTGCTGATCAACAACGTCGGGGGCGCCATCAATTTCAAGCCGTTCACCGAGTTCACCGACGGCGAGATCCGCGCAGAGATCGACCGTTCACTGATGACGACGCTGTTCGCGTGCCGGGCGGTATTGCCGTCGATGGTGGCCCACGGCGGCGGCGTCATCGTGAACGTGTCGTCGGCGGCCACCCGCGGTATCAACCGCATTCCATACTCCGCGGCAAAGGGCGGCATCAACGCGATCACCGCCTCGCTGGCGATGGAATATGCGGAGTCGGGCATCCGGGTGGTCGCCAGCGCGCCGGGTGGCACCGAGGCACCACCGCGCCGGGTATCGCGCGGCACTCCGACGCCGGCCAATGCGACCGAACAGGACTGGTTCCAAGCGCACATCGACCAGACGTTGTCGTCGTCGTTGCTCAACCGCTATGGCACACTCGATGAGCAGGCTGCGGCGATCTGCTTCCTGGCCTCCGACGAGGCCTCCTACATCACCGGCACGGTGCTGCCGGTCGCGGGTGGAGATCTGGGCTGACGGTGTTCGGCACCGCGGGACCCCGGTTCGGACATACGATGGGGCGATGATGGTCGTCGCCGCCTGCGTCGGGCGGGAGCAGGAGATCGCGACCATCCTCGCCCGCAGCCACGCCGCCCGCCGGACCGAGTTCATGATGATCATCGGCGAGCGGGGCATCGGCAAGTCGACCTTGCTCACCCATCTTGCGAACCGGCACAACGAGTCTGCGGACACCGCACGCACGCTGTACGCGCAGGCGTCGGCTTCCGATCACCAGTCCGCGGGTGGTGTGCTGCGTCAGCTCACCCAGTCGTCCGACGCCAGCAGGGCGGCACTGGCCGACGTGCTCGGTGACCTCGACGCGCCCACCCTCATCACGATCGACGACGCCGAGTTCGTAGACGAGGAGTCGATGCAAACGTTGCTCGCGGTCATCCGCGAACAGCGCGATCGTCCGACGCTGGTGGTGATGTCGATGACGCCGTCCACTATCGGCCGACCGCCCGGTCTCCTCGCCGACGAGCTGCGACTTCGTGGTATCGCTGCTCCCGCAGTGGCCGAACTCGCAGCGCAGCGAGGAATCGTGCTGCACCCGGCGATGCTCGAGAGCCTCACCCGCCACACCGGCGGGAATCCTCGGCACATCGTGTCCCTGCTCGATGAGCTGCCTGCCGGGACGTGGTCACGCACCGGGATCGCGCTGCCGGCACCGAGTTACCTGGTCGACGACGTCCGAACGCGGCTGCACAAATGCTCGGCGCCCGCCCGTGCGCTGGTGGAGTCGCTGATGATCGTCGATGAAGGCGAACCGCTCTCGACGGCGGTCACGCTCGCCGGACTCGACGCCCCGCTGGCGGCGCTCGACGAAGCCGGCGACAGTGGGCTCATCACCCTCGGGGCGGCGCTGACACCCGCCGACGCACAACCGCGACCGACCGATCCGCTCATCCGTGCGGCAGTGCTCGAGATCATGGGGATGGAGGCCGTCGGTGCCGCACACCGGCGCGCAGCCGAGTTGGTGAGCGACCCGGCACGTCGGATGCATCACCAGGTGTCCGCCACCCCGACAACCGATCCCGAACTGGCGAATGACCTCGATGACCTTGCGCGTCGTCGCTCTGCCGACGGCGCCTGGGCCGAAGCGGCCGGATTGTTCCGCCAAGCGGCCCGACTCACGTCCGACCCGGTCCCGCGTGACACCCGCGTCACCCTCGCGGTTGACGCCCTGCTCGCCGCAGGCGACTGTGTTGGCGCGGCAGCACTGGTACCCCTGGTGGAGAGCCTGCGTGAAACCCCCTTGCGCAACGCGACTCTCGCCTATCTGGCAATCCTCCGCGGTCGAGCCGCAGAAGCCCGGGTTCGTCTGGATCGCGCATGGGACATCGTCAACTTCGACCGTGAACCAGACATCGCAGCCCTGATCGCCCAGCGTTACGTTCTTCACAATCTGGTCCGCTGTCAGGGCGACGAACTCGTCGAATGGGCCGACCGGGCAATCACCATGGCGGGCAGCCAATCCCCGGCCGGGGTCGAGGCTGCGGTGATTCGCGGTCTGGGCCTGGCATGGTCGGGGCGACCGGCCGAGGCGACGGCCGAGTACGCCGATCTCACCGATCGGATCCGGTTCGGGGCGCAAGCGCAGCGGGCCACCATGGGTCGCGGCTGGCTTCAGTTGGGTCTCGACGATGTCGGGGCCGCGCGTAGCAATCTGGAGACTGCGGTCTCGATGGCAACACTCGGTGGTTCCACCCGCATCTCGTTGTGGGCACTGGCGTGGCTGGCGCGCACACAATTCCTCACCGGCGACTGGGAAAGCGCCCTGCACAACGTCGAGCAGGGTCGAGCACTGGCCCGCAGCAGCGGTATCGAGCTCGCGAGTCCGCTGTTGAACTGGACCGCAACCGCCATCCATTCGCTGCGCGGCGATTGGCCCGACGCCGAGCTCAGCGTTGCCGACGCCGCCACCAGCGTCGGCGACTACGAGATCATGCGTATTCCAGAGCTGTTGGCCCGGGCACAGATCGCCGAAGCGGCTGCCGATTACGAGAAGGTGCGACGCATCCTGGAACCGTTGGTGACGATGGCCGCCGACGTGCCCGGCCTGGCCGAGCCCGGCTGGTGGCCGTGGGTCGACGTGCTGGCCAACGCCCTGGTCATCGGCGGCGAACTCGAATCCGCCGATGCTCTGCTGACGCCCTACGAGACGCTCGCCGAGCAGCGCGGGCATCGGTCGGCGAGTGCGCGACTGAAGTACGCGCGCGGACGGTATCTCGGCGCCATCGGCGACATCCACCAGGCCAAACGCGCCTTCTCCGAAGCACTCGAACTGCTCGACGGCCTGCCGTTGCGATACGACCGCGCCCGGGTCAACTTCGCGTACGGTCAGACCTTGCGCCGAGCCGGGAAGCGACGCGCGGCCGACGCCGTGATCGGTACCGCCCGGGAACTGTTCGTCTCGCTTGGCGCGACCACCTACGTCGAGCGTTGCGAGCGAGAACTCAAGGCGGGCGGTCTGAATGTCAGCCGCGGCGAACGCGGTGATGTGGAACTGACGCCACAGGAGGAGGCGGTCACCGCACTCGTCGCGCGCGGACTGTCCAACCGGGAGGTGGCCGCGGAACTGTTCATCTCACCAAAGACCGTGCAATACCACCTGACCCGGATCTATGCGAAGCTCGGCGTACGCTCCCGATCCGAGCTCGCCGCGTTGCGCCGGCCGTCGACCGCCGAGTGAGCCAGCGGCTCGACAGCCCGAGCCGGTAGTCGACGTATCGAGACCGAGCCACCCCACCTGGCCTCGATACGCTGCCTCGCCTAGCGGCTCGGTAGCTACTCGACCAGCGACGAAACCGCTCAGTAGCTATCCTTGGATCGAGTCGGCACTGAGCCTGCGACAGGTCGGCTCGAGAGCGCGAGCCGGTGGTCGAGTAGTCGACGAGCCGCTAGGCGAGTCGACGTATCGAGACCGAGTCACCCCACGTGGCCTCGATACGCTGCCTCGCCTGGCGGCTCGGTAGCTACTCGACCAGCGACGAAACCGCTCAGTAGCTATCCTTGGATCGAGTCGGCACTGAGCCTGCGACAGGTCGGCTCGAGATCCGCCCAACCAATGGACGAATAGTCCACCATCCGCCCAACCGAGGGTCGACGTATCGAGATCGACGAGCGACAGAACCACTCGACCAATGGGCCGCACGGCTCAGTTGACCAGAGCAGAGGTCCGATCAGTGAGTGGGGCACCGGTTTTGGCCTGCGCATCGGCGAGCGTCACGTCCGGCGCCAGCTCGGTGACATCGAAACCCGAACCGGTCACGTCGAATACGCCGAGATCGGTGATCACCCGGCTGACGACCGACCGTCCGGTGAGGGGCAGCGAGCATTCGGCCACCAGTTTGGGGTCGCCCTTCTTGGTGGTGTGTTCCATCAGGACGATGACCTGACCGGCCCCGTTGACCAGGTCCATGGCGCCGCCGATGCCCTTGACCATGGCGCCGGGCACCATCCAGTTCGCGAGGTCGCCGTTGGCGGCCACCTGCATCCCGCCGAGTACCGCGACGTCAACGTGTCCACCGCGGATCATCGCGAAACTCGTTGCGGAGTCGAAGAAGGAGGCGCCCGGTAGGACGGTCACGGTCTGCTTTCCGGCGTTGATGAGATCCGGATCGACCTGGTCCTCGTAAGGGTACGGTCCGACGCCGAGGATGCCGTTCTCCGCGTGCAAGGTGATGCCGGAGTCATCCGGCAGATGATCGGGAATCATCGTGGGAAGCCCGATTCCGAGGTTCACATAGTCCCCGCGGCGCAGCTCTCGGGCGGCCCGCGCGGCCATGTCGTTGCGTGTCCAGGTCATGGTTGTCTCCTAGGTGAGTGCCGGCTCGGCGTCTGCGGCGCTCGGCCGTACACGAGTGGTGCGCTGCTCGATCTCTTTGCGGGCGGCCTGTTCCGGGGTCAGTTCGACGACCCGCTTGACGAAGATGCCTGGCAGATGGATGTCTTCGGGTGCGAGTTCGCCCACCTCAACGACCTTCTCGGCCTCGACTATGGTGGTGCGTCCCGACATGGCGGCGGGAGGGTTGAAGTTTCGTGCGGCCGCATGGAATTTGCAGTTTCCTGCCTTGTCCACCACCGCGGCCCGGATCAACGCATAGTCGGTGACGATGGCTTCCTCGAGCACCATGTCCTGACCGTTGAAGGTCCGCACCTCCTTCGACGGCGACGCCAACGCGACGCTTCCGTCGGGGTGGTAGCGCCACGGCAACCCACCATCGGCGACCAGGGTGCCCACACCCGTCGGGGTGTAGAAGGCGCCGATGCCACTGCCGCCGGCACGCATCCGCTCGGCCAGAGTGCCCTGCGGGGTGAGTTCCACAGTCACCTCGCCGGCCAGGAACTGCCGCCCGAACTCCTTGTTCTCACCGATGTAGGAGGCGATGACCTTGTCGATCTTGCGGGCTTCCAACAGAAGTCCGAGGCCGGCCCCGTCCACTCCGCAATTGTTCGACACGATGGTGAGGTTGCCGGCGCCCTGCTCGAGCAGTGCCTCGATCAAGAACCAGGGGATGCCGGCGAGTCCGAAGCCTCCCACCGCCAGACTTGCCCCGTCGGGGATGTCGGCGACGGATTCCGCCGCCGATGCGGCCAGTTTGTCGATGCTCATGCCTGCTCCAGGTGTTCGATGAGTGCGGGAGTGATGATCTCGGGTTGTTCTGCATTGGCCAGGTGTGCCGACTGCTCGACGACCAGCAACCGGCCGTCCTTCACACTGTCGGCGATCTCGGCCAGTTTCGGCGGCGGAGTGGCCGGGTCGTCGGCGCCCGCGATGGCCAGGGTTGGCGCGCTGATCGTGGCCAGATCACCGCGTTGGTCCATCATCGCGATGGCCTCGCAGCAGCCGGCGTAGCCTTCGGCGGGCGTGGCAGCGACCATGTCCTCGTAATATCCGGCCGAAGCCGGGTTGGCAGCGAGATATGCCGGAGTGAACCACCGCTGCACCACAGCCTCGGCGACAGCACCGGTCCCGTGCTCGCGCACGGTGGCCGCCCGGTCGGACCACGCCGATGACGGCGTGAGCTGAGCTCCGGTGCACAACAGCACGAGCCGGTCGACCCGCTCCGGATTGCGGGCGGCGAGCCGCATCGCCGTCATCCCGCCGAGCGAGAGTCCCACGATGTGTGCGTGCGTAACCCCGAGCCGATCCAGCAGCGCCACAACGTCGTCGGCGAGATCGTCGATGGTGTACGGCCCTGCCGGTACCGGCGTTTCACCGTGACCGCGGGTGTTGTAGCGCACGACCCGGAACCGTTGTTCGAGCGCCGGCACTTGGGCGTCCCACATGTGGTAGGTGGATCCAAGCGAATTGGACAGCACCACAACGGGTCCGTCCGGACGCCCGGTGACGACGTGGTCGACCTCGACGGCGCTCACTCGACCACCTCGAAGATGGCAGCGAGTCCCTGTCCGCCACCGATACACATCGTCTCCAGCACGTGGCGGGCATCGCGGCGGCGGGCCTCGTGCGCGGCGGTGGCCAGAATGCGTGCCCCGGTGGCGCCGATCGGATGTCCCAGTGAGATCCCAGAACCGTTGGGGTTCAGCCTATCGTCCTCGGGGTCGACCTTCCACTCGGCCAGCACGGCGAGCACTTGCGCGGCGAACGCTTCGTTGAGCTCGATCAGGTCGATCTCGTCGAGGGTGAGGCCGGCCCGCTCGAGCGCGGACGCGGTGGCGCTCACCGGCCCGATACCCATCGTCTCTGGCGCACAACCGGTGACCGCCCACGACCGCAGCGCGAGAACGGGGTCCAGACCACGCCGCTGCGCCTCGTCGCGAGTCGTCACCACGCACATGGCTGCGCCGTCGTTCTGGCCGGACGCGTTTCCGGCGGTGACGGTCGACTCCGGATCGATCTTGCCCCGGATCGCCCGCAGCTCGGCCATGGATTCCACGGTGGCATCGGGGCGGGGATGCTCGTCGCGATCGACCACCACGTCCGGTTTACCTCGTCGCCCGGGTACGGTCACGGGTACGAGCTCCTCGGCGAAGCGGCCTGCCTTGTGCGCGGCGATCGCACGCTCATGTGATCGCACCGCCAGGTGGTCTTGTTCGGCACGCCCGATGCCGTATCGCGCACGGAGATTCTCGGCGGTCTCGATCATGCCACCGGGCACCGGATGGCGCTCACCGCCGGCGGTGAGCCGCCCTCGGTCGAGCCGGTCCATCAGCTCGACGCCGCCTTGACGCACGCCGGTCCGCAGCCCGAGTGCGTAGTGCTCGACATTGGACATCGACTCGGCGCCACCGGCGATCACCAGGCGGGCACCCCCGGTGGCAACCTGAGCTGCGCCGTTGAGCACTGCCTGCAGTCCGGACCCGCAACGCCTGTCCACTTGCATTCCGGGCACTCCGGTGCCGAGGCCCGCGTCGAGCGCCGCGATCCGGCCGATCGCGGGGGATTCACCGCTTGCATATCCCTGCCCCAGCACCACGTCATCGATGTCGCCATCGCCCAGGCCGGTCCGCGTCGCGAGCTCACGCAGCAATCCGGTGGCCAGGTCAGTGACCGTCAAACGAGCGAGCGCACCCCCCATGCGCCCGACGGGTGTGCGCAGTGGCGAGCAGATGACGATGTCGGTTCCGGAGGTCATACAACTACGATAAGAACCTGATTCGATATTGAGAAGTATCTATTTCGGTCACAGTGATATGTGTAAAGTCTTAATGATGGAATTGCGCCATCTGCGATATTTCCGCGCGGTCGCCGAGGAACTCCACTTCGGCCGAGCCGCAGAGCGCCTGCACATCGCACAGCCGCCGTTGTCGCAACAGATCCGACAGCTCGAGGCCGAACTCGGGGTGACCCTGCTGGTTCGCTCGACCCGCCGGGTGGAACTCACGCCGGCTGGGCACGCCTACCTCGAGCGCGTGGAGTCGATTCTGGACGCGGTCGACGTCGCGGGAATCCAGGCACAGCGAGTCGCCGAAGGTCGGGCGGGCACGCTCGCGGTCGGCTGTGTGGGCTCGGCGACGTACTCACTGCTGCCGCGGCTGGTGCGGGCGCTACGCGAGGAGCTACCCGACCTCGAGGTCAGCGTGCACGGCGAGATGCTGGCCCCGGCTCAGCTGTCGGCGCTGGAGACCGGGGAAATCGACATCGCGCTACTGCGTCCACCGGTGGGTAGCTCCGATCTGGTGGTGGACATCATTCGCCACGACAAACTGTTCGTCGCGGTCCCCGAGGACCTGCCCATCGGCGCCGCCGATGGCGTGCACGCCGAGGACCTGCGTGATGCCGAGTTCATCGCCCACGTCGGTCATGGCCGATCGGTGATGAACGGGGTGCTGGCGACGATCTGCGCCGGAGCCGGATTCGTGCCGCGTATCCGCCACGAGGTGGCCGAGACCTCGACGCTGGTCACGCTGGTGGCTGCCGGGCTCGGTGTCGCCCTGGTTCCCGAACCCACCGCCGCGCTGGGGATCGCCGGTGTGCGCTATCTCCCCCTTCGGCCGGGCGCCCCGACCGTCGAGCTCGCGGTGGCCCGACTCGCCGGTGAGCCGTCGCCGGCGATCGAGCACGCGCTCACCGTCCTACGCCGTGTCGCGGTTGGCTCCTGACTTCAGCGGCCGGCTGCGGCAACGCGCGCCTGGATGGCGTCGACGAACACGTTCTGGATGTCCTCGGGGGTCTCCGCGACGTAGGTCGACCCGCCGGGCGTGGCCTCGGCGATCTGCTCGAGCGCGTCGGTATCGGCGTCATCGGAGATACCGATGGTCAAGATCAACACCGGGCGGGCGGGATCCTCCAGCGACTTCAGCTCCGACAACAACTCGTCGAGGCTGATGCTGTCCGGATCCTCGTTCTGACCATCGGTCATGATGATCACCGAGTTCGAGTAGTTCGGGTCGTAGCTGTTCTGAACCTCTTTGAAGGCCGCGAGGGTTGTGTCGTACAGGCCCGTACCACCGCCGAGCTGCGATGGCGCCAGACCACGCTGCACCGCGCGGCCGAGCTGGTCACGATGCGTTCCGCCGCCGGCCGAGTTCGCGTCGAGACGCTTGATGGGCGACATCCACTTCCAGTCCTGACCGGGACCACCCTTGTCGATACCGAACGCCCACCCCCCGATCGAGGCGTTGTTGGGGAACAGTTTCAGCCCGGTCATCGACGCGTCGATGAGCAACTCGGCGCGGGTGGTATCCCCGGCAGGCGCGGCCATCGAACCGGAGGTGTCCTGCACCACCAACGTGCGGATCGGCACGCCGAGCACCTGCCATTGCCGAATGGCCTTGTCGACCTGGGAGGAATCGTCGAGCTGCAGTCGCTGCACCTGCCCCACGCCGGCGTTGTCGGGCAGCGGGTCACCGTCCGGATTCCGGTAGCCGGATTCGTTGAGCGCCGCGAGTCCGTCGTCGGAGGCGAGTCGGTCCATCAGCGCCTGTCCGGCCTCGGCAGCCGTGTCCTGACGGGACGTGCTCGCCGTGTTGACCATCGGATAGTCCAGCATCACGGTTCCGTCTGCCGGCACCGACGCGGTCAGGCCGGCATCACTGTGTGTCCGCATGTACAGCAGATACTGCTGCTCGGTGGTGACCACCGGAACACCCGTGGCGTTCGCGAGGTTCAGCCGGGCGCCGTCGCTGTCGTTCTCCAGACGTGCGTTGTTCTGTTGGACCGCGAGCACCGTCATCGCCGACGTCAACTCGTCCTCGGTCAGTGCGCCCCCGTTGACCTCGGTGAGTGCACCGACGATGGGGGCATCCCCGGTGCTCGTGTCGATTGGGCTGCCGGTACGCAGATCTGGCAGCTTCATCACGTCGACCCAGCTGTTGAGTTCTGGAACGTCCTTGCCGACGACGACTGTCGGCGAGGTGGCGATCGACGGGGAGACCAGATTCAGGTCCCGACGCACCTGGGTCAGGACCCGGCGAGCCTGGATCTGCGAATCGGCCACCCACAGGTCCGGCGCCTGCTCGCCACTGGTGAGCTGCCCGGGAACCTCCGCGCCGGCAACCCCGCTGACCTGATAGTCGAAACATGAATCCGCGGACGCCTGCTGCGCGACCGACTGCAGTGCGCTGGTCATCGCCGGATCGGAGGCGACCGCCACCGATGTCCGGTCGCCGCAGCCGACCGCGCCGGTTCGCCACAGGACGAACCCGGTGACCAGCGCGACCACCAGGATCAGCGCCGCGATGCCCCAGATCAGGCCCCCGCGGCGACCCGACGATGACCGGCGATGTTCGAAACCGAATCCGTCATCGCCAGATGCGGGGCGCGCAGGCGCGGCAAACGGTCCACTGGCCGGCATGTCGATCGGACCGCTGCGTGATGCCGACGGTTCATTCGGCCCGCCCGATCGCGGCGAGCGCGGTTGATCCCCGTCCGAACTATGACGCCCCACGCCGTCTCCCCCTTGTCACGCAATCAATACGCGGTGGATCAGCCGAAAACCGTGCGGAATGTCGTCAACGACTTGCGCAGATCCCCGGACACCGCCATCGCCGCCGCCTTGCCTGCGGGGCCGATGAGCGGCAGACCACCCAGATCGACAGTGAACGTTACTGTCGAACCGGCATCGGTGGGAAGGATGCCGAGATCGAGCTTGGCCTTCACCCCACCTTTGCCATTGCCTTTGAGGCGCACCTGCTCGAACGGTCGGTACGTCTCGATCAGCCAGTCGAACCGGACCCTGGTGCCCTTGACCTTCACCACCGACGCCAGCGTCACGCCCGCCGCGAGTTCACCAGCACTGGGCACTGGCGAACGCCACCCGTCGTGCAGCAGCAGCCACTCGGAGAACCTCGACAGATCCGACGCTGCCGCCCAGGTATCCTCGACGGACAAGTCCACGTCGATGGAGTCACTCGTCTTGGCCATGGTCAGTGAGCCTAGCGTCAGCCTCGAGGCCCGAGCCCTACTGGGCGCCGTTCTCGTCGGTCACGGAGTCGCCGCCCGCATCACCGAGGTCGAGGCCTACGGCGGCCGCGACGACCCGGCGTCACACGCGTACCGGCGTACCCCCCGCTCGGAGATCATGTACGGGCCGCCCGGACGCCTGTACGTCTACCGCATCCATGGCCACCACTGCGCGAACGTGGTGACCGGCCCCACCGAGCAGGGGGCGGCGGTCCTGATCCGCGCCGGGGAGATCGTCGACGGCCTGGCGACCGCGCGCGACCGACGGCCCACCGCCGGCAACGACGCTGCGCTGGCGCGCGGCCCCGGCAACCTGACCCGCGCCCTCGGGATCACGATGGCCGACCTCGGCACCGACCTCGGCGAACCCCACCCGGTTCACCTCGACGCGACGGGGCGACCGGCAGGTGTGCACATCGCGGTCGGCCCGCGGGTCGGGGTGCGGTTGGCCGCCGACGTCGCATGGCGCTACTGGATCGTCGGCGACCCCTCGGTGTCGGCCTACCGACGCCACCCGCGCGCTGCTGCCGCCGGCGATCCCGAGGCAGGCCTCACTGCTGAGGCGGATTCGGGTTCTGCTGGGTCGGGTTCTGCTGGGTCGGGTTCTGCTGGGTCGGGTTCTGCGGGTTCCGCTGGGGCGGTTGCGAATTCGGATCATTCGACGACTCGGCGCCGACGGCCTTCTTGACCGCGTCCTGCGCCTTGTCGACGTGACCGGCATACTTGCCGCCGGTCGCTTTGTCGATGTAGGAGCCACCCTTTTCGATCAGGTGCGGGTTGCCCCGGAGCGTGTTCTTGGCCTTGTCCACGAGTCCCTTGAGATCCATACGGACCACCCTAGTTATTTCTCGGCGAATGCGACGCCCGCGCATCCCGAACCGCGATCAATCCGGGTACCACTCGTGACACCGCTTCGACGGCGGCCACACCGACGGCGCCCACCATGACCGCCACCGAGACCATCTGTACGTTCGACGAGTCGAGTCGGAACAGTTCCTGAGTCCACGACCAGGTGAAGATGAGCACGTAGGCCCCCACCGACAGCGCCAGCAACACGACTTTCCACCAGGTGTACGGGCGGGCCACCACCGCGAGCACATAGAGCGCAACCATCAGCAGGGTGATCAGCGCGGCAGTGGCGGCCTGCGTCTGTTCCGGGGTGAAGTCGATCGAGTCCTTGGCCCCGACAGCCATCTCGTTGCCGCCCGGGTTGACGATGATGTAAGTCGCGAAGGTGGCGAGCCCGACGATGATCCCGTTGGGTACCGCCTGCGCCAGGACTCGGCGGACGAATCCGGTTCGTGCGCGCTCGGAGTTGGGCGCCAGGGAGAGGACGAACGCCGGTATTCCGATGGTGAACCATGCCGAGATGGTGACGTGGATCGGCTGGAACGGATAGCTGATCGACCCGAATCCGAACACCTCACCGCACACGCCGGCCAACCCCACCAACAGGGCAAGCAGGACGGCGTACACCGTCTTGGTGAGAAACAGGTTCGAGACGCGCTCGATGTTGCCGATGACCCGACGCCCCTCGGCCACCACGTATGGAAGGGTCGCGAACTTGTTGTCGAGCAACACGATCTGGGCCACCGACCGCGCCGCGGAACTCCCGGAGCCCATCGCCACCCCGATGTCGGCGTCCTTGAGTGCCAGCACGTCGTTCACGCCGTCACCGGTCATCGCCACCGTGTCCCCGCGGGACTGCAAGGCGGCAACCATGGCCCGTTTCTGATCGGGCCGCACACGGCCGAAGGTGACGCCGCGGCCGACGACGTCGGCGAGTTCGTCGGTGTCGGTTGGCAACGACCGTGCGTCCACCGAAGTCGCCGGGCTACCGAGCCCGAGCGAGGCCGCGACGGCTCCGACCGACGCAGCGTTGTCCCCGGAGATGACCTTCACCTGTACCCGTTGTCCGGCGAAATAGTCGAGTGTGTCGCGTGCGTCGGGTCGGACCCGCTGTTCGAGCACCACCAGCGCGATCGGTGTCACGGTTCCCGGCGCCACCCGGTCATCCGATGGAGGTGTGTCCACGGCGACGTCGGTGCGCGCCAACAGCAGCACGCGCAGGCCTTGCACACCGAGCTCGGCGGCGTCGGCGGCGACGTCGCTGTCCGCATCGAGCAGAACGTCGGGAGCACCGATCAGCCAGTTACCCATGTCGGCGTCGGTGGTGTCGTCGCGGAACGACATCCCGCTCCACTTCTTTGCCGAGGTGAATGGCTCGAGCGCGCTCATCGTCCAGCGAGGCGGATCGGGATAGGCCTCGGCAAGTGCTTGGATGCTCGCGTTGGGGCGCGGGTCATGCGCCGCGATCGCTGCCAGCACACGGTCGACCTCGCCGACTTCGGTCGCGTCGACGGCGTCGACTCCCCGGGTCAACCGAACCTCGGCGAGGCGCATCCCGTTCTCGGTGAGCGTCCCCGTCTTGTCGGCGCAGACCACGTTGACACGCGCCAGGCCCTCGATGGCGGGCAGCTCGTTGACGAGACACTGCCGCTGACCGAGCCGGACCACGCCCACCGCGAACGCGATCGAGGTCATCAGCACCAGCCCCTCGGGCACCATCGGCACGAGTGCGGCAACCATGCCGAGCAGCGCCGCGCGAATGCCGTTGTCACTGATGAACAACTGATTGATGATCGTGAGGATGCCGGCCGGGATCAACAGCCAGGTGATCACCTTGAGGATCTGATCGATACCCGATCGCAGTTCCGAGGAGACCAAGGTGAACTTCGACGCCTCGGCGGCCAGCTGCGCGGCATACGCGTCCGCACCGACCCTGGTGGCGCGGTAGGCGCCCGCCCCCGCGACCACGAAGCTGCCGGACAGGATCGGGTCGCCGGGCGTTTTGTCCACGGCATCGGCTTCACCGGTCAGCAGCGACTCGTCGACGTCGACGGCGAGCGCCTCGACCATCTCACCGTCGACCACGATCTGATCGCCGGGGCCGATCTCGATGATGTCGTCGAGCACCACCTCGTCGGGAGCGACGTCGGTCGACTCACCGTCGCGGCGAACGACAGGCCGGGCCTGACCGACGATCGCCAGTTTGTCCAGCGTCCGTTTGGCCCGGACCTCCTGGATGATTCCCACACTGCTGTTGGCCACGATCAACAACCCGAACAGGCCGTTGATGAGCGAACCGGTGGACGCGACGATGACGAACAGCACGCCAAGGATGGCGTTGATGCGGGTCAGCACATTGGCGCGGACGATGTCGAAGACCGTCCGCCCGGAGCGGTCCGGCCGGTCATTGACCTGGCCGTCGGCTACCCGGCGCGCGACCTCGGCAGCGGTCAACCCGGGGTTGTCGGCAGTCTCGGTCGTAACCTGTGTCACGCGCTCTTCTCCCACCAGCGCGGCATCTCGAGCCCCGTCCCGGTCCGGTGGAGCAGATGCACGGTGCCGCCCGGCGGCGGAATCAGTACGTCGGTGGGATTGACCACTGCCGCCGGCAGCAGCCGTGCGATCGGATCCCCCCAGGAATGTCGGGCCAGGTTGAAGGTGCCCCAGTGGATGGGGATCATCACCGATTCGCGATCACGTGCAAGCATCCGGTGCACCACGACGGCCTCTTCCGGCGTGACGTGCACATCGGGCCACACCGGGTCATAGGCACCCACTGCCGTCAGCGACGCATCGACCGGGCCGAGCCGGGCAGCGACATCTTCGAAGTGTTCCGAGAACCCTGTGTCGCCCGAGAAGAAGACACGGTGTACCGGGCCGGCCATCACCCAGCTCCCCCAGAGCGCCAGATTGCGGGACAGCGAACGTCCGGAGAAGTGCCGCGCCGGGCAGCAGATGAAGGTGATGTCGCGTCCACCGGCCGACACCGTGACCTCGCCCCACCAGTCGGCCTGATCGATCCGGTCGGCGGCCACGCCCCAGGCGATGAGATGTGCGCCTACCCCGATCGGTGCGACGAACCGTGCCTGCGGATGCAGCAGCGCCAGGTCGACAACGGTCGCCATGTCGAGGTGGTCGTAGTGGTCGTGGCTGATCAGCACCACATCTATGGAGGGCAGGTCGGCGACGGTGACCGGCGCCGCATGCATCCGGGCCGGTCCAACGGTCTGCGACGGCGAGCAGCGACGACTCAGGACCGGGTCGGTGAGCACCCGCACCCCGTCGATCTCGACGAGCACCGACGCGTGCCCGAGCCAGGTGATCTGTAGGTCTTCGACGTCGCCGGAGAAGGCGGGCGCCAACACCGGAACGGGCCGACGCGGCTTGCCCGGGCGACGGGCCATGTCGAGCACCACGCGCAGATCGGCGTCCACCTGCGACGGCGCATGGTCGAGGTTGCGGAAGAACCCGTCGCGCAGATTCGGTGAGCCATGCGTGAAAGCGCCGATCTCAGTGGCACTTGCACCAAGGGCGCGTGCCGCCGGCACGCCCCCGCGGGCCAGGGAACCGGTCGCCGACTCCAGCGCAGTCCGTCCGGCCGCCGCCAGGGTCGTTGCGGCGCGTCGTGCCAGGCCCGGGGACACTGAGCCGATCGTCGAGGTCACGGACCCAGGGTAATGCCGTCGCACCCGATGCCGCGGATGGATCGCCCGCCACGGCGTTCATTGCGCCGCGCCAGACGAAACTGTCCCCATTCATGGGGCCATCCAGCACATCCGGTCCGATCTGCACTGATAGTCTGCTTCGGATATGTTCACCGCGCATGCGCAGGTCGCAGGCGCTCAGGGGGGTAATGCGGTTTGGCACGGATGTCAGTCGAGCAACGACGGACGGCGTTGATCGAAGCCGCCTACCGAGTCATCGCCGACCACGGTGTGGAGGGGGCGACGACCCGCCGCATCTGTTCGCACGCCAATATGCCGCTGGCGAGCTTTCATTATGCGTTCGACAGCCGCACATCGTTGTTGAGCGCGGTCATGGAAACCGCGGTCCCCTCGGACATCGGCCGGATGCTCGAGGCGATCCTCCCGATGACGGCCGACTCCGAGGCGCGCGGCGTCGAGGCGATGCGCAAGAACATGCAGGCTCACCTCGAGGCCTTCTACCGGCTACTCAAGGCCGACCCCGGACGTATGCAGGCGACGATCTCACTCGGCATCTACGCCCACAATCACGCCGAGCTGCAGGCTGTCGGCAAGCAGATGTACCAGCGGCTCTACGAGGTCGCCACGATCGGCCTCGAGGTTGCTGCCGAGCGGTCCGGAGTGCGCTGGATCGAGCCGACAGCGAACCTCAGTCCGGTGATCATCGCGACCACAAACACGATCACCTTGACCTATCTGAGCACGTCTGACGACGTGGCCATCGCGAAGATCATCGAATTGATGGTGACCGCACTCAGCGCTTACCTCATCGAGGACTGACCGAACGGAGATGTCGAGGCGCTGCCGGATCGTTCGGTGAACGATCCGGCAGCGACCACAATCAATGTGTGATGACGCTCAGTGCGATGTCATCAGGCCGGCGGTTGAGCGGGCAGCACATGTTCGCCGGTCTTGTCGCAGGACAGAGCCAGCGAACTGATGTACTGCTTCTCGCCGTTGGGCCCTGGCACGTTGGAGGCGATCATGTCCGGACGCTCGAAGTCGATCCCGGTCACGCAGCATGTGAGGCGAACGTCGGTGGGGTTACCGTGCTCGTCGTACATCGGGATGTCGATCCCGTCGTCGGTGCGGCGCAGGTAGTACTTGCCCTGTGTCGCCGTGGCGATGATCGGCGGCAGCACCAGCGCGAGGATCAACGCGACCAACGGTGAGTACGGCTGGATGGCATCGCCGAACACGTGGAAGTACACCATGATCGACACGCCCCCGGCCACGATCACCGACACGAAGCCGACCGGGTTCACGTTGTAGAGCATGCCGCGGCGGAACTCTGGCTCCTTGGGCGAGATCTTCAGCAGATACTTGTTGATCGCGATGTCGGAGGCGACCGTCACGATCCACGCGATCGCGCAGTTGGCGTAGAAGTTCAACAGTTCGTTCAGGAAGCTGAACATGTTGGCTTCCATCAGCGCGATGGCGATGGCGACGTTGAACACCAGGAAGACGAGCCGGCCCGGGTAGGTCTTGGTGACCCGGGTGAAGCTGTTGGTCCACGCCAGCGAGCCCGAGTAAGCGTTCGTGACATTGATCTTGACCTGGCTGATCACCACCAGGATCACGGCGAGGGTCATTGCCAGCCAGTGCGGCATGAACTCTTCGTAGACGGCGAGGAACTGCTGGACGGGCTCATTGGCCACACCCGCCTGTTCGGCGAAGTTCATGATCAGATAAACGGCCAGGAACAACCCGACGATCTGCTTGATGGCGCCGAAGATGACCCATCCGGGGCCAGCCGTCAGCACGGCGGTCCACCATTTGCGATTGTTCTCCGGCGTCTTGGGCGGCATGAAGCGCAGGTAGTCGATCTGCTCGGCGATCTGGGCGATCAATGAGAGACAGACACCGGCGGCGAGCATCGTTCCGGCAAACGACACGCCATGACCTGCTTGGCCATCGGTTCCGCCGCTGAACGCGAAGAAGTCACCGATCGCGTCGGGATGCTTGATCACCAGATAGAGGAACGGGAAGACCATCATGATCAGCCACAGCGGAGTCGTCCAGACCTGCAGCTTGGCGAGGGTGTTCATGCCGTAGATCACCAGCGGGATGATCAACACCGACGACAGCAGATAGCCAAGCCACAGTGGGATGTTGAGACCCAGTTTGAGACCTTGAGCCATGATCGAGCCCTCGAGCGCGAAGAAGATGAACGTGAAGGACGCGAAGATGACGTTGGTCAGGACCGATCCGTAATAGCCGAAACCGCTTCCGCGCGTGATGAGGTCGAGATCGATGTTGTAGCGCGCCGCGTAGTAGGCCAGCGGATAGCCGGTCAGCACGATGACGATCGCGAAGAACGCGATCCCGAGCAGTGCATTGCCGGTACCGTTGGCGATGCCGACGTTGGCACCGATCGCGAAGTCGGCCAGATAGGCGATGCCACCCAGGGCAGAGATGGCGACAACACCCGGGCCCCACTTGCGATAGCTCCGTGGAGCGAATCGCAGTGTGTAGTCCTCGAGCGTCTCGCGTGCGGCGGCGGCCTGCGCACCGGTCGCGACGATACTGTGTTCAGCGCTCTCGATCTCACCGATGTCCTCGGTGAATTCCGATTCTCTCGACATACCTCTCCCTCACCGGACCCGGCATCAACCAGGGGTGGTCAACGCCTTGGCTGAAAGTAGGGACCAAGGGTTTCGGTCACTTGATCGATATGTTTCGTCTGTGAAAACTGCGGCGCGGCATGAAGTTCGAGGCTCCTAATGTCCGATTTGGGCGTATTTTGGGATTCATGGGACACGCATTCGTGGCGGTGCGCACGTGCCCAGTCGCGCGCATGTCGAACCGACGAGATCTACCGCTGACCTGCAGGAACGTTCTTGTCGGTGGGGTGTCGTAGATTGGTGTCAGCGAGATCGACGAAGTGATGATGTGAGTCGGGCGGGCCGTGAATGTCGGCCTGTTCCTTTCGGAGATATGTGGGTTGTGGTCTCGTGCTGCCCCCGTTGCTGTCTCTGGAAGGTGTGTCGTGTCGGGTCCGGGTTGGTCGATCGCGTCGTGGTGGAGTGACCCGTCGCCGTGGCCGGACCTACCGTCGCTGTTCACCGGCGGGTTACCGGCCGAACAGGTCGGGTCGCGGGAGACGAATGATCTGCTCGGCGCCTTGATCTCCGATGCACGCGGTGAGGCATTCCTGGCGTGGCATCGCTATCAGATCGCCGCCGAACTCCACACCCGCCTGGTCGGTGCTGAATCCGATGATCACGCCCTGTTGCTGCATGACGGGTTCGCCGACTGCGCGGCGCGGATCGCGGTGAGCCAGGGCATCAGTCAGGGTGCGGCCGAAAAGTTCCTGCATCAAGCGGTCGCGTTACGCGACCGTCTGCCACAAGTGTCGGAGCGGTTGCGCGATGGTCGGATCACCGCCGAGTTGGTCACCAAGATCATCTCCCGCACCGAACTGGTCGATGGGCAACCCTATGCGGCGGCAGTCGATGCCGAGATCGCCGCCGACCTCGACGCCCACACCACCGCCTGGTCGGCGCACCGGCTGCGCGACATGTGCGATCGCATCATCTTCCGGCATCATCCCGATGCGGTACGTGAACGTCGCCGCGAGGCCCTCGACAAGCGTGGTGTGCACTCCAAGAACACCGGTGACGGGATGGCCGAGATCTCGGCGACGATGGCCGCCGAAAACGTACGCATCGCCGCCGAGGCGGTCCGTGCACTCGCCGACGCAGTGTGCGACAACGACGAACGAACCCGCCAGCAACGGGCCTCAGATGCGATGTTCGCGCTGTTGTCGGGCACACCGTTCGAATGCCTATGTGGTGTCGACACCTGCACCGCCGTGATTCCCGAGGCGACCACGGTGCCACCGGCGGATGCGAAGATCGTCATCCACGTCGTGTGTGACGAGGCCACCCTGGATGGTGCTGAGCATGCCGGATTCATCGACGGCTACGGCGTCATCGACGACGCACATGTGCGGGAGTTGGCGGCGCGTAAGGACGCGGTCATCAAGCCGTTGGTGCCCGAGGGCACCGTACCCGTCCCGGATGGCGGGTTCACGCTGGATGCGCATCTGCCGTCGGATCCGTATCGGCTGTCCTCGGCGTTGGAGACGTTCATCCGGATTCGGGATGCCTACAGCGTTATCCCCGGTAACGACACCCCCGCGTGGCGCGCCGATATCGATCACGTCGCCGAATACAACCATGCTGATCCGGGCAGGGGTGGTCAGACCGAACCGGACAATCTGAACGTCAAAGACCGCTTCTCCCACATCCCTAAGACGTTCGGGTCGTGGCTCGACGACCAGTACCGCGACCGCTTCGGAAGGCTACGAACGGAGTGCATCACTCCCGAAGGCCTCGTCATCGGCGGGGATACCGAAAGCATGGAGAAACTGTTCCCCGGCCTACGACGTATCCGATTCAAACCGCCACCACCGGCGGCCGACACAAGCACCGACACAACAACACCACCATCGCCGAAACCCCCCACCCGCTCCACACCTCGGGTGGCAGCCAAACACGCCCGCCGACAGCAAGAACGCGAACGCAACCGACAACGACGGGAGGAAGCCGAAGCCGCCGACGACCGTGATGAGGACTAGTCGGACACTAGCGTCCGGAGAACTTCGGCGCGCGCTTCTCGGCGCGTGCCGCCCGCCCCTCTGCGAGATCGTCGCTCTCCCAAGCCTGCATCATCGCCGCGAGTCGATCGGCGGCGGGTTCGGTGCGCGCACCGTCCTCATTGAGGACCATCTTGTAGTGCCGCAGGGTCAGCGGCGCGAGATCGGCGATCATGGACGCCCAATGCTGCGCGTCGGTCACATCCCCGATGCGATTCGCAAACCCCAGCGCATGCGCCCGATCTGCCGACAAGGGATCACACCCGATGAGCATGCCACGCGCCTGACCGGCGCCGACCAGCGACACCAGGCGCCGGATGGTCCACTCGTCTACTGCGACTCCGATCTTCGCGGCCGGGATACCCGCTATCGCATCGGGCGCCATCACGCGCAGATCGGCCGCCATGGCGAGTTGCAGACCCGCCCCCAGTGCCGAACCGTTCAACGCGGCGATCACGGGAATCGGGGTGGCCTCGATCTGCTGCAGCGTGCCCACCAGTCGGTCCAGAAACCCCGGGTCGTAGACGGGCCCGGACAGATCAGCGCCCGCGCAGAACACCGATCCGCGCCCGGTCACCACGATGGCCCGCGCGCCCGCATCGACCGCGGAGGTGAAGGCGTCCGACAATCCGGCAAGCATCTGCTCGTCGAGAGCGTTGCGCTTGTCGACCCGGTCCAGCTCGATGGTCACAACGGTCCCAGTGGCAGACGAGTGGATCATGAGCCGAAGCCTACCCATCCCCCGGGTTCGGCGTCTGTGCCCACGGCGGCGGGCACCACACCCGAGCACGATGCCAGACTGAGAACCGTGGACATGGCTGACCGAACCGATGTGGTGGTGATCGGCGGCGGACAGGCGGGGTTGTCGGCGGCCTACTTCCTGCAGCGATTCGGTCTCGGCAACCGCTACCTGTTGCTAGACCACGCGCCCGGCCCCGGTGGCGCCTGGCAGTTCCGTTGGCCCACCCTGACCCTCGCGACCGCCAACGGCGTGCACGATCTCCCCGGACTCGGGTTGGTCGAGGCCCTGGGCCGAGACTGCGAGGCCTTCCCCGCCGCCACCGCCGTGCCCGAATACTTCGGCAGGTACGAAGAGAAGTTCGGACTCGCCATTCGGCGTCCGGTCAGCGTCGAGATGGTCGACCACGCTGACGACAACTACACCGACGGCGAATTCGCCGTCACACTCGGCGACGGAGCCGTCATCGGCGCACGCGCCATCATCAACGCCACCGGCACCTGGGAGCGGCCTTTCGTCCCGTATGTCCCCGGTATCGCAGACTTCCGCGGCCGGCAACTGCACACCCATGACTATGTGGGCCCCGACGAGTTCGCCGGCCAACGGGTCCTGGTGGTGGGCGCCGGAATCTCTGCGGTGCAGTTGCTGATCGAGATCGCACGGCATGCTGTCGGCGTCGAGACGTACTGGTGTTCGCGCACCGAACCCGTCTTCGACGCCACACCGTTCGACCCCGACAAGGGCAGACAGGCGGTGGCCCGGGTCGAGGAGCGAGTACGCGCCGGCCTGCCGCCCACGTCGGTGGTGTCGGTCACCGGGTTGGCACTGACCCCGTCGATCGCCGCCGCCCGCGATGACGGCATCCTGACGTGGCACCGGATGTTCACCCGGATCACCGAGACCGGCGTGTGCTGGGACTGCGGTACCGGCCCGGCCGGGAGTGATCATCTCGACGTCGACGTCATCTTCTGGAACACCGGTTTTCGCAGCTCACTGGATCATCTGGCACCACTGCGCCTGCGCTCGTCCGGCGGTGGAATCACCATGACGGGCCGGCTCGCGACTACCGTCGCCGATGATCCGCGGGTGCAGTTACTGGGGTACGGGCCGTCCGCGTCGACCATCGGGGCGAACAGAGCCGGCCGCGAAGCTGCACGCAATGTCGCAGAATTCCTCGATTAACAGCATTTCGATGTATCCCCTTGACATGTTGTTGTGTTTTCACAACACTTGATCAGGTGAGTCCAGTGCGGCGGGGTGACAAGCTCCCCATTTACAACCGGATCGGCGTGTTACGCGCCGAGCGCAAGCTCACCCGCGCCCAACTCGCCGAGATGGTCGGGGTGAATGTGCAGTCGGTGGGCGCACTCGAACGGGGCGACAACTATCCCAGCCTGGATCTGGC
Organism: Gordonia sp. NPDC062954; assembly: GCF_044543825.1. Lineage (NCBI taxonomy): Bacteria > Bacillati > Actinomycetota > Actinomycetes > Mycobacteriales > Gordoniaceae > Gordonia > Gordonia sp. NPDC062954. The sequence continues at coordinate 240,122 of NZ_JBITWL010000002.1, read as the reverse complement.
CTTCCGCATCTGCGCCGTATTCGATCTACCCGTCGAAGCCGTGTTCAGTCGCACTGAATTCGGTGCGATGTCGGCGGAACTGTATCGGCGTCCGGACAGCCACGATTCACCGACTTCAGACCTTGGAGGTGCACGATGAGGGACCCCAACTCCGCCGTTCCCGAGGAGGCGACTCCGGAATTCTGGCGTCGCTACGATCTCTGGCGAGCCCAGCGGCATCTGCGGTTCAACACCAGGCATGCCGGCTCCCTCCGACGGTGGCGCAACCGTCGTGGCTATCGCACATTGGTGGTGTGCCAGTTGGTGATTCTCGCCGTCGCCGGCATCGCCGCCGTCCTCTCCTACTTCACCGAGTGGTTCATCGTGCCGTTCGGGGTGGCCGTGGTCGGCTCGCTCGTATGCCAGTACCTGCTCCGTATCGTCACCGGGTCGATCGCCGACACGCCCGTCTCGGCCCTCGACGAGATTCAAGCGGCACAACGTAACTCGGCACGATCGATGGCATTCATCGTGCTGTACTCGCTGATGTTCGTGCCCTACTTCATCTTGGTCGCCCTCAGTACCCAAGACCAGGTCAGCGGCGACGCGGTGTACGGCACCGCGATCGTGCTGATCACGCTCGTGTTGTGCGCGGTGATGCTGCCGACACTGCTGACCACATGGTGGATGTCCGACCCCGATCCCGAAGATCTCGAAGTCGCCCCCGCCTACCCCGAGGACTCCGCGCACCACCCCGGCTCCGCGCCCCTCCCCGACCCGGGCAACCCGGACACCGCCGACCCCGAACGGAGCACGCGATGAACGAACCGTTGATCATCGACGGCCTACACAAACGATACGGCGATCTGGTCGCCCTGCAGGACATGACTTTCCAGGTGTCACCCGGGGAGTTGTTCGGATTCGTCGGCAGCAACGGCGCCGGCAAATCCACCACCATGCGCATCATCCTGGGTGTTCTCGCAGCCGACGCAGGCCGCGTCACCCTCGGTGCGAATCCCATCGATCTGCACACCCGCCGTCAGATCGGGTACATGCCCGAGGAGCGCGGCCTGTATCCGAAGATGAAAGTGGGTGAACAACTCGTCTTTCTCGCTCGCCTGCACGGTATGTCCATCAGAGCCGCGCAGGAAAGTGTGGACCGTTGGACCACCCGACTCGGGGTCGACCAGCGTGTCAATGACGATGTGGGCGATCTGAGCCTGGGCAACCAGCAACGCGTGCAACTCGCTGCCGCACTCGTCCACGATCCTCGCGTACTGGTCCTCGACGAGCCTTTCTCCGGTCTCGACCCAGTGGCCGTCGATGTGATGAGTGATGTCCTCAAAGAGAAAGCTGCCGAGGGTATCCCGGTGATCTTCTCGTCGCATCAGCTCGACCTGGTCCAACGGTTGTGCGATCGCGTCGGCATCGTGGCGCGCGGCCAGATGCGTGCGCTCGGACGCGTCGACGAACTACGTGCCCGCGACGGCGTAACCCTGGAGATCACCGGGCCGCCGACCACGACCCGGTGGGCCGACGGTCTGCCCGGCGTTCTGGGCGCCGATTATCGGCACACAGACAACATCACGTCGCTGCGCGTGGACCCGACGATCGCCGACGACCAGTCCATCCTCGCCGCTGCCCTGCGCACCGGACCGGTACACCGGTTCGCGCCCTCGACTCCCGATCTGACCGAACTGTTCCGAGAGGCCGTTTCCGCATGAACTCCTCTGTCCCGCAATCCTCAGCCGCCCAATCGATCTGGCTGGTCGCCCAACGAGAAATCGTCACCCGCGCCAAAACCCGATCATTCCTCATCAGTACCGGGCTACTGATGGTCGTGATCATCGTCGGCGCAGTCGTGTGGTCGGCATTGGCAGGCGATTCCGAACCCGACAAGGTCGGCGTCGTCGGGGGTGGCCCCGCATTGTCGAGCACGATCGAGGAATTCGGGAACTCGACCGGCAGCCCGGTCGAGGTGCAACCGGTGGCGACGGCCGAGGACGCGCGCAATCAAGTGGCCGACGGAGGGCTCGACGCCGCGCTGGTCGTCGGGCCGAACGCACAGTTCGTTGCGATCTCCGACAGCGGTCTCAGTCCGACGCTCGATGGCATCCTCCGGTCCTCGGTCGACCAGGCGTCATTGAACCAAGCCCTCTCCGATCGTGGTGTCGACGCGGCCACGCTGCCCCGGGCATCGCTCACCGTGGAGCAGACGACCCCCGACCGACCGGATGAGGGACAACGTATCGTCATCGCACTGGTCGGGACGATCCTGCTCATCACGGCGATCATGATGGGGGGTTCCATGGTGGCCGTGGGCGTGGTCGAGGAGAAGACCTCACGCGTCGTCGAACTGTTGCTGGCCACCATCAAACCGCTGCACCTCTTGTGGGGAAAGATCATCGGGATCGGCGCGATCGCGATGGCGCAGGTTCTGTTGCTGGGAGCGACCGCGTTGATCGCCGGCATGGCCACCGGGTTGCTGACCATCCAAGGCACGGCTATCGGCATGTTCGCCGCCGTCATCGCGTGGTTCGTGCTCGGATTCCTGTTCTTTGCAACGCTCTACGCCGCGACAGGCGCACTCGTCTCCCGGCAGGAGGAACTCAACGCCAGTTCCGCGCCGTTGACCATCCTCGCGATGGCGGTGATGTACTCGGGCATCTTCGGCATCCAGGCACTGGATTCCACGTTGATTCAGGTACTCACGTGGATTCCGCCGTTCAGCGCCGCGCTCATGCCGATTCGGATCGCGACCGGCGACACCTCGACCATGCAGGTCATTGTCACCTTCGTGCTGATGATCCTGGCCTGCGCCGCAGCAACCTGGTTTGCCTCGCGGATCTATCAGCGGTCGATCTTGCGTACCGGCACCCGCATCAAGTGGAGTGAGGCACTGTCGCTGGCTCGCTGATCAGGGTCAGATCTCGCCGAAGCGCCGGAGTGCTTCTTCTCGCTCCGCTTTGTGGTCGACCATGGGGTCGGGATAGTCGTCCGACCCGTACTCCGGCACCCAGCGCTTCACATACTCGCCGTCCGGGTCGAACCGCCCGGCCTGAGTATCGGGATTGAACACCCGGAAGTACGGCGCCGCATCGGTTCCCGTACCGGCAGCCCATTGCCACCCATGCTGATTGGAGGCCATGTCCCCGTCGATCAGTTGGTCGAGAAACCACTGGGCACCCCACCACCACGGCAAGTGCAGGTCCTTCACCAGAAACGACGCGGTGAGCATTCGTACCCGGTTGTGCATGAATCCCGACTCGGCCAGCTGGCGCATACCGGCGTCGACCAGCGGGAAGCCGGTACGCCCCGCCTTCCAGGTGTCGAAGCGTTCATAGGCCGACTTGTCGGTGTCCAGGGCGATGTCGTCGAATTGGCTGTTCCAGTTGTGCCAGGCGCTCTTCGGCCAGTGGTAGAGCACGTCGGCGTAGAAATCGCGAAACGCCAGCTCCCGCAGATACGCTTGCGCGCCTTTCGATCTGCCAAGATCGGCGGCCAGCGTGCGCGGGTGGATGTTGCCGAACTTCAGGTAGGCCGACATCCGGCTGGTGACGTCGAGATCGGGTCGGTCACGGTCGTCGTCGTAGCCGGGGAGATCGTCGTCGACGAAGGTCCGCCACCGCTGCAACGCGGCCCGCTCCCCGGCAGGCAGCGACAATTCGGTGGGGGCAGCGGGAATCTTGATGCGGCCGGAACGCTTGATGGTGCTGGGATCCACGAGGTCGGTAGCGGAAACCGACGACGACGCCGGAGCGCGCCACCCGTGGCTGCGCCACTGCTTGAAGTACGGCGTGAACACTTTGTAGGGCTCGCCATCGGATTTGGTGACCCGTCCGGGCGACACCAGGTACGGCGAGCCCACCGCCTCGAATGGGGTGTCGCCCAGCGCTTCGGCCACTGCGCCGTCACGCCGACGACCGAACGGCGAATAGTCCTCGCTCACATGGACCGACATCGCATCGACGGCGCGGGCCAATCTGGGGATCTCCTCGTCGGGCCGACCGCGGACCACCAGGAGCCGCCCGGACAACTGCTCGTCGAGGTCGCGCAGCGAGTCGAAGAGAAAACTCAAACGTCGTGGACCCGACGACTTCTCCAGTCGCGGGTCCACGACGAAACAGATCAGTACCTCGTCAGCGGCTTCCTGCGCTGCGATCAGCGGCGGAAGATCGCCCAGGCGCAGATCGCGCCGGAGCCACAGCAGCGAGGGTCGTGCGGAAATGGACTACCCCACACCCAGCAGGTCGATGACGAACACCAGCGTCTTGCCGGACAGACGGTGGCCGGCACCGGCCGGGCCGTAGGCCAACTGCGGCGGCACGGTGAGCCGACGCCGACCGCCGACCTTCATACCGGGGATGCCCTCCTGCCAACCGGGGATGAGGCGCTCGAGCGGGAAGTTTGCGGACTGGCCGCGATCCCAGGAGGAGTCGAACTCTTCACCGGTCGCGAACTCGACGCCCACGTAATGCACGTCCACGACGCCACCCCGCTGGGCTTCGGCGCCCTCGCCGACCACAAGATCGGTGATCTGCAGTTCGGACGGGGCAGGCCCCTCGGGGAAATCGACTTCGGGTTTCTCAGCGCTGGTCAACGGGACTCTCCTTTGAGTCGTCAGTCGGTATCTGTGGGCGGACGGCTTGTCGATGTCGTCCGCCGGCTCCCCGCGGGTCGGTCAGCGCGCATCCATGGCGACATAGTCGCGCTCGGTGTAGCCCGTGTAGAGCTGGCGCGGACGACCGATCTTGCCTGCCGGGTCCTCGTGCATCTCACGCCAGTGCGCGATCCAGCCGGGCAGCCGGCCGAGTGCGAACAGCACGGTGAACATCCGGGTCGGGAAGCCCATCGCACGGTAGATGACACCGGTGTAGAAGTCCACATTCGGGTAGAGCTTGCGCTCGATGAAGTAGTCGTCATTGAGTGCGACCTCTTCCAGACCCTTGGCGATATCGAGCAGATCATCCTGAACGCCAAGGGATTCCAGGATCGAGTCCGCAGTCTTCTTGACGATGGCGGCACGCGGATCGTAGTTCTTGTAGACGCGGTGCCCGAAGCCCATCAGCTTCACGCCGGCCTCTTTGTTCTTGACCTTGTTCATGAAGGCCTGAGTGTCGCCACCGGAGAGCCGGATCTCCTCGAGCATCTCCAACACCGCCTGGTTGGCGCCGCCGTGCAGCGGACCCCACAGGGCGTTGATGCCGCCGGAGATGGACGTGAACAGGTTGGCCTGCGACGAACCGACCAGGCGCACGGTCGAGGTCGAACAGTTCTGCTCGTGGTCGGCGTGCAGGATGAACAGCATGTCCAACGCCTTGGCGACCTCGGGGTTCACTTCATAGGGCTCGGCCGGGAAGCCGAAGGTCATCCGCAGGAAGTTCTCCACCAGGCTCAGCGAGTTGTCCGGGTAGAGGAACGGCTGTCCGGCCGACTTCTTGTAGGCGTACGCAGCGATGGTGGGCAACTTTGCGAGCAGCCGGATCGTGGACAGCTCGACCTGCTCCGGGTCCTTGGGATCCAGCGAATCCTGGTAGTAGGCCGAGAGCGCGTTGACCGCACTGGAGAGCACCGGCATCGGGTGCGCGTTGCGCGGGAAGCCGTCGAAGAACCGTTTGAGGTCCTCGTGCAGCAGGGTGTGCCGACGGATCTTGTCAGTGAAGTCGTCGAGCTGGGACGGCGTCGGCAGCTCACCGTAGATCAGCAGGTAACTGACCTCGATGAAGGTGGACTTCTCCGCGAGCTGATCGATGGGGATGCCCCGGTAGCGCAGGATGCCCGCATCGCCGTCGATGTAGGTGATCGCCGACTTGGTCGACGCGGTGTTGACGAAGCCACCGTCGAAGGTGGTCAGCCCGGTCTCGGCGAGGAACTTGCCCAGCGCGACGGAATCGGACCCCTCGGTGGCCTTCAGGATCGGAAGCTCCAGCTGCCCACCGGGGTAGGTCACGGTCGCTGATGCCGTATCGGATGCCTGGTCAGCTGGGACTGTTTCAGCGGACACACGAACCCCTTTACTCAGGTTTGAGCCTATGTTCAACGCAGATCCGGGTAAGGATGCTGTTGGCTACAACCTAGTCGCTTGCCAGCTCGCTCGCCCACGGAGGGTCCGCGCCGGGCCTGGAAACGGTCACCGCAGCGACCTCACCTGCGAATTCGGCGGTCGCGCGCCATTGATCGGCGTCGAGCTCGGCCACCGCCACCGATGACAGCGCACCAATCCGATCCAGGTGTCGCAGCACACCGCCGACAACGCTGTCACCTGCACCGATGGTGTCGACAACCTGAGTAGGCGGTGCGGGTACGGTCAGCTCGGTGTGGCGGGTCCGGACGGTGATTCCGGCCGCCCCCGCCGTCGTTATGATCGCGCTCACACCTGCCGCGAGCCATTCGTCGCCGGTCGTGCCGTCGGGTCCGCTCGCCAACCACCCGGCGTCCTCGTCGGAGAGCTTCACGATGTCGACCGACGATGTCCAGGACGCGAACCGACGACGGTACGCGTCGGGATCTGCGATCACCGCCGGCCGGATGTTCGGGTCGACAATCACCAACCGCCCCTCGCCGTGAGATCGCCGCAACAGCGATTCATACACCGACGCACCAGGTTCCAGCACCATCGACAGGGTGCCGAAACACACCGCGGCCACCGTGCTGGCCAACGGGCCGGGGTCGCTCACCTGACGGTCCGCGGTGCCCTCCACGTAGAACGAATACTGCGCGCCGCCGCCGGGTCCGATCGTCGCCAGGGCCAGCGACGTGGGTTCGGCCCGCCGTTGCAACAGCGACGTGCCGACGCCCGCGGAGCGCAGCGCAGACACGATGGCCTCGCCGTAGGTGTCGGTGGACACCGCCGAGCACAACGAGACCGCGCTCCCCAGCCTGCCGAGGGTGACCGCAACATTGAACGGGCCACCACCGAGCGCCGGCTGCAGCGGCGGCAAGCCACCGCCGGCACCAGCCGGACTCGCCGACGTTCCCACCACGTCGACCAGCGCTTCACCACACACCACGATCTCGCGCATTCGCACCTTTTCGTTGTCGAGCATCTCGGCCGGACCGGCAACCCGCCACGCTGACAGATCCGGCCACGCCGCTGTTCGTGGTGTCATCATGGCCGCTGAGTGGCCGGTAGGTTGGACGTATGCGCGAGTTGCCCGCAGGTCACGACGCGGTGATTCTCGACTTCTCCGGCGACCCGGCGCCGACCGAGGCGGTTGCGCGCGCCACCGCCGCCCTGCATGCCGCCCGGACGGCGGGAACCCTCCTCATCGCCGACGTGGTACCCAGCGCGCAGACCGTGCTGGTGCAGGCCGATCGAGGGAACGGTATCGACACCCTCGGCGTCCACCGGGCACTGCGCACCGGCGATGCGAGCGTGGCGACCGCCGGCGGGGCCGACGACGAACTGCGGATTCCCGTCGTTTACGACGGGCCCGACCTCGCCGACGTCGGCCGACTGCTCGATGTCGACATCCCGCGGGTCGTGGAATTGCACACGAACACCCTGTGGCAGGTGCAGTTCATGGGCTTCGCCCCCGGCTTCGGCTACCTCATCCCCCACGACGAACCCGACCATCCGTTGTGCACGGTGGGGCGGCGGTCCGAGTCGCGCACCCGTGTCCCGCGCGGCGCGGTCGCGATCGCCGCGGGCTACAGCGCGGTGTATCCGCGGGTCAGTCCCGGTGGCTGGCAGCTGCTCGGCGCGACCTCGATGACGATGTGGGACGAGGCGGCGGTCCCCCCGGCCCGACTGCGGCCGGGCAGCCTGGTGAGGTTCGTCGCGGATGAGTGATCGACACCGGCAGGTCACCGTCGTCGCGCCCGGCCCGCTGGCCACGGTGCAGGATCTCGGCCGCGCCGGATACGCCCACCTCGGGGTCCCGGTGTCCGGTGGCGCGGACCGCGGGGCGTTGACCTTGGCCAACCGACTCGTCGGCAACCCGGAATCGGCAGCCGTGATCGAGGCCACGTTGGGAGGCTTGCACATTCGACTCCACGGCGATGTGCTGATGGCGGTGACGGGGGCCCGCGCCGAAGTCCGCGTGGACGGGATACCGGTCGGCGTCGACGCTGCGCTCCCCGTCTCCGACGGAGCCGAGGTGACCATCGAGAGTCCGACCCGCGGGTGCCGCAACTATGTTGCGATTCGCGGCGGCATCGACGTCCCGCTCGTGCTGGGGTCCCGCTCCACCGACACCCTGTCCGACCTCGGTCCGCCCGCGCTGCGTGCCGGTACCGAACTGCCGGTGGGCCAACCCACCGAGGACTGGCCGGCCACATCGTCGGCGCCCCGGGCGGCCGTGGACTCGGCGGTGACCGAACTCGAGGCCACCGAGGGACCACGCCGCGATCATGTACAGACCCCCGCGCATCTGACCCGTGGCGTGTGGGTGGTCGGCGCCGACAGCAACCGGGTGGGTGTGCGACTGTCCCGTCCCGAAGACAGCGATGACCCGCTGGTCGTCCATCGCGCCGACACCGCAGAACTCGCCTCCGAGGGCATCCCGCATGGCGCTGTGCAGATCCCACCCAGTGGACGTCCGGTCGTGTTCCTCGCCGATCACCCGGTCACCGGCGGATACCCCGTCGTCGCTGTTCTCACCGCAGCGTCGTCGGACCGCGCGGCGCAGCTCGTCGCGGGCGATAGGGTGCGCTTCCGCATTCGGTGAACATTGACACCCCGGGTGAGACGATTCTAAACTTTCGTCTCATGACCGAGGTGCTGACGAACACGCCAGAGGACTCATCGATCGAGCACCGGCGCCCGGCGCCCATCCGCGCCGAGGACTACACGCCGCTCGGCCCGGACTCGTTGACGTGGCAGATCTGGGGCACCTGGACCGGGATGTTCCAGGGCCTGTGGGCCGGCTCCATGCAGAACATGCACCCCAAACTCGGCGCGGCCGTCTGGGAGCACTCGGACTTCTTCGGCGAACGCTGGCAACGGTTGATGCGCTCGCTCTACCCCATCAGTGGCGTGGTGTTCGACCCCGTGCCCGACTCGGGTCCGACCACCGGCGAGGAGGTGCGCGACTACCACCGGGACGTCAAGGGCGAGATGGAGGATGGTTCTCGGTATCACGCCCTCGATCCCGACGTCTTCTACTGGGCGCACGCCACATTCTGGTACGGCAACGTCCGACTCTGCGAGCGGTTCGGCCCGTGGCTGAGCGAGGACCAGAAGCGGCAACTATTCGAGGAGTCGAAAGCCTGGTACGCGATGTACGGCGTCTCCATGCGCCCGGTCCCGGATACCTACGAGGACTTCCTCGAGTATTGGGACTACATGTGCCGCAACGAGCTTCGCGATCATCCGGCCGTACGTACGGTGCTCGACATCAGCAAGCTCCCACCGCCACCGTTTCTCTCGTTCATCCCGGAGTGGTTCTGGTTCCGCTTCATGGCCGAACAGAACCAGCGATTCTTCACCTGGATGACCACCGGCTTCTACGACGAACCGGTGCGTGAGATCCTCGGGCTGCCGTGGAGCGAGACCGACGAGCGACGATTCCGCCTACTCGGTAGGGGCGTGAACCTGGTGATGCACCGCCTGCTGCCGAAACGGTTCCTGCGCCATCCGCGTCCCCGCGACGCCTGGGATCGCGTGCACGGTCGGGTGGCTGACGACGCCCCGCTGGTGCACACCCCCGCCCGCAACCTGCCGCCGGAAGCCGAGCGCGACAACCCGATGCACTACTGTCCGGTGCACGCCGCACGGCGCGCCACCTACCCGGGCCGCATCAGCTCCGACTGAGCGGGTCGGGGCTACTGCTGGCCCATGCCGCGACGCATCGCCTGGCGGACGCGTTGCGCTTCGCGGCGCGCGTAGGGATTCGACAGCCCGGCGCGCGAGCCGGCCAGCTTGGCGCCGATGTGCTCGCCGACCGTGATCGGCGAGTAGCGACTGCCCGCACCCACACACGACGGGAGGGTGGAGATGGTGGCATCGATGTTGCCGTCGTGGAAGAACGCGGCGGACCGACGACGTTCGATGGTTCCGTCGATCACCGGCGGCTTCACGCGGTGCAGCGTCGACATCCAGCGTTCGTTGGTCCAGCGCGCCATCAGGTCACCCAGATTGATCAGCAACGCGCCGTCCGCGGGCTCCACATCGTGCCATTCGCCGTCCCGATCGAGGACCTGCAGTCCACGCACCTGGTCGGCCCACAGCACCGTGACGATCCCGTAGTCGGTGTGCTCACCCATGCCGGTCAGCTCACCGTCGAGCTCCACCTCGCCGGGCGGCAGCGCGTAGTTGTTCATCCGCAGCACGTCGAGGGAATGGTCGGTGTATCCGTCGAAGAAATCCGGCGGGAGATCGAGCGCCTCGGCGAAGATCCGGGTGAGGGTGTGCGCCACCCGCGAGGCCTCGGCAAAATACGCGGACACGGCCGCCTCGAAGTGGTCGACACTCGGCCAGGTGTTGCCGGCGTACTGATCGTCGGGCAGTTCGAGGTCCGGGTAGGCGGCGGCCTCGACGCCTACGTTGTAGGCCTCGAAGAAGTCGTTCATGCCCTCGGCCGGCTCCACGCCGAGGCTCAACGACAACGACTCCGACTTCGGCGGCGAATACCCGCGATTGATCTCCGGCGGCGTACGGTAGGCCTTCTTCTCCTCGAGCGGCAACGCGAAGAAATCATCCATCACCGCGGTGAACTCCTCGATCACCGCGGCCGGGATCTGATGCCCGATGATCTGGATGAAACCGACCGTGCTGGCGGCGTCGTCGATCTGGGCGGCGACGACTGCGCGTTGCGCCGCGTCTCCGTTGGCCGTGTACGGCGTGATGTCGATGATCGGCACCGCGAAGGTGCCCGTGGGGTTGTCGACTACCGCACTCATGGCACCATACTGGCACCGAATCCGCGGCTTCGCTGAGCAGGCACTTTGTCCGAGTCGCGACGGACTGCCCCATCACTCAGGCCAGCTGACCGGCCCGGTATCGGACGAACGCCGGAATGGCCAGCGCGGCAACGATCGTCAGCACGATCACGGCCAGCCCGCCGCCTGCGGTCGCCACCGCGGTGCCGACCACGGCCGCCGTGGCCCCGTGCGTGACGTCGGCGATGCGGGGCCCACCGGCCACCACGACGATGAACACGCCCTGCAATCGGCCACGGACGTTGTCGGTGGCCGCGGCCTGCAGCATCGTCTGCCGAAATGCCGCCGAGGCCATGTCTGCCGCCCCGCCGACCATCAGCGCGACCACCACGACCGGCAGCATCGGCAACACCGTACCGTGCGCGAAGAACAGCGCCCCACCGGCCACCGAGATGGCCGCACCCCAGATCAGGATGCACACGATCACGGCCAGACCTTGACGGCGCACCCGCACGACCCACCCGGAGAACACCCCACCGATCACCGATCCGAGCGGAATCGCCGCGAACAGCAAGGCGAACGCGAGACCACCACCTTCGGGACCGCCGAAGCTCTCGTGCGCCATCTGCGGGAACAGTGCGCGCGGCATCCCGAAGATCATCGCGATCAGATCCACCAGGAAGCTGGCCAACAACACCCGGTGATCGCGCAGGTATCGGAATCCGTCGAGCACCGACCGCAACCCGGCGGCGGGACGGCGCTGACCGTCCGCGAGTTCCGGACGCAATACGGGTAATCGGAGCACCGCCCAGAGCGTGGCCAGCAGGCTCAGTGTGTCGACCAGGTACAGCGTGGCGTAGCCGAGTACCGGGATCAGCGCGCCGCCGACGAGCGGTCCGGCGATGGCGCCCGCTTGTATCACCGTCATGTTCAGCGAATTGGCGGCGGGCAATTCGGTCAGCGGCAACAGTCGCGGGAGCACGGCGGTGCGGGTGGGCTGGTTGACGGCGAAGAACGCCTGCTGAACGGCGAAGACGCTCAACAGAAGCCAGACATTCCCGACACCGAGCGCCGCTTGCGCCCAGAACAGCGCGCTACAGCCGATCAGACCCAGTGTCGTCACGATCAGGATGCGCCTGCGGTCGAACACGTCGGCCAGCGCACCACCCCACAAACCGAACACGATCAGCGGAACCAGGCCGAACACGCCGGTCAGGCCGACATAGGCCGAGCTGCCGGTGATCTGGTAGATCTGCGCCGGCACCGCGACGACGGTCAGCTGCGCGCCGACGACGGTGACGATGTTCGCGGTCCACAGTCGCCGGAAGTAAGGATTCCGCAGTGGCGTGGTGTCCGCGAGCAGTCGTCGACTCGACAGCCGCCTCGGCCGGGGAGCGGTGGGCACCAGCGAAGCCTAGTAGTGGCTCACGGCTGCAGTCGCACGGCCTCCCACCCGGCGTCCGATCGGGTCAGGCGAACCCGATTGTGCAGCCGGTTGGCACGCCCCTGCCAGAACTCGACGGTCGTGGGCACCAGTCGATAGCCGCCCCACGCCGGCGGCACCGGAATCTCTGCGCCGGCATCGAATCCACCGAACTGCCCGGCGACCCGGGCCGCGAGATCCTCGAGGTCGGTACGGGTCTCGATGGGTTGCGACTGCGCAGATGCGTACGCGGAGAGTTGGGAGCCGCGTGGTCGCATGTACCAGTACTCCGCGGTCTCCTCCATCGTCACGTGCTCCACCGCTCCGCGGAAGTGAACCTGGCGCTCCAGCGCGATCCACGGGAAGGTCACCGACGCATACGGATTGGCAGCCAGGTGGTGCCCTTTGTCGGAGTCGTAGCCGGTGAAGAAGACGATGCCCGACGCGTCGGCCCCTTTGCACAGCACGGTGCGTGTGGACGGGATGCCCTCGGCGTCGGCGGTCCCGAGCACCATCGCGTTGGGTTCGGGGATGCGCGAGTCGATGGCCTCACGCAGCCACACATGAAACAGGTCCAACCAGGGCGGGTCCCCGCGTAGCCAGCTCGGATCGAGGTTCTCGCGGATGCCGTCGGCACCCGCCGCGCGGTCCCCTTCGCCGATGTTCGGTGGGATGCCGCCGCCGTAGCCCACCCGCATGTTGGGTAGGTCAATCGCATCATCGGCCACGAGGTGAGGCTACTCCGCGACGCACGGTTACTCCCCGGTATGCCGCCGGTGTGCTCCTGTCCTAGAGTTCCTGGTGAGATTGCGGGTCGTGGTGGATCGCGGTGTGGTATCCCCACGACAGTGGTCCACACGATGTGCGTGTCGAGGTGAGGTGGTCTTCGATGTCCAACACGGTGCCCGACGATTTCGTCGCCGGTCTCGAAGGAGTGGTGGCGTTCACCACCGAGATCGCCGAACCCGACAAAGACGGCGGTAACCTGCGCTACCGCGGCGTCGACATCGAGGACCTCGTGGAAAACCACGTCACCTTCGCCGATGTGTGGGCGTTGCTCGTCGACGGCCGATTCGGCGACGGACTACCCCCGGCCGAACCCTTCCCCCTGCCCATCCACACCGGCGACGTACGCGTCGACGTACAGGCCGCCCTGGCCATGCTCGCCCCCATCTGGGGCTACCGACCCCTCCTCGACATCGACGACGACACCGCCCGCGCCAACCTCGCCCGCGCCTCGGTGATGGCACTGTCCTACGTCGCCCAATCGGCCCGCGGCATCCATCAACCCGCCGTCCCCCAACACATCATCGACCAATGCGACACCGTCACCGCACGTTTCATGACCCGCTGGAAAGGCGACCCCGACCCCCGACACATCCGAGCCATCGACGCCTACTGGGTCAGCGCAGCCGAACACGGCCTCAACGCATCGACATTCACCGCACGCGTGATCGCCTCCACCGGCGCCGACGTGGCCGCCGCGCTGTCGGGCGCGATCGGCGCGATGTCCGGGCCACTGCACGGCGGCGCACCGGCCCGAGTGCTCCCGATGATCGAAGAAGTCGAAACCACCGGCGACGCCCGCGGCCTCGTGCGCGGCATCCTCGACCGCAAAGAAAAACTGATGGGCTTCGGACACCGCGTCTACCGCGCCGAGGACCCACGGGCCCGCGTACTACGCCGCACCGCCCAAGAACTCGACGTCCCCCGCTACGAAGTGGCCGCCGCCCTCGAACAAGCCGCACTCACCGAACTACGCGAACGCCGCCCCGACCGCGCCATCGAGACCAACGTCGAATTCTGGGCCGCAGTCATCCTCGACTTCGCCGAGGTCCCACCCCACATGATGCCCGCCATGTTCACCTGCGGCCGCACCGCCGGATGGTGCGCCCACATCCTCGAACAAAAACGCCTCGCCAAACTCGTCCGACCCGCCGCCATCTACACCGGACCAAGCCCACGACGACCCGAGGACGTCGCCGGCTGGGGCGACGTCAAACCGGCGCCGGGACTCTGATCCGCACCCGATCGCGGGGAGGTGCGCCCCGCCCCGCCCCCGCGCATAGGGCAAGCCGGTGTCGTAGGGTCATAAATCAGACACATAACGATTGCCCGAATACCACTGATTGCACACCCTGATCCTGCAGTAGCGTCCGATTAGGTCGCGAACACGTCGCGGAACCTGTCGGTTCGCCGCCGATGTGAGCAGGTCGACTGCCGTCGATGCCGAGCAGCACGCTGTGCCGCTCCGCGTCGACGACGATCGTCGATGTGCACGAGTTGCAAGGGAGCGAGATATGTTCCGGTCCGCCTGGCGGGAGCAGCACAAACCGGTGTTCGTCACCGCGTCGCTGATCATCTTCGCCTTGATCATCTTCTGCGTGATCTACGCGAGCACGGCAGCCGACGCATTTCAAAAGCTGAACGGGTGGATCACCTCCGGCGTGGGTTGGTGGTACATCCTCATCGTCACCGGGTTCGTGATATTCGCGATCTACTGTGCGATCAGTCGGATCGGAACGATCCGACTCGGCAAAGACGACGAAGAGCCCGAGTTCGGTGTCCTGTCCTGGTTCGCGATGCTGTTCGCCGCCGGCATGGGCATCGGCCTGGTGTTCTACAGCGTCGCCGAACCGCTGTCGCACTACATCACGCCACCCGAAGCCGGTGGCATCGAAGGTTCCACCGACGCCGCCGCCAATCAGGCGATGGAACTCACGCTGTTCAACTGGGGCCTGCACGCCTGGGGCATCTACGTCGTCGTGGGTCTCGGCCTGGCGTACATGACGTTCCGCAAAGGACGCCCGCTCGCGGTGCGCTGGCTGCTCGAGCCGTTGATCGGCCGCGAACGTGTCGAAGGCTGGATCGGGCATCTGGTCGACGTCGTCGCCATTGTCGGCACTTTGTTCGGTGTCGCCACCTCGCTGGGCTTCGGCATCCAGCAGATCTCGGCCGGCCTGGAGTATCTCGGTTGGCTGACGGTCAACAACTGGGTGGTCGTCATTATGATCTTCCTGATCACGAGCCTGGCGATCTTCTCCGTGGTCACCGGTGTCACCAAGGGTCTGCGATGGCTGTCGAACATCAATATGGCGGTCGCGGCGCTGTTGGCCGCGTTCGTCCTGGTCCTGGGGTCCACGCTGTTCCTGCTGCAGTCCTGGGTGCAGAACATGGGCAACTACATCGCCACGCTGCCGGACATGATGTTGCGCACCGCGCCGTTCGCCGACGACACCTGGATGGCCGATTGGACCATCTTCTACTGGGGCTGGTGGATCAGTTGGGCCCCGTTCGTGGGCATGTTCGTCGCCCGGATCTCCCGCGGCCGCACCATCCGGGAGTTCATCGCCGGTGTGCTGCTGCTCCCGACGTTCATCAGCGCCATCTGGTTCACCATCTTCGGCGACTCCGGCATCCTGCGTCAGCAGCAGGAGGGCAACATGCTCGATGACGGCAGCGTCAACGCAAACACGTCGCTGTTCCAGTTGCTCGACGGGTTCCCGCTGGCCGCGGTCACCAGCGTCATCGCGATCATCGTGGTGGTCATGTTCTTCGTGACGTCGTCGGACTCCGGGTCGCTGGTCGTTGACATGCTCGCCACCGGCGGCAAGATCGAGACCCCAGTCCTGACCAGGGTCTACTGGGCCAGCCTCGAAGGGGTGACGGCAGCCGTGCTGCTGCTGGTCGGCGGCACCGACTCGTTGACCGCCTTGCAAACGATGTCGATCGCCACGGCGGTGCCGTTCTCGATCGTCATGGTGCTCGCGTGTATCTCGTTGCTACGGGCGTTCCACTACGACATCGCCGTGCAGCCGAGATTCCTGCACCTGAGTCTGGGCAATGGGAGCGAGGCGGCCGCCGTCGCCGCAGCCGCCGAACCGGCGCATCGTCACGAGAAACGCCGGCGTCCGATGTCGGCGACCTTCGCGGGACTGCCCGACAATGCCGACAAGCCCGACACCGGCGAGCTGATCGTCGCGGTGCACGAGGTACCGCATCACGCGGTGACGGTCGACCCGGAGACCGGGTCGTTCGCGATGGGTGCGTACGAGGAACCCGAGGATCCCCTCGCAGATGGCGACGGGTCCACCAACGGCGAGGTCAGCCGATCTGTCGACGACGAAAGATCGCCCAGCCAGTCGTGACGAACAGCGCCGCGACCCCGATCAGCACGACGATCGGGGTCGCGCGCATCGGGTCCACCGGCACCAGCGGGGTGTGGGTGAACGGCGACAGATCGGCGGCCCACTGCGGCAGGTCGAACATGCCCGACAGCGGCCCGAGCAGCAACGCCCCCACCACGACCACCCATCCAACATGGGCCAGCGACGGTCGGATCGCGTAGAGCGCAAGCGCTATCGCCACCACGACCAGCATCGCCGGAACCTGCACTGCGCCCGTTTGCGCGGCGTTGGTCGCGGCTCTCGACCATCCCCCGCCCGCGATGCCGGAGCCGAGCACCATGCCGGCCGCCGCCACGATCACCAGGGTGACGCCGCCCACCGCACCGATCACCGTGTAGGTGAGGTAATAGCGGCCCCGAGCAGTCGGCGTCGTGAGTACCACCTCGGCGCGACCGGCCGACTCCTCGGCCCGCAGACGTTCGGCCAAATTGACTCCCCATGCCGAGGCGGCGACAGCGAGGAAGCCCAGCATGGTCATCCCGAACAACGTGCTCAACGTCGCGTCACCGAGTGCGGCGCGCATGACCTGATCAAACTGTTCGTTGCCCTGCGCGAGGTCGGCCACTGAGGGTTGCATGAAACCGATGATCAACGCGTAGACGAATATGCCTGCAGCCCAAGCCAACAGCAACGACCGAGACAGCCGCACCGCCAACGACTCGACGCGTGGCAGCCGGGAACTCGCCGCCGGACCGCGGCGCTGGGCGATCAGCCCGGCTCCCAGATCGCGGTGCACCGCGACCCGCCCGGCGATGGCCGTCCCGCCGACGAACACCGCCACCGACAACACGGCGGGCAGCAGATCGTTGTTCCCGAACGGGTCGATCTGCTCAGCCCATCCGATCGGGTTGGTCCACCTCAGCCATGCCCAGTCGTCGGTTGTGTCGGCTGCACCGCGAAGCAGATAGCCCAGTAGGACAACCGAACTGGCGGTCAGGTTGGCGATATGGGAGGTGGTCGCGATCTGCGCGGCGACCAACGCCACCCCGATCGCAGCCAGCCCGGTCGAGGCGTACTGCGCGAACACGGCGACCGCATCGCCTGCATCGGCCCCCAGCGGGAGCAGGATCACTGCCATTGCCACCGAGACGATGCCGACGAAGAGGGTAGCGACGGCCGCGGCCGCGGCGGCCGGTGCCAGCGGGCCCACGGCGGCCGCCCGGACGAGTTCGGTACGGCCGAGTTCCTCCTCTTTGCGGGTCTGCCGCACGGTCATCATCGCCGCGCAAACCCCGAGCGCGGCGATCAGGAACAGCCCCGCGCGCCAGGAAACGAGCGCCGCGGTAGGTTCCACGTGGGTCAACTCACCGAGCAGAAATCGGAAGGCCGGGTTGGCACCAGGCCCGGCCTGCAGGCTCAGCCGCTGCTGGGGTGTCTCGTACATCCCTGAGATCGCCTGTGCGGTCGACACGTTGATCAACACGAACAACACAACCGTGATCGGCGCGAGAATCCGTTCGCGTCGTAGGCCGAGTCGCACGAGCACTCCGACGTGGGCCAGTTGATGCGACACCACGCTCGCGCGCACGCCGGCGACTCCCGCCGTCCCCGCCGTCATGCCCCGACCTCCCGGGGTTCGGAGTAGACGTGCAGGAACAGTTCCTCGAGACTCGGCGGCTCGACCGCCAACCCCCTCACGTCGAGTCGGGCGAGGACGCGGGTGACTTCGGCCAGTCCGGCGTCGGCGACGGTGAAGCTGACCTGATCGTGGTCGACGGTGAAGTCGTGCACGCCGACAATCGAGGCCAGGTCGTGTGCGCCGACTCCGATGGTGGCGGTCACCCGTGAGCGTCGCAGGTGGCGCAGTTCGGTGAGCGGGCCGGACCGGATCGTCTTGCCGGCCCGGATGATGGTGACCGTCTGGCACAGTTGCTCGACCTCGTCGAGGAGATGGCTCGACATCAGTACCGCCGCCCCGCCGTCGGCGACTTCGCGCACGCAATCGGTGAACTCGCGTGTGATCAGCGGATCCAGTCCGGAGGTGGGCTCATCGAGCACCAGCAGTTCGCATGGCGCCGCCAGCGCGGCGATCAACGCCACCTTCTGGCGGTTCCCTTTCGAGTATGCCGAGGCCTTCTTGGTGGGGTCGAGGTCGAACCGGTCGATCAGTTCGTTCTTGCGTCTGCCGGACTCGACTCGCAGACCCCGCAACGACAGGAGCAGGTCAATACATTCGCCGCCGGACAGTTGTGGCCATAGATTGACGTCGCCGGGCACATAGGCGAGACGACGATGGATCGCCACCGCGTCGGCCATCGGGTTGCGCCCGAATACCGCGACTCGCCCGGCATCGGGCCGGTACATCCCGAGCATGGTGCGGATCGTGGTGGACTTCCCGGCGCCATTGGGACCGAGAAATCCGGCGATCTCGCCGGCGCACACGGTGAGATCGAGGCCGTCGAGGGCGGCGAACGAGCCGAACGTTTTCCGTAGCCCCTCGATGTCGATCACCGGATCAGTCAGAGTCGTGGTCATTGCGTTCCTCTCGATAGGCCAGTACCGCATCGAGCAATGACTCGTCGGTCATCACCCCGTGAACGGCGAGTTCGGCTGCGGGCAACACCACCCGGTCGACGTAGGACTGCAGGATCACCCCGGCATCCGACCAGTCCGCGGGCGGATTCATCACCACGTCGACCAGCAATGCACCCATCGACTGCGCGACCATGTACCGGGCGCGGGCGGCCTCGTCGCGGGAGGGCCGGATGGTTCCGGCGGCCACGCCTTTGCGGAAGGTCTGTTCGGCGTCCTCGGCCAGGTGCGCCAGCAACTGACGGGCCATCTCGCCGCCCGCCTGCAGACTGCGGATGAGATAGACGATGCGCGGGCCATCGGAGTCGATGTCCTCCATCCGCCGCACGAATCCGGCGAACGCGTGCGGACCGGCCTGCTCGTCGAGCCCCTGTTCGTTGGCCTCGCGGGTCTGCCGCAGGACATGTTCGTCGCACTCGGCGCGCAATTTCTCCTTGCTGCCGAAGTGATGGATCACCAACCCCGGACTCACCCCGGCGGCCTCGGCGATCGTGCGCACGGTCGCGGTGAAGCCGTCGCGGGCGAACACCTCGATGGCGGTGTCGCGGACCCGAGCGCGGGTGGTGCGATCGTCGGCGTCAGCTAAACGCATGTACAAGATGTTAAACACACGTTCAGCCGGGGTCAACAGATAACCAGTGGGGCCTGCCCGGGGTGGTCGGGGCCACAACCTTAGACTTGCGGACATGAGTGACACCGCCACCGCACCGATCACGATTCCCGCCGACCTCCTGCCGTCGGACGGCCGCTTCGGATGCGGCCCGTCCAAGGTGCGCCCGGAACAACTGCAATCCCTCGTCGACACCGGTGCGTCGGTGTTCGGCACCAGCCACCGTCAGGCGCCGGTGAAGAATGTCGTCGGCTCCATCCGCGCCGGCCTGTCGGAGTTGTTCGCCCTGCCCGACGGGTACGAGGTGGTGCTCTCCAACGGCGGCACCACCGCCTTCTGGGATGCCGCTGCGTTCGGACTGATCAAGCAGCGTTCCCTGCACCTGACCTACGGCGAGTTCTCGTCGAAGTTCGCCACAGTCGCCAAGAAGGCCCCGTTCCTCGACTCGCCCGCGGTGATCTCCACCGACCCGGGGACCGCGCCTGATCCCGCCGCGCTGACCGCCGACGACTTCGGCGGCATCGACCTGATCGGCTGGGCGCACAACGAGACCTCCACGGGCGTGGCCGTGCCCGTGACCCGTCCGGCGGGCTCTGACGATGCACTCGTCGCCATCGACGCGACCTCCGGCGCCGGCGGCCTCCCGGTGAACATCGCCGACGCCGACGTGTACTACTTCGCACCGCAGAAGTGCTTCGCCTCCGACGGCGGCCTGTGGATCGCGTTGATGAGCCCGCGCGCCCTGGAACGGATCTCGCATATCGCCGAGACCGACCGGTGGTGCCCCGAGTTCCTCTCGCTGCCCACCGCTGTGGACAACAGCAGCAAGAACCAGACGTACAACACCCCAGCCGTGGCGTCGTTGCTACTCCTCGACAACCAGGTGCAGTGGATGCTCGGCCAGGGCGGTCTCGATTGGTGCGTCTCGCGCACCGCCGATTCCAGCGCACGCCTCTACCAGTGGGCCGAGGCGAGCGAATTCGCGACACCGTTCGTCGCTGATCCGTCGCAACGCAGCCAGGTGGTCGGCACCATCGACTTCGACGACGAGATCGACGCGGCGACCGTCGCGAAGACGTTGCGCGCCAACGGCGTGGTCGACACCGAGCCGTACCGCAAGCTCGGTCGCAACCAGCTGCGCGTCGGCATGTTCCCGGCGATCGAGCCGGACGATGTCAGCAAGCTGACGTCGTGCATCGACTTCGTCGTCGACAAGCTCTGAGGGCCTCCTGCTGACCGTCCCGCTGATCGAGTAGCCCGCGAGCCACCGTCCCGCTGATCGGGTAGCCCGCGAGCCACCGTCCCGCTGATCGGGTAGCCCGCGAGCCACCGTCCCGCTGATCGAGTAGCCCGCGAGCCACCGTCCCGCTGATCGAGTAGCCCGCGAGCCACCGTCCCGCTGATCGAGTAGCCCGCGAGCCGCTAGGCGAGCGGGCGTATCGAGATCCCTTGCCTCGCGCCGGGTCTCGATACGTTGCCTCGCCTAGCGGCTCGGCAACTACTCGACCAGCGGGGAGAGCGGCGGCCCACCGGCGGGGAGGCGCGGCCCACCGGCGGGGAGGCGCGCCCACCGGCGGGGCTGGCGGCCGCCGGTCGGCCGGAGCTCACAGACCGTGAGTATCCCTGTTATCACCTGTAGCCTGTGCCCCATGGGTAACATCTGCCACAACCTTGCTGATCTGCGGTTTTACCGCGTGTCAGACAGTTCGGCAGGCGAGGTCTGGATTAACCTGACCCCAATGCCCGCACTCGTGGTCACCGGAGGAGGAGCAGATGCGTGAGCTTCGCGTCGTCGGCGTGGAGGCCGACGGCACCCATGTGATCTGTCAGGATCCCGAGTCGGGTGAGAAGTACCGGATGGCCGCCGATGAACGGCTCCGGGCCGCCGCACGCGGCGACATCTCACGATTGGGGCAGATCGAGATCGAAATGGAAAGCACACTACGGCCCCGAGAGATCCAGGCACGCATCCGCGCGGGCGCCACCGTCGCCGAGGTCGCGGCGCTGGCCGGCGTACCCGTCGACAAAGTCGAACGCTTCGCCCACCCGGTTCTGCTCGAGCGCGCCCGCGCCACCGAACTCGCCTCGATGGCCCACCCGATCCGCGAAGACGGCCCTGCTGTCTCCACCCTCGGCGAGGTGGTCGGTGAGGCCATGACCGCGCTGGGTCACAACAACCAGGACGTGGACTGGGATGCCTGGAAGGGCGACGACGGCTACTGGGTCGTCCAGGTGTCGTGGCATGTCGGCCGCACCGACAACCATGCGCACTGGCGGTTTCAACCGGGTAGCCATGGCGGCACCGCCGACCCGCTCGACGACCTCGCCGACGAGCTCACCCATCCCGAGATGATCACGCCGCGTCGTCGGTTGACGCCGGTGGCCACCCCCGACCTCGCGCCGACACCCGCGGTCGAGCATGAGCCCGAAGGCCACGACGAGGTCACCTTCGACGCCGATCGACTCATCGATGCACAGCGCACGCGGACGGGCCAGATCCCGCCGAGTCACGACGAGCACGGAACCGTTGCCATCGACTTCGGCACGCCAGACTCCGACTCGACCCCCTCCGGTTCGACCGATCAATCCGGCGACGACCGCGAGCCGGACTCGGCGGTCACCACCGCATCCGGTGAGCAGGCCACCGACGATGCGGCGACCAACGGCAAGCCCCGCCGTCGGTCCCGCAAGCCCGCGGTGCCTGCGTGGGAGGACGTTCTGCTCGGCGTCCGCAGCAACGGCAACGGCTGATCGCTGACGTGTCGGCCCGCGCAGTCACTCTGTGGTTCATCGACAGTGACGACCCCATCGCACAACTGTCCGCCGATCCCCTCAACGATGTGGTCGCCGCGCAGAAACTCGCCGCGACGATCTACGGCGACCGGGTGCTGGTCCCCGTCGCCGATACCGATCTCGCCACTGCGGCCGCTGCGGCCGACGCGCATGTCTATGCCGGCTGGTATGGACGTTTGTCGGTGTTGTGCTGTTCTCTCTTCGACACCACCGAACCGTCCACGCTGACCCGGACACTGGCGTCGATCCGGCCCAGTTCGGCCGCGACGCTGCTGGTCACCGACCCCGACCGGTCGGCCGGAGCCTTCGCCCGGTGGGAGCACGGCGAGCTGCGCCGGTCCTTCGCGGCCGACCCGGTGACGATCTTCGAGGACTCCGGCCTGCCCTACCCGTTCGAGCGGCCGTTCTGGGCGGGCGAACACCCCCTTCGCTATGCGCCGGGGGTACCCGCCGAACCGCTCGCGCTGCCGTTCCATCCGCAAGAACTCGCCGAACAGGCCAACCGGGAATGGCTGGGCTTCCGGTTCACCACCCCGCTGGCCGACACCGATCTCGATCCAGCCCGAATCCCGGTCACCGCGTTCGCGATTCACCCCGCCGACTATGTTCCTGCCGAGGAGGACTGGGCTCGATACCAGGGCAATCTGACCGTCTCGGGCAGTGCCGTGGCCGACGACGGCGCAGACGCGGCGTCAGGATCGCCCGCGCCGCCACCCAAACGCCGCGGGCGCCTCGCGCGCTACTTCGGCTTCGGCTGACCCGGTTGCCGGGCGCCGGTGGTCAACGCCCCAGCGCCAACAGCACAATCGACGACCCGAGGCCGGCCAGCAGGCCGATCAGCGCGCCCCAGACGATCCAGCGCCATACCGGGCGTTCGCGCAGGTCCCACAACGTCCACCCCATCCCGAGCGCGACGACGAGCACCGCAGCCAAGCCGAGCCAGGTCACGAGCGACCCGATCAGTTCGTAGACGCCGACGAGGAGCAACGTCGCGAATACCGCGCTGATCAGGGTCACCAGCAGACCCAGCACCCAAGGTGTCGGCTCGTCGACAACCCGATCATCGACCATCGGGCCATCGCTGGTTCGTGGACCCGCGCCCGGTCGACGGACGAGCCGCGACCTGCGCCACCGGGACTCGTCATGTTCGTCCGACCTCATGGCCTCATTGTTCCCGACGCCGCTCCCAACTCCGCGGAAGCCCCCGCACCGCATCGTGATCCCCGAGCACGCACGCCTGTCGACGTCAGGTCGTCAGCGAGCGCTCGCGCTCGTAAAACGCGATCGCCGCGGCCGTGGCCACGTTGAGTGAATCGGTACCCCGGCTCATCGGGATGCGGGCGCGCACATCACTGGCACGCATGATGGTTTCGGACAAACCAGGGCCCTCCGCGCCGACGAGGAATGCCACCTTGGGGGCGTCAACGGTCTCCGACAGCGGTTTCGACCCCTCTCCCGGGGTCAGGGAAATGGTCCGGAAGTCGTTGTCGCGCAACACCGACAGCCCGCGCGGCCAGTCTTCGAACCGGGCGAATGGCACCAGCAGCGCGTGACCCATCGAGACTCGCACACAGCGGCGGTAGAGCGGGTCGGCACATCCGGCTCCGAACAGAACCGCATCCACGCCGAGTCCGGCCGCGTTGCGGAAGATGCTGCCGATGTTTTCGTGGTCGTTGACGCCCTCGAGGACGGCGACCGTCTGTGCCGATTCGATCGCCTCACCCACCGACAGCGCGTCGGGACGCCGAGCTGCACCCAGCACGCCGCGGTTGAGGTGAAATCCCACCACCTCGGCCATCACCTCTGCTGATGCCCGATAGAACGGCACCCCCTGCACCGACGGGACGGTGAGAGCATCGGTGAGCTCGCCGAGCCGCTTGTCGACGCCGAGGAAGGCGTGCGGGGTGAACCGGGAGGCGATCATCCGCTGCGCCACCAACACGCCCTCGGCGATCACCAGCCCCTTGCCGACGCGCCCGCCCGGCAGGGCAGGGAGATCGGGTCGCCGGTCGACGGAATTGAGGTCACGGAAGTCATCGACGCGCTGGTCGGCGGGGTCGTCGATGTCGATCACGTCGACACAGATGCTGGACACGTGACCAGTCTGCCAACCCGGGCCGTCGTCGCCGGCGGTGGCCCGCCGGCCTGATCGGGAAAGGCGGGGCTGATCGCTCGCACAAACCCGCACTGTGAAACGGTTGACCGGTGAGTATCTCGCAAGCCACCTCGTCCGATCTCACCCTGGCGCGTGCCACCGACGCCGATTGGGACGAGATCTTCGCGACGGATGCCCGGGCGTTCCTGATGACCGATCCGCTGTCGGCGGCAGAGCAGGCCGACCTGCGCGGCAAGGTCGACAACCGCGACGTCGTGCTGGTCCGTGACCCGCAGGGACTGGTGGGGGCGCCGCTGGTGGGCGTGTCGATGTTCTACCGCATGGCGATGACGGTGCCCGGCGGCGGCCAGACGCCTGCGGCCGGTTTGTCGTGGGTGTCGGTCGCGGCCACCCATCGTCGGCGGGGCATCCTGCGCACGATGATCACCGAGCTGTTCGACCAGTGGGAATCCGAGGATCAGGTGTTCGCCATCCTCACCGCCAGCGAGGCGACCATCTACGAACGCTTCGGGTTCGGACCCGCCTGTCATGCGCACGACGTCTCGATCGATCTCGGGGCCGCGAAGATGCGGCATCGGGCCGACAAGCACATCTCGCCGGTGAACTACGCCTCCGGTGAGGACGTGGCTCGCCGAGTTCCCGAGATCCATGCTCGATGGGCGGCGACGCGGCCCGGCGCACTGAGCCGCCCGGCGTCCTGGTGGGAGCCGATTCTCGCCGACCGCCGATCGCAGCGGCCCGCGCAGACCAGCGGCCTGCATTACCTGCTGCATGCCGACGGTTACGCCAGCTACCGGATCAACACCTCGGTGGAGCCCGCGCGGGGTGACATCTCGGAGGTGGTCGCCGTGACCGAGGCGGCACACACCGATCTGTGGCGGGTCCTGGTCGGCCTGGACCTGATGTCCTCGGTGACCGCATCGATTCCCGCCGACGACCCGTTGCCGGAAAAGCTCACCGATCACCGGGCGGTGTCGGTGACCGGGGTGCACGACAAGATGTGGCTGCGCATCCTCGACGTCGACCGTGCGTTGCAATCACGCACCTACTCCGCCGATCTGGATGTGGTCCTCGAGGTCACCGACGAGTTCCGCGGCCGGGGCGGTGTGTTCGACCTGTCCGTGCGTGACGGTGCGGCGACGGTCACCCCGAGTACGTCGGCGCCGACGATCCGCATGGACATCTCGGCATTGGGGTCGGTGTTCCTCGGCGGGACCCCGGCGCGCACGCTCGCCGCCGCCGAACGAGTGTGGGCTGCGGACGCGGCAACGTTGCGGGCGTTCGACCGCGCTTTCGCCACCGATCGGGCACCGTACTCGGGCACCTTTTTCTAGCTGTCCGCGACTGGTAGCGCGGCGCGCTGATCGGGATTCACTCAGCGATCATCGTCGCTGGTGATGACCTTGTTGATGATCGGCACGACGGCCGCGAGGGTTAAGCGCTCCTCGGGTGTGAGTTCGTCGAGGCGCGCACTGAGCCACTCCTCCCGCGCATCACGCTCGGCGGTGATCACATCGCTGCCCTTCTGCGACAGCGTCACGATCGCCTGCCGCCCGTCGGTGGGATGCGGCTCGCGTTTGACCATGCCCAGGTCGGACAGCGAGGCGATGACCCGGGTCATCGAGGGCGGCTGCACCCGTTCGGCCAGGGCCAGGGCGCCAGGAGTCATCGGACCCTCGTGGTGCAGTGTGTGCAGCGCGGAGAGCTGTGTCAGCGAGACGACCTTGCTGGCGCGCCTGCCGCGCAGCCGTCTGGCGAGTCGGACCACCGCCAGCGACAATTCCCCAGACAGCGTCCGGTCCGAGAGGATGGTGTCTTCGCGAGTGAGCTGTGAGATCGTCATGCCGCCGTGTCCGTTCCGAGCGAGTCAAATCTGAGACCACGTGGTTCCCAACGCTAAGCGTAATTCACTTCCGCGGTCTTGCAACGGGTTAACGTCAGTTTTTGCGAATGCGAACCGGCGTTGTCGTACCAACGACGTACACAACGGGGCTGACCGCGCTCATCCGACGAGGTCGTAGATCGGTCCGCGCGCGAAGTAGGCGAGAAACACCGCGGCGATGATCCACAGCAGCGGATGCACCGACCGCGCTCGTCCGGCCGCCGCATTGAGGACCACCCAGCTGATGAACCCGACGCCGATGCCGTTGGCGATGGAATAGGTGAACGGCATGATCACCACGGTCAGGAACGCCGGCAGCGCGTAGTAGAACTTGGTGAAGTCGACCGTGGTGAGCTGGCCGATCATCATGGCACCCACCACCACCAGCGCGGGTGCGACGGCTTCGAGCGGCACGATCTCGTACAGCGGCGTCAAGAACATGGCCAGCAGGAACAGACCGCCGGTAACGACATTGGCCAGGCCGGTGCGGGCGCCTTCGGCGATGCCGGAGGCCGATTCGACGAACACCGTGTTCGACGACGAGGATGCGACGCCGCCGGCGATGGCGCCAGTGCCCTCGACGACCAGCGCCTTGCCCACACCGGGCAGGTTGCCCTTGGCGTCGGACAGGCCGGCTTCTTTGCCGAGGCCCGTCATCGTGCCCATCGCGTCAAAGAAGTTCGAGAGCACCAGGGTGAACACGAGGACCGAGGCGGCGAGCACACCGATACGTGTGAACGCACCGAACAGGTCGACATCACCGACCAGCGCGAGATCGGGCAGGCCGCCGAGCCCGTCAGGGATCTGTGGAATCGACAGACTCCAGCCGTCCGGGTTGACCGCACTGGACCCGAGGTCGAGGGTTGCTTCCAGGATGATCGAGAGGACGGTCGTGATGACGATCCCGATCAGCAGACCACCGGGCACTCGGCGGACGACGAGCACTCCCATCAGGAGTACCCCGATGCAGAAGATCAGGGTGGGGACGGTGTTGATCGAGTTGTCGGTGCCCAGCTGCACCGGCACCGTGGTGTTCGCGGCATCTGGGACGCGCCGCACGAATCCCGCGTCGACGAAACCGATGAAGGCGATGAACGCGCCGATGCCGGCGGCGATCGCTGCCTTGAGTTCCGGCGGCACCGCGTTGAACACCGCGGTGCGGAATCCAGTGACGGCCAGCAGCACGATGATGATGCCGTCGATGACGACCAGACCCATCGCTTCGGGCCAGGTCACCTGCGGTGCAATGGTGACCGCCAGGAGGCTGTTGATGCCGAGCCCGGTGGCGATGGCGAACGGATAGTTCGCGACCAGACCGAAGATGATCGACATGACACCGGCGACCAGCGCGGTGACCGCTGCAACCTGCGCCAGTGGCAGCACGTTGCCCAGGACATCGGCGTTCTTCGGTTCGCCGGGGATGCCGCCGATGATGATCGGGTTGAGCACGATGATGTAGGCCATCGTGAAGAAGGTGACGAGTCCGCCGCGGACCTCGCGGGTCAGCGACGATCCCCGTTCACTGATCTTGAAGAAGCGGTCGACGCCACCGGTCGGTTCACCCGGCGGCCGATCGGGTTCCACAGCCGCCGGGTTGGTCGCCCTCAACGCCGGTTCGGAAGCGCTGGGCGAAGTGTCGGATGATGTCGACGAATGTGCGGGTTCTGGCGACCCTTGTTCTGTCGACGCTGTGCTGGGCTCGCTCGACGGATCGGTGGGCACAGTCGAAAGTTACTCTGAAGCCATGGCCGACGCACGAGACATCCCGGAACTCCCCCGCGCGTTGCGCGCCCCCGAACCGGTGATCATCGTCGGCATGGTTGCGTGGCTCGTCGCCACGGTCGTGGTGTGGATCGGCGGATGGGGCGGCGATCGCACGCTCGCAGTGTGTCTGGTCGGGCTCGCGGTCGGAGTCCTGGGCACGACGATCGTCCTCATCCAACGTGCAGCGGTGCGCCGCGGTGACCGAACGGCGCAGCAGGGCCTCGACTGACGCCCCGAGGGTCTGGACTGACCCGCCGAAAGTTCTGGCCGCAGCCACTGGCTCCAAGCCGGAACCTGAAACTGCGGCCAGAACCTGACGGGCACGCGGACGTGAGGGTCACATGCCGCTGAACACCGGGAACGCGGCGGCATCTCCGTAGTCCTCGATCCGCATGGTGCGCAGGGTTGCCATGTCCTCATCGGAGATGGCGAAGTCGACCTGCGCGTTGCTACGCATGTGCTCGGGGTTGGCAGTCTTCGGTAGCGACACCGCCCCCAGCTGCAGGGTGTAGCGGATGCACAACTGCGGCACACTCACCTCGTAGCGCTGTGCAATTGCCGCAACCTCGTCATTCTTGAGCACCTCACCGTGCCCGATCGGCGAGTACGCCTCGACCAGGATGTTCTTCTGTTCGCAGTAGTCGATCAGGTCTACCGGGGTGTTGCCCGCGTGCACGAGGATCTGATTCACGTGCGGGGCGATGGTGCCCTTGGCAAGGATGTTGTCGAGGTCGCTTGCCTGGAAGTTCGACACACCGATCGCGCGCAGCTTGCCGGCCCGATAGGCCTCTTCGAGTGCGCGCCACGCCTCGAGGTTGCCCTCGGCGTAGTCGCCGCCACGCCAGTCGGCCCACGGCTGCGGGCTGTGGATCAGCATCAGATCGATATAGTCGAGGCCCATCGTGCGCAGTGACTCATCGATCGCCGCCGCTGCCTCCGCATGGTCCTTGATCTCGGCGGCGAGCTTGGTAGAGACAAACAGGTCGCCGCGGGCGACGCCGCTCGTGCGCACCCCCTCACCGACACCGCGTTCGTTGCCATAGGCCTGGGCGGTGTCGATGTTGCGGTATCCGATGTCGATGGCCGACCGGACGGCGTGCGCGGCCTTGTCGTCGTCGATGAACCAGGTGCCCAGACCCAGCTTGGGGATCTGCACGTCGTTGGCCAGTGTGTAGGTCTCGTTGAAGATCATGGCTTTTCGCTCCTGTTCTCTGTTCGCGTCAGGCCGTGTACTCGGCGTCGGTGACGTGGTCGAGCCACGTGACGACCTGGCCGTTCTCGTCGGCTTCCTGCATCGCGACGTGAGCCATGAAGCGATCGGGAGTCGCGCCGTGCCAGTGCTCCTCACCGGGTTCGATGTACACCACGTCGCCGGGCCGGATCTCCTGCGCTCCCCCGTCGCGGGTCGCTACCAGTCCGATCCCGTCGGTGACGTACAGCGTCTGCCCTTTTGGGTGGTGGTGCCAGGCGGTGCGGGCACCGGGCGCGAAGCGGACGTGCGCGCAGCCGATCGCCGACTGCTCGTCCGGGTTACGAATGCCATCGATCTGAACCGTTCCGGTGAACCACGCCTCGGGTCCGGCGCCGGTTTGTCCGCCACTCTGCGTGTACTTCATGCCATTCTCCTCACGACTTAACGGATATCGTTCATCCGGTTACTACCGTATGCCAATAAGCGGATACCGTCAATCCGATTCACTGCTACAGTGGCTGTATGGCGAAAGCGCACTCCTCCCGACCGCTGCGCAAGGATGCATCGATCAACCGCGAGCGATTACTGGACGCGGCTCGGGAACTGTTTGCCGAGAAGGGACTCGGCGTCACCCTCAACGACATCGCCCATCACGCAGGCGTCGGGGTGGGTACCGCGTACCGTCGTTTCGCCAACAAGGAAGAGGTCATCGACACCCTTTTCGAAGAGCGACTACAAGCCGTCGAAGCAGTGGCACGCGAAGCTCTCGACGAGCCGGACCCGTGGACGGCGCTCGCCGGCTACCTCCGACGCACCCTGAAGATGCAGTTCGGCGACCGCGGCCTGCACCAGATCCTCGACGACCCCACCCTCGGCGACGCCAGGATCAACGACGTCCGTGTCCGCATCGCCCCATTGATCGTCGAGTTGGTACGCCGAGCGAAGGATGCCGGCGTGGTCCGCGAGGACTTCGAGCCGACCGACGTGACATTCATCCAGTCGGCAATGGCACCAATAATCGACAGCACGCGTGACGTGGCGCCGGCGGTTTACGAGCGCTACCTGACATTCTTTCTGGACGGAATCCGCAGCGACGACCGGAGATTCACCCCGCTACCGGCGCCCGCACTCAACTCGGAGACGACGCATTCGGCGATGACACGGCGGCGGCGCAACACGTAGCGTCAACCGCCTTCGCCGCGCGTGGTAACCACTTCGGCGATCGCTGTGACGAGTCGGTCGGCCATCTCGGCGAGTTCGTCGCGCTTCAATTCGATTCGCCCATCGAGCCATTCGAGGTAGAGCGAGATCGACACACCCGCGAGCGCCGCGGCCAACACCGACAATTCGGTCGAGTCACGTGGAAGCAGCTTATCGTCCACGCCCCCCAGCGCGGGGATGATTGCGCTCAGGAACGCCGGCGACCGACCGGCTTGATGGACTCCGTAAAACGTCATCCGACAACGGCTCTCGCAACAGAGTGCGCGCTCGACGCGGGTCTTCTTCGAAATACTCGGCGCATATGTCGATGATCTCGCGGATCGACAGCTTCGGCGCGGCCTCGTTCGCCGGGACCAACCGCGCGAGAAGACCCGCCTCGGCGTGGTCGTACACCGCTGTGAGCAGCCCCTCTCGATCGGCGAAGCTCTCGTAAAAGTAGCGCGGACTCAGGCCCGCCTCCCGACACACCGCCCGGAGCGTCACGCTCGGTGCGCCGTGGGTTCCGATCATGTCGAAACCCACGTCGAGAAGCTGCGCTCGGCGTTCCGCGGAACGGTCGTCCATGGTTTGACCGCGCCAGACAATCGGCTCGTCCATGAGCCAATCATGCACGCTGAGGTCGATGGGTTGCAGCCAGGCGACGCTGGTTGCCACTGCGGTCCGGGTTCCGCGATGCTCGAGTCGCTCAGCAAGCGAGCTGCGACCGCCGGATGGCTTCTGCGTTGTCCTCTCCGATGAATGCATCAACCAACCGCGGACCGAGTCGACCGACGTGGAGCAGGGCGAACGCAGGCAGAGAGGCCAGATAGAGCAGATCCAGTAGCGGATCGGCGATGCGCGGAATGCGGTGCAGGCGTCGGCATGGACGCGGAATCGCGCCATAGGCCAGAAACGTTGTTCCCACCAGCAGGAGGTCGGCGGCCATGGTGCCGGCCGTGTCGGCATCTGTCAGCCTGAACTGGCTCTTGGCCGTACGTAGCTGACTAGCGAAATAACCCTGCCGCTTGCGGTATTTGGACGACTGCGAGCGATAGTAGTGGGCGACATCTCGCGCCGTAACCGGTATCCGATCCCTGGGGACACCCATGAGGACCGCGAGTTCTGCGGTTTCGGCGAAGAACTGGTCCCGATCGCACTCGGGCAACCGGCGCGGGAACCGCCTGTCCCGAAACACGAATCGTTCGTATGCAAGGAGAGCCCCGTGCGCGATGGTGACGGACGCGAACAACATGGTGTCGGGGTCGACCGCTGAGTACATCTCGCCGTCGTCGCTGTTGATTCCCTGCATCGGGCGGTGGTACGCGACAAGCCTGTCGGCGCATCGCCGGGCCGTCTCGCGGTCGCCGAAAATGATCGGTAACGGACCGACGACGGTCCGCCGCAGCCTGTCGGTTATCCGACCCCCTTTTTTTGCCGGATCGCCGCGCCAGGCTCGCTGCTTCTTCCGGTTCGTCGGGTACAGCGGATCATGATCGAGCATCACCGATTGAAAATCGACATGGGGTGCCTCGAGGAGATTGGTGACCTGCGCAATCATCAGCGGCACGGGCGTAGCGCCGAGGATCGTCCATGACAGTGACCGACGACCGAAATACCCGTCGTCTTCGACGCTGTCTACAGCCCATGCCCTATGGTGCTTGCGTTGCGGAGCAGCGGATTCGGAGGACCCCCGGAAGTCCCGCAGCGCCGACGAAGGGCTCGACACCCTGCGGATCAAACGATCTGTCAGCCATGGGAAACATATGTTTCCCATGGCTGCGGCTGCGTCAATACGCAGCCGGCAACAATCACCCCTTGACACGTCTCAAAAAGTGAATGTACGTTCACTCACTATGAGAGTGCGGTCACTAACCGCGCCGATGGAAGGAGTTGGAGTTCATGAACTACGAGGACATCGAGTACACCGTCGAGGGACCGACCGCGATCATCACGATGAATCGACCACAGCGCTACAACGCCTTTCGGGCCACGACGGTCGAGGAGATGATCAACGCATTCCGGCGCGCCTGGGCCGACCGCGACGTGCAGGCGGTGATCCTGACCGGTGCCGGCGAGAAGGCGTTCTGCACCGGCGGCGACGTGAAGCAACGCGCGGAGACCGGTGACTACGGACCCTCCGAGAGCGGCATGTTCGAGATCGGGAACCTGCACAAGACCATCCGCGACATCCCCAAGCCGGTGATCGCGGCCGTCAACGGCTTGGCCATCGGCGGCGGGCACGTGCTGCACGTGCTGTGCGACCTCACCATCGCCGCCGACACCGCCCGCTTCGGCCAGTCCGGCCCCAAGGTCGGTTCGTTCGACGCCGGGTTCGGCTCGGCGTTCCTCGCCCGCATTGTCGGCGAGAAGCGCGCCCGCGAGATCTGGTACCTCTGCCGCCAGTACGACGCGGAAACCGCTGAGCGCTGGGGCCTGGTGAACTGGGTGGTCCCGGCCGCCGACCTGCTCGACGAGGCCAAGAAGGTCGCCGCCGAGATCGCGGAGAAGTCTCCCACCACCATCAAGTTCCTCAAGCAGAGCTTCAACGCCGACACCGACCACCAGGCGGGCCTGTCGAACATGGCGATGAGCGCGCTGGATCTGTTCACCCACTCCCCCGAGGGCCTCGAGGGCGCCACCGCCTTCGCCGAGAAGCGCGTGCCGGACTTCAACAAGTACGTCGGTGCCTGAGCCACACGATCGACTCTGAACAACCCGACCGACAAGGACACACCATGAGCAGCACCAACATCGCGGTCGTCACCGGCGCCGGATCAGGTATCGGACGGGCCATCGCCCTGGCTTTCGCCGAGCAGGGCACCACCGTCGTGGCCGCCGACCTGAACCTCGACGCTGCCAAGCAGACCGCCGAACAGAACACGACGATCGTGCCGATGAGCGTCGACGTCGCCGACCGCACCACTGTCGATGCACTGCGCGACGCGGTCCACGCGAAGGTTGGTGTACCCGACATCCTGGTCAACGCCGCCGGCTGGGACCGAACCGACCAGTTCCTCAACGCGACAACAGAGTTCGCCGAGAAGGTGGTCGGCATCAATTACCTCGGCCCGGTCCACATGGCCAGCGCGTTCCTGCCCGGCATGGTCGAGGCAGCCACGGGCGACGGCTGGCAGGGCGGACGCGTGATCAACCTCGCCTCCGACGCCGGTCGTGTCGGCAGCTCCGGCGAATCGATCTACGCCGGAGCCAAGGGCGGCGTCATCGCACTGTCGAAATCCCTGGCACGCGAGATGGCGCGGCACCAGATCACCGTCAACGCGGTGTGCCCGGGTCCCACCGACACCCCGCTGTTCCAGGCACAGTCCGACAAGCTCAAAGAGGCCCTGGTCAAGGCGATCCCGTTCCGTCGCCTGGCCCGCCCAGACGAGGTCGCGGCACCGGTCCTGTTCTTCGCGTCGGCCGCAGCATCGTTCATCACCGGTCAGGTGATCAGCGTCAGCGGCGGTCTCACCATGGCCGGCTGAGCGGCCAACCACCTCCCCCGGATCATCGGAGATCTGCCATGAGCACCAACGACTCCCAGAGCTACGTCTACGACGCCCACCAGTACCGGAGCTTCTTCGAGAACGAGTTCACCTACCTGAATGGCTTTCGCCGCAACGTCACCCGGTATGCCGGTGCGGTCGCGATGATCGACCCGGTCACCGACACCACCTGGACCTACGCCGACCTCGGCCGAAGCGTTGATTCTCTCGCCGCCGGACTGCGTGCCCGCGGCGTAGACGAGGGCGATGTGGTGGCTTATCAGTTGTTCAACGGACCCGAGTTCGCGCAGTTGTATCTCGCCACGCAGGCGGCCGCAGCGGTCGGCTCACCGGTCAATTTCCGTCTCGCTGCCGGGGAGACCGCTGTGATCCTCGACATCAGCCGGCCGAAGATCTACGTCTACGACACCGACCTGACCGCGACGGTGACCGAAGCGATCTCGCTCGCCCGGCACACCCCGCACGTGCTCGTCGGTGTGGGCGACGGCCAGTTGGTCGACGGCCCGGTGTCGATCCGGTTCGATGACCTGCGCTCGGACGCGGCGGTGCCCGCGCCGAGTCCGTCGATCTACGACGAGACGACTCGCCTGTACACGTCAGGCACCACGGGAATGCCCAAGGCGGTGCCGATGAACAGTGCCATCGAGATCTTCTCGGCACACGACGTGATCATCCACTTTCCGCTGTCACCGGAGGACCGGACGCTGAACATGACACCGTGGTTTCACCGGGGTGGGCTGTACTGCGCAGGCCCGAATCCGACGTTCTACCTGGGCTCGTCGCTGCTACCGATGCGCACCTTCGATCCGGAACGCACGCTCGACTGGGTGGAGCGCTACGCGCTGACCTTCCTGATCGGTGCCCCCACCAATCTCGCCATACTCGCCAACGCCCAGCAGGCGAATCCACGAGACCTCTCCAGCCTCAAGGGCATCGTCACCATGGGCGCACCGCTGGAACGTGATGCCGCCCTGCACTATCAGCACGTGCTGACGCCGCGGATCTTCAACGGGTACGGCAGCACGGAGGGGTTCTGGAACACCTTCCTGCGGCCGACCGATCTGCCCGACCACGCCGGAACGGCCGGACGCGCCTGCGTCGACGACGAGGTGCGGGTGGTCAAGGTGCGCGACGACGGACAACTCGCGAGCCCCGACGAGGTAGTCGCCCGTGACGGTACCGAGGTCGGCGAGGTGATCATCCGGTCACCGAAATGTGCTGCTGCCTATTATGATTCACCGGCGCAGGAAGAAGTCAAGTACCGCGGCAGCTGGCTGCACATCGGCGACCTCGCCACTTGGGACACCGACGAGTTCGTCACCATCGTCGGCCGCAAGGACGACATGCTGATCTCCGGCGGCGAGAACGTGCACCCCGTGCAGGTCGAGGAAGCGCTCAACGGCCACCCCGACGTGGCCGACTCGCTGGTCGTGGGTGTTCCCGATGAACGTTGGGGCCGAATGGTGGTCGCCTATGTCCTTCCGGCGAAAGGGGCATCGCCGACCGCGGAGCAGCTCGACGACTACTGCCGCAGCCACCCGATGCTGTCGCAATTCAAGCGACCGCGCGCCTACCGGTTCGTCGATTCGCTTCCCGTCTCGGCGACCGGCAAAAAACTGCACTACAGGGCAACCGAATCCGCGGCAGCCGAGATGACCTCCGGCGACTTCGTGACGCCGACGGCGTCACACGCTGGGTGAGAGGTCGGGGCATCGGAATCATGGAGCGTCACCTGGTTTCGATACGTCCTCGCCCAGCGGCTCGGACTACTCAACCAGCGGATGGCCGAGGCTCGGACTACACCGTGGATCAAGTTGCGGCAAGCGAAGCGGCGCACCTTCACCGCTGGTCGAGTAGCGGCAAGCGAAGCGGCGCACCTTCACCGCTGGTCGAGTAGCGGCGAGTGAGCGGAGCGAGCCCGCCGCGTATCGAGACCCCTACCACCACAACACACCAGGACACGACACATGACTGCATTGACCCACGACATCGAGCACAAGCACTTCCGCGAGACCGTTGCCAAGTTCGTCGCCGAGCAGATCACCCCGGCTCACGAGAGCTGGGAAGATGCCGGACTGTGGGATCGCAGCCTGTTCACCGAGGCGGCCAAGAACGGGCTGCTCGGCTTCCCGGTGCCGGAGAGATTCGGCGGACCGGGTGTCGACGATTTCCGCTATCACGCCATCGTCATCG
Organism: Gordonia sp. NPDC062954; assembly: GCF_044543825.1. NCBI lineage: Bacteria > Bacillati > Actinomycetota > Actinomycetes > Mycobacteriales > Gordoniaceae > Gordonia > Gordonia sp. NPDC062954. The sequence continues at coordinate 203,924 of NZ_JBITWL010000002.1, read as the reverse complement.
AGGAGACCGCGACCACCGGTGCGGCTGCGGAGGCCATCGCCTTCTCGCTGCAGAACGATGTCGTTCTCCCTTACCTCGTCGAGATGACCGACGACGAGCAGAGGGCCCGATGGTTGCCCGGCGTGGTCTCCGGCGACACCGTCCTGGGTATCGCGATGACCGAGCCGGGTGCGGGCAGCGACCTGACCGGCATCCGGACCACCGCGGTCCGCGACGGCGACCACTACGTCGTCAACGGCTCGAAGACCTTCATCTCCAACGGTCGCAACGGCGATCTGTTCGTCGTCGCCACCCGAACCTCGGCCGACAAGCACAAGGGCCTGACCCTGCTCGTCGTCGACGCCGACACTCCGGGCTTCCAGCGGGGACGCAAGCTCGACAAGATCGGGTTACACGCCCAGGACACCAGCGAACTGACCTTCACCGACATGCGAGTCCCGGTATCCGACCGCCTCGGTGAGGAAGGCCAGGGCTTCTACCAACTCGTGCACAACCTTCCCCAAGAACGGCTGTCCCTGGCGGTCGGCGCGGTCGCCGCCGCCGAAGGCACGTTCGCCCGCACGCTCGACTACGTGAAGGAACGCACCGCCTTCGGGTCGCCGATCTCGTCGTTCCAGAACACCCAGTTCATGTTGGCCGAACTCGCCACCGAACTCGACATCGCCCGCACCTTCCTCGACGACTGCATCGCCGAGCACATCGCCGGCACGCTGAGCGCGGCACGCGCCGCGAAACTCAAGTGGTGGGCCACCGAGCTGCAGGTGCGGGTCGCCGACCGTTGCCTGCAGTTACATGGCGGATACGGTTACATGCGCGAATACCCGGTGGCGAGGGCTTTTGTCGATGCCCGTATCCAAACGATCTACGGCGGGACCACCGAGATCATGAAGTCCATCGTCGCCAAGGATCTGGGCATTTGAGACGATGACAGCCGTGACGAGGAGCTCAGGAACCACCACATCGGTCGATGTCGCCGAAGCGGTGCGCGCAGTGCGCGCATCGTCGCGGCGCCGTCAGCTGCTCGACGCCGCGGTCGTGGTGATGGGTCGGACCGGATTCCACCAGATGTCGATGCAGGCCCTCGCGGACGAGGCCCAGGTCAGCGTGGGCCTGTTCTACAAATACTTCGGGTCCAAGGAAGACATCCTGCTCGCCGCCATCGTCGATATCCTCGAGGCCTTTCGCGACCAGCTGCAACCCGCCATGGACACCGCCGGCGACGACCCGGTGATGCAGCTGATCGCCGGATTCCGCCAGTACACGACGATCGTCGACGAGAACCGGGATGCCGTCGTGCTCACCTATCGGGAGAGCCGCACACTCGATGCCGCCGGCCGCGACCGCATCAAGGAACTCGAGGTGCAGACCTCGGCACCGATGCGCGACGCAACGACCGCCGCCATCGATGAGGGCCTGATGTCGTCGGTGGACGTCGACCTCGCCGTGTTCGACCTGATGATGCTGGCACACGGGTGGGCGCTCAAACATTGGCATTTCGCACCCGATTACGGACTCGACGCCTACATCGCGGCACAACTGCGCTTCGCGCTGCCCGCGCTGCTGGTTCCCGAGAAGCTCGGCGAGTACCTCAGCCGGATCTGACCCCGACCGATCGCAGCGTGCGTGCGTACGCCGCGACACCGCGTCCCGCCGCGGTCAACGGCTCGGACGACCGCATGGTCCGTGCCATGACGAACGCCCCCTCGAGCGCCGCGATCACCGCGACGATCAAGGCGCGGGCGTCGTCATCGCCGAGTCCGCGGGCACGAAACAACGCAGCGCCGTTGGTGATCCACGCATCGAACACTTCGGCAGCAACCTGACGCAACTCCGGTTCCACGTCGGCGACTTCCCCGGCCACCGTGCCCACCGGACACATGTTGGCCCAGCCGGTCTGTTCGATGTCCTCGGCCGCGGCCGCGAAAGCGAACTCGATGCCGTCGGCGATGTCCTCGTGCGGCGCCAGCAACGACGCGACGAGCTCGCCGTATGCGGCCCCCGACTGCCGCAGAGCCGTCGCCGCGACGGCGCGCTTCCCGCCCGGGAAATGGTGATACACCGAGCCGATCGGCGCCCCAGACGCGTCGACGACCTGCTTGATCCCTGTCGCCGCGTACCCCTGCCGCCGCAGTAGCTCCGCCATCGACACCGCGATCCGCTCATCCGTCTGCATCTGGCCATTCTAGAATAGTTGCTCTAGAGTGATCATTCTAGAGCGTCCGTTCTAGTGAGGGAGGATCATCATGGGTCAGGTGCATCTCACAGCAGGTCCGGTCGAGTACATCGAGGTCGGCGACGGCCCGCCCGTCGTCCTGCTGCACGGCCTGTTCATGGACGAGTCGCTGTGGGACGCGACGTTGCCGCTGCTGCCGAACGGATTTCGCTACATCTGTCCGGTTCTGCCGCTCGGTGGACACCGCCGACCCATGGCTCCCGACGCCGACCTCACGCTCATGGGGATGGCGCATCTCCTCGCCGATTTCCTCGACGCCCTCGACCTGCGCGACGCGACGCTCGTCCACGCGGATTGGGGAGGCGGACTGTTTCTCACTGCGATCGGCCGCGACGAGCGTGTCGGCGCCATCGTCATTCTCCCGTGCGAGGCGTTCGACAACTTTCCGCCGGGACTGCCGGGGCGGATGGCGACTCTCGCCTCCCACCTGCCGGGCGGCATCACCCTCGCCGCCCGCCAGCTGCGGATCGGATTCCTTCGACGGACACCACTACTCTTCGGCTGGATGGTTCGACGCGACCTGTCCGACGACCTCGTGCGCCGATGGACCGAACCGTCGCTGACGATCCCCGGCGTGCGCCGCGACCTGGAGAAGTATGCGGCGTCGACATTCGACAAGCGCGAGCTTGTCCGTGACACCGAGGCCTTGTCGGGCTTCGACGGACCGGCGTTGGTGTTGTGGTCGCCCGACAATCGAGTGATGCCGCCCGAGCACGGTCACCGACTCGCCGAACTCATTCCTCGCTGCCGGTATGCGGAAATCGATGATGCCTACGTCTTGTCGATGCTGGACCGGCCGGCCGAGGTCGCCGCGCAGATCGGGTCGTTTCTCATCGAACGGCGCGACACCGCCGACGCGTGACCCCCCTCGAGACCCTGAGACGAGGCCAGCCGATCACCGGGTCGGCAACACGGGCCGACGGCGTCGCCGACCCACGCGCGCCTGTCGAATCGCGGCCCGCCACATCACCTTTATTCCCGATGACATGTGCGGCAGAGTGATCGAGTCACGCGCCAGGATCGCGTTCGCGCGAGCGATTGTCCCAGCCGATGCGTTGGCCACGTTGCCCGAGTGGAACGGCGGCTGTGGGTCGTACTCGATCGCGAGCGCGATGGCCTTGGCCCGTTCGGAACCCGCGATCCGCTCGGCGATCCACAGGGCAAGATCGATGCCCGCGGAAACCCCGGCCGCAGTGACGATGTCACCGTCTTCGACGATGCGTTCGTCGGCGCTGGGCGTCGCGCCGAAAGCGCGCAGAGCCTGCACGGCCTGCCAATGCGATGTCGCGCGTCGGTCGCGCAACAGCCCCGCGGCACCGAGGATGACCGACCCTGCACACACCGACGCGGTCCAGGTGGTGTACTCATCGACGGCCCGCAGCCACCGGCGCAACTCGGGATCATCGGCATGGATCATCACCGACGTGCTGCCGCCGGGGACCACCACGATGTCCGGACGCGGCGTCTCACGAAACGCGTGGGTGGCACCGATCACCAGGACCCCGGAATCGGTGGTGACCGGCCCGGTCTCGTGCCAGACGAACCGGATGTCGGCGTCGGGGAGCATGCGCAAGACCTCGTACGGGCCGATCAGGTCGAGCGCGGTAAATCCCGGGTAGGTGACCAGCGCGATCTGGGTCACGCCGCCGTTCCGTCCCGAACGTCGGAGCGCCGGAACGGGGTGAGGCGCAGTATGTGCCGAAGTAGAACGCCGAGGAGTGGGCGAAGCAGAGGAGCAGTCCAACGCCACGGGAGGAAGCCGATCCATCGCGGCGACCCGGCGATCTCCCAGGTGACGACGACGGTGCCCGACCGGTCCCCGTCAGTGATGGTGAAACGCTCGACGAAGCCCTTCACTGCGAGCGGCACCGAGACGCCGGTTCCCGTGAGGGTGAGACGTTCGCGCTCGTCGACCTCGATGACCTGCTCGCACACTGCCAGGAACGTGCCTGACATCGACCGTCGCTCCCCGGACCGCACGGGGAATGACGCGTCGGCCGTGCGGCCGAGCTCCATCCAGTGCGGTCCGCGTACCAGCGGGAGATTGCTCAGGTACGCGGACTCGGCGACGCGGTCCCACACCTCGCGGCGCGACAACGGCGTCGTCTCCTTGACCGTGACGGCCAACGACGCGCGTTTTGCGAGGTAGTTGTCGACGTCGTCGAGGGCGATCGCCTTCACCCGGAAACGGTCGGGTCGTTTGGCCAGCGCATACAGGATCGCCAAACCGACCAGCGCGATGACACCCAGCGCGACGATCACCCCGATCACCGTCCACATGATCTGCGTGCCACTCATACAGCCCCCGATTCCGTGTCGTGTTTCATATATGAAACCTGAACATACGACTCATGGGCCATGAGAGCAACGACGCTCGTCGACGAACCCGTCGAGCCCCAATCAGAATTCGACGACTCAGGAGCCGGCGATGAGCTCGTTGAGCCGTCCCTCCACCATGCCCACCGCGAGTCCGAGCGCACCGAAGCGCTCGTTGGTGGTCTGCCCGTGGTAGTAGCGGTAGTAGATCTGTTGCGCGATCACCGCGAGCCGGAAATGCCCGAACGCCTCATACCACCGCCATTTCTCCGGTGTCATGTCGAAACCCATACGGTCGCAATAGCGTTCGACGAACTCGGCCCGGGTGATCATGCCCGGAAGATTGGTGGGCACACGGCGCATCGCCTGCGTCGCGTCGTCGTCGTCGGCTTGTACCCAGTACGCGAGCGACCCGGCGACGTCCATCAACGGATCGCCGAGCGTGGCCATCTCCCAGTCCAGGATGCCGACCACCCGGGTGGGGTCGTCGTTGGACAGCACCACGTTGTCGAGCTTGAAATCGTTGTGGATCACGCAGTTGGCGATGTCCTCGGGCTGGTTGTCAGCCAGCCACGCCATCACGGCCTCGTAGTCGGGTACGTCGTCGGTTCGGGCGTTGCGGAAACGCGCCGACCACCCGTCCACCTGCCGGCGCACATACCCGTAGCCCTTGCCCAGATCAGCCAGACCGGCCTTCTCCGGGTCCACCGAGTGCAGTTCCACCAGCACGTCGATGAAGGCGAAGCACAGCGCGCGGGCCTGCTCCGGCGAGAGGGCCACCTCGGGCGGGAACTCCTTGCCCGCGATGACGCCGTCGATCTTGCCCATCGCGTAGAAGTCGGACCCGAGGACCCCGGGATCGTCGCAGAACGCGATCATCGGGGCGATATAGGGCAACACCGTCGACAGCTTCGACTGAATCCGGAACTCCCGACCCATGTCGTGGGCGCCCTTGGCCTTGGTGCCGCCCGGCGCCCGACGCAGGATCACCTCGCGAGTGGGGTAGGTCAGCAGATAGGTCAGGTTCGACGCCCCGCCGGAGAACTGTTTGACCGCCGGCACCGCATCGAGGCCGGACGAATCGACGGCGTGCTCGCGCAGCCACTCGGCCACCACCTCGACGTCGAACGCATCCTCGGCACGCACGTCGCGCGCGCCGGCCACCTGACTGCTCACTGTCGCCTCCTCATCGGTGTTCCTCGGTTCGAGCCGCATCCCGTCACCATCGGCCAACCGTAGCGAACGCTCCCCGACCCGAGTCTCGGCCTTCGCCGAGTTCGGCCGGTCGTGACGACACGGGCCACGACCACGCCCCCGACGTTAACGCGCCGGCCTCGCCGTACGCGGCCAAATTCGACGATGCCATTGACGTCGCTGACTCCAGCGTCGAGAAAGCCACGCACACAACATGACCCACAGGGCGCCCAGCACCCACCCCGCGAGCACATCGGTGGTCCAGTGCACCCCCAGATACACCCGGGTACAGCCGATGGCGACCGAGGCGAGCGGGGCAATGACCAGCACCAGCGGGTGCGCCCGCACCCAGGGGCTGCAGCGATGCGCGGCGACGGCGAGCAGCCCGAACACCACCATGCTGGTCATCGCGTGCCCCGAGGGGAACGAGAAGGTGTCGATGGTCAGCAGACGGTCCGCCACCGGCGGACGTGGCCGGGCGACGAGGTGTTTGATGCCCACCATGAGCGCGTAGCCGCCGACCGAGCCCGCGGCGACCAGCAGCGCCTCCGGCCGATGGCCCCGCGATACCAGCCCGACCGACGCGGCGATCATCACCAGCGCGAGCACCACCGTGCTGCCGAATGCGGTGACGACCAACGCGAGATCGGTGGCGAACGGGTTTCGCGCGTCGACAACGGCGTCGGTGATAGCGCGGTCGATCGGGTTGGCGTCGAGAATCACCAGCTCAGCACCCATCTGCCGACAGTTGGGCCGCGGCTCAAGTCGGGCCCAAGCGGTCCACAAGTCATGCCTCCCACCCTAATGATGTCCACCGACCTGCTCGCTCGTGTCACCGCGGAATCCGTGCACAAGACCGAGCACTCACAAAGGAAGACCCATGCAGACCACCCCCCTCTACCGGTTGGGCCGGGCGTGCGCCGCCCACCCGGTCCGCGCTCTCCTCGGTTTCGTGATCGGCCTCGCCGTGCTGCTGGGTGCCTCATCGGGCCTCGGCGGTCAGACCCAGGAGAACTGGGACGTCACCGGAACGCCATCGCACAGCGGTATCGAACTCCTGCGCGAGCATGTCCCCGGTGCCGGCAACGCCTTCGCACATGTCGTCGTCCATTCCGATGCCGGCGCCCTGTCCTCGTCCACCACCACCGAATTACGCGAACGGCTCGGACGTATGCCGCACGTCGCGACGGTCACTGAACCTCGGCTCAGCGCCGACGGTGACACCGCGATCATCTCGGTGGGCTACGACGTTCCCGAGACCGATCCCGACCTGATGGGGGACGCGAGCGCCCTCGACGACGCCATCGAGCCAACCCGGGCGGCCGGCGTGCAGGTGGAGATGAACGGCTCGTTGCCCGAGACCGCGGCCGCACCCATCAAGGGTCATGCCGAGATCATCGGCATCACCCTGGCGCTGCTGATCATGGTGTTCGCTTTCGGTTCGGTGGTCGCGGCCGGTCTGCCGATCCTCTCCGCGATCGCCGGCCTGGTAGCCGGGTCGGCTGGTGTGCTGGTGCTCGCCGCCGCCATCGACGTCAGTCCCACCGCCCCGATGGTGGCCAGCATGGTCGGCCTGGGTGTCGGCATCGACTACGCGCTGCTGGTGGTCAGCCGGCACGTGGAGTTCTTGCGTCGTGGCCACGATCCGATCGAGGCCGCGGCCCGGTCGGTGGCCACCGCGGGTCGCTCGGCGGTGTTCGCCGCCACGACGGTGCTGGTCTCGCTGATGGGGCTGCCGCTGGCGGGACTGCCGACGTACTCGTCGTTCGGGTTCGCGACGGCGATCGCCGTGATCGCGATGCTGATCGCAACCCTGGTGCTGGTACCGGCCCTGTGTCGGTTGGCCGGGCGACGCATCGTGCCGCGCAAGACACGGTCGCTGTCGACGGAGCCGGTAGACGACGCCATCGCGACACGTCCGCCGCTGACCGCCCGCTGGGCCGCGCGCGTCGGGTCGCGGCCGGTGGCCGCGGTGCTGATCGCGCTGACCCTGATGCTCGCACTGGCCGCGCCCGCGATGTCGATGCGCACCTGGCCGCAGGATTCCGGAGCGCAGTCGAGCGAGTTGACCACGCGCAAGGCGCACGATCTTCTCGCCACCGAATATGGTGCCGGCGCGAACGCCGACGTGGTGATCGTCGCGCCCACCGATGAGGTCACCCCGGCACAGTTGGCCGCCACGCGCGCGTCGCTCGAACGCGTCGACGGTGTGACCGCGGTCGCCCCCACCACTGCATCACCCGATGGCGCCCTCGACATCATCAATGTCACCATCGCCCACGACCCCGCCGACGCAGCGACCGTCGACGTGCTCGACGACATCCGTTCGAGCCTGCCCGCGGGTGCGATCCTGACCGGCTATACGGCGTACCTCGACGACATCTCCACTCTGCTGCAGCAACGCCTGTGGGTGGTGATCGGATTCGTCGTCGCCGCATCCGTGGTGCTGCTGACCGTGCTGTTCCGGTCAGTCGTGGTCCCGGTGAAGGCAGCGCTGATGAACCTGTTGTCGGTGGCCGCCGCCTACGGAGTGATCACCATGGTCTTCCAGTGGGGTTGGGGCCTGTCGCTGCTGGGGGTGGATCATCCGGTGGCCGTGTCCAGTTGGGTACCGATACTGATCTTCGCCGTCCTGTTCGGCTTGTCGATGGACTATGAGGTGTTTCTGCTGTCGCGCATTCGGGAGGAGTGGCTGGCCACCGGCGACGCCCGCGCAGCGGTCATCGCCGGCCTCGCGAAGACCGGTCGGGTCATCACCACCGCCGCGGCGATCATGGTCGCCGTCTTCATCAGCTTCGCCACCGAGACCGACATCGTGCTCAAGATGCTCGGACTCGGGATGGCGGTGGCGGTCCTGTTGGACGCCACGGTGATCCGGATGGTACTGGTGCCCGCGACGATGAGTTTGCTCGGCAGGTTCAACTGGTGGCTGCCGGCGTGGCTGGACCACATCCTGCCCCGCATCGACGTCGAGCTCGACGACGACCCGACCCCGGCACCCGGGTCAGCGGCAACGCCCCAACTCACCCGCACCTGAACGCCTCCTGCGGCGCCTTCGATCGTGTCGGCCAAGCCGACCACAACTGTGGCCCAAGCGATGTGTCGCACCCTCAGCTCATCACCAAGAAAGGACATTCCGATGACCGCTCAACTCGCCGGTTCCGACAATCCGACCCAGGTCGTACTGCCCGGACAGGCCGCCGCCCCGGACGGACCGAACGACCCGTTCATGATGTACTTGATGCACTACGCCTTTCGGCGCGACCTCTACCAGTTCGCCCGAACCGCGCCCCGCACACCCGTCGACGATCACGCCACCTGGCAGGCGCTGCACAAACGCTGGGCGCTGTTCCGCGACACCCTGCACCATCACCACACCGGTGAGGATCAGTGGCTCTGGCCGCTTCTGGAGTCGCGCAGCTCGGCGGCCGAACAGCAGACCCTTGCCGAGATGGAGGCAGAACACGGCGTGATCGATCCGCTGTTGGCTGCCGGCGACGCCGGCTTCGCCCGCCTGGCGGCCGGTGCCGACGACGCAGCCCGACTCGAACTCGCGGACACGCTGCGGCGCACCCACGATCGTCTCATCGCCCACCTCGCGCATGAGGAAACGGACGCGCTGGCGCTGGTGCAGCGTCACCTGTCGCCCCAGGAATGGACCGACCTCGAGGCCAAGTTCGGTGAAGACTCGTCGCTGACCGACTTGTTTCGGGTGGCCCCATGGGCGATCAAGGGGCTCGACGGCGGGGATCTCCGGTCGGTGCGGACGCACGTACCGAAGCCGGTATGGCTCATCGCTCGGCTGTGTCTACGGCGCTTCACCGCCGCCGACCGGCGCGCCTTCCGCTACGACCCGGATGCGACCCGCTGAGATGACCGGTTCAGCGGGAGGCCAGCGAGCGTGCGATCACCAGACGTTGAATCTGGTTGGTGCCCTCGAAGATCTGCGTGATCTTGGCCTCCCGCATGAATCGCTCCACCCGGAAGTCCCGGGTGTAGCCGTAGCCGCCGAACACCTGCACGGCGTCGGTGGTGACCTTCATCGCGGCATCGGTGGCGACGAGCTTGGCGGTCGCGGCGGCACGCGAATACGGACGGCCGGCGTCGCGTCGCCGCGCCGCGTCGAGATAGGTGGCACGGGCCGAATCCACCGCCGCCGCCATGTCGGCGAGCACGAACCCGAGACCCTGGTGGTCGATGATCTTTCGACCGAAAGCCGTTCGCTCTCCGGCGTACTCGACCGCCGCGTCGAGCGCGGACTGTGCCAGACCGGTGGCCACCGCCGCGATGCCCAGGCGTCCGGAGTCCAACGCGGAGAACGCGATCGGCAGACCCTCCCCTTCCGCGCCGAGCCGACGATCCGCAGTCACCAGCGCATCGTCGTAGGTGGCCGAGGTGGTGGGCACGGCGTGCAGGCCCATTTTTTCCTCGGGTTTGCCGAAGCCGAGTCCCTCGGTATCGCGTGCGACGAGAAAGCAGCTGATCCCTTTGGATCCCTCACCGGTGCGGGCGAAGAGGTTGTAGACATCGGCGATTCCGCCGTGCGTGATCCACGCCTTTGCCCCGTTCACCCGATACCCACCGTCGACGGGTTCGGCTTTACACGCCAGGGCGGCGGCGTCGGAACCGGCCTGCGGTTCCGAGAGACTGTACGCGCCGACGAGTCTGCCGTTGAGCAGGTCCGGCAGCCACCGCTGCTTCTGCTCATCGGTGCCGTAGTGGAACAGCGGGTGGCAGGCCAACCCGTGCACGCTCACCGCGACCGCCACCGCGGCCCATCGCGCCCCGAGCTCTTCGAGAACCTGCAGGTAGACCTCGTAGGGCTGGCCACCACCGTCCCACTCCACCGGATATGGCAGACCGAGCAATCCGGCCTCCCCCATCTCGGCGAACAAGCCCTCGGGGTACTTCTCCTGCTTCTCGTGGTCGTCCACGATCGTCGCAAGCCGCTTGTCGGCGAAATCCCTGGTCAGGGCGATGAGGTCATGCGCTTCATCACTGGGCAGCAAACGATCAACGGGCATGACACGACCTCCGGGGGAACGAAACCAGTACTACAGTACTCCAGATAGTACTATTTCTGACGTGGACGACACCATCGGCTTCGGCACCCGGCGCCGCGACGATCTGTTCAATCGGTTGCTGACCCTGCTGCTGGCCGAGGGATTCGCGCAGCTGGGCGTCGCGGATCTCGCCACACGCCTACGATGTTCCAAGTCGACCCTCTACACCCTGGCCGGCAGCAAGGAGCAGTTGGTCGTCGCCACAGTGACGCAGTTCTTCCGCACCGCCACCACACAGGTGGAGTCGGCGGTGGCCGGTGCGGTGACCGCCCGGGACCGGGTGATCACCTACCTGGTCGCGGTCGGCGACGCCTTGGCCCCGGCATCGGAAGCGTTCATGACGGACCTGCATGCCTTCGGACCGACTCGCGAACTGTACGAACGCAACACGGCCGCCGCCGCGCTGCGCGTGCAGGGACTGATCAGCGAGGGTGTCGCCGCCGGGGAGTTCCGCGATGTGGACGCCGCCTTCGCCGCCGACATGGCGGCCTCGATGATGAGCCGTATCCAGCGCCGCGAGGTCGCAGCGACCACCGGGCTCGACGACGCGTCGGCGTACCGTCAGCTGGCGTCGATCCTCACGGTCGGGATAGCCGCGGCAGATGAGTGATCCCGCCCTCGTCGATCCACCACCTGACCCGCTGGTCACTCCGCTCCCCGTTGCGGTGCACCCGAACCCAGAGTTCGTCGTGTAACCGGATGTCTGCGCGGGCCAGGGCGTGACCCCAGGTCGCGGCGGACAGTGTCGCCTCGGCGCACGCCCAGGTGGCCGGCGTTCCCTCATCCAGCACCTCGCCCCGCACCTCATCACCTGCCGTGGGCAGATCGAGGATCTCAGCCAGCACGGCCGCGTCATCGGGGTCGGTCGCCACGCCGGCCAGCACGATCTCGTCCGGACCGAGCACCTGTGTCAACCACGGTCGGTCGAGCACCACGGCCGACGCCACGGCGTGGCCGGACGCCGACCGAACTCGTTCGGGTACCGCGAGTTCGGTCGGATCGATGACCCCGCGGCGGGCGGCGATCACCAGATTCGCGTGCACCGCGGCGGCGACGCCGGACTCTATCTCGCGCGCCGCCTCACCCAGATGCGCGAGGACGGTGTCGGCGTCGGCGTCGGATTCGATGACGTCGCCGCCGAGGGCGGCCGCGAGTTCGTCGGCGTGCGGATGGTGCAGTACGTCTCGCACCCCGCTCATCGATGTGTCGGATGGCGCCCGGTACCAGCCGAGCGGATGGCCGTCGATGACGGCATGCTGTCGTAGCCACCACGCGGTGTATCCGTGCCGGTCGGCGAGCAGCGGCGCGGTGCGCCGGTCGGTGGCCAGGAGCGTCAGCGCCTGTGGCCAGCGGTCGTCGTCGATCAGGTCCAGATCACGTACAGCCGCGAGGGTTTCCGGCGGATCCACGAGGGTCTCCCACCACTGGTCTTCGTCGGGGAGATCGTGATCGGGGCCCACCGGCAGCTCGTCGACGACGGTCAGAAACCCCCACCCCACACCGAGTGCGCGCAGCGGTTCGACACCCACCCGATCCACGAGATCGTCGGCGACCCTGCCGAACGGTGCGTCGTCGACGAGGACGGCGGCCAGCGGACTCCCGGGTAGCAGCAGTTCGTCGGCGGCCCGCAGTTCGCCATGCTGATCTGGCAAGGGCAGCGCAGCAAGCCACTCCGGCACCGATCCGGGCGGATCGGCGGCGAGCAGGGCCAACACCTCCCCGGCCACCACGGCCAACTCGTCGTCGTCGCCGTGGTCGATCAGTTGCCGCAAGGCAGGATCAGCCAGGGCGTCGCTCACCGTCAACGTGGTTGCGCCCAACCGTTCGAGCAGCGGGTGACGTGCCTGTGCGTCGACGGTCGGAACCCAACGCAGCGGGGTGTCGATGCCGTCGGCGAGGAACAGCCCGCGGGCACCGACCGACACCCGTCCGTCGGAGCGTGGGATCGGCAGCGCACCGAGTTCCTCCGCATCGGCGGCGGTCGTGACCAGCGGCGACAGCGCCGCATAGAGATCGCGCCACCACGTCGAGGATCGTTGTGTGCCGGTGAGTCGTTCGGCGAGGTCGGCGAGTCCGATCTCGGTCACCCCGACACTGCGCAGGCGAGCCAGGTGGCGACGCTCCGAAACGTCGGGATGGGCCAGGTCGCCCATCAGCGGCGCGAGCACCTCGGCAAGGTCTGCGGTGAGGTCACCGAAGACCACCGATCTGCCGGGCACCAGCTCGTCGCCCGCCGCCCCGGGTAACCAGGCCTCATCGGCGAGGTCCGCGAGCACCGCCGCGCTCAGCGCGGCATCGTCGCGGTTGCGTGAATGCGCGGGCACCGGGATGAGTGACGGGCGGACCGATGCCGGCAGTGCCCGCATCAGGTCGGCGTAACCGTGTGCAGCCGTGGCGATGTCGGCGTCGGGGTGAAGGTGGCGCCGGTCCGGCGTGAGGTGTAGGCCGGTGATGGCCGCGGCGGGCAAGGTCAGTTCGATGTCGGTGGGAGTCGGTGCGCGCAGCACGTTTTCGGTGAGGGCCGAGGGCGTCTCGGCGAGCGCGCCTGCGTCATCGATCTCGACCAGCCATCGGGTGTGCAGGCCGGTCTGCAACCAGTGATGGACGCGCGTTCGGCGAGGTGACGTGATGGTGATGGTGATGTGTTGCGTTGCGGCCCTTCGTGACGCTCGACTGGCGCCTCGCTCCTCAGGCGTCGAGGGTGGGGTCGGCGCCATCTCGATCGTGAAGGCGGTGTCGCCGACGGTGATCTGAGCTAGCCCGGGCAGTTCCAACAGCAGATCGGCGGCCTGCGCACGCGCGGCCCCCACCAGGTCCGCAGCGGAATTGCCGTCGCTGAGGTACAGGACGATCTCGGTGTCCATCCCGGGGGCGGGTGGCTCGTCGACGGGCCACGCCAGCCGCAACAGGGGCGGCCGCCGCGAACCGGTCGCGACGCGTTCGTCGGCGAGGACCTGCGCGGTGCGAGCGCGGTCGAACACGAAAGACCCGGTGGTCGAACGCACCTCGACGCGATCGGCGACAGCCGCGGTTGCCGTGAACCCGACGCCGTAGCGCCCCACGCTCTGCGCACCCGCGACCTTCGCCGAGACGCGCAGGGACAGCAGCGAACGCACGCCATCATCCGAAACCGGGGCCCCGGTGTTGGCGACATGGACCGTGCGTTCGTCCGATGACCAGATCCGGACCTGACCGGCAACGTCGGCGGTCATCGCCGCATCGGCCGCATTGGCGACGAGTTCGGTGAACAGCCGGTCGCGGTAGCCGACGGTGACGAGATCGTCTTCGGTGGTGGCGTCCTCGACGTACCGGGTGGCCGATGACCGCCACGCCGATACGACGGCGGATCGCATCTCGTCCAGGCCGAACCGGTCGGCCCGGGCACCCTCGGTCAGGAGGTTGCTTCCCCGCCGGCGTCTGCCGCCGTCACGTGCACGATCTCCAGGACGCCGTCGTCGAACGCATCGTAGGCGGGTGATCCCTGGCCTCGCGGGGCCGCGACATCGGAGTGGGCGCCGCACCCGTAGTCGGCGGCGACCACCTGTCCATCGGCCGAGTACTCGTTGGCGCAGACACCGAATGCCGGTCGAAGCGCGCCCGCGATCGGCAGATAGAACCCGCACGTCGCGCAGTTGAACTGCGCCGCGGCGGCCATGTCACTGTGCGGACCGAAATCTCCGTCGTGCCATCGTTGTGCCGCCTCGTCGCGGCCCTCCGGGCTGAGCAGTCGCCGGCGACCCAGTCCGATCTCGCCCGCGATCTGCCCGATGTCGTCGGGATCGGTGCTGTCGTCGTCGAACCGGAACTCGTCGGCGGTGTCGATCTGATTGGGGACCAGTCGGTGGTCGTCGGGTTCTGCGGCCAGCACGTCGCCAGGCGTCAGATCACCCGCGGCGATCCGCTCGTTCCACGGCACCCAGTTCGGCGCCAGCAGCGACCCCTCGCCGGGCAGCAGGACGATCTCGCTCACGGTGATCTCGTCGTGGCCGGGCGCACCGGCCACCACGACGCACCACTGCCACCCGCGGTAGCCGGGCAGGTCCGCCTCGAAATAGTGGGCGACCGCCCACTCCCCCTCCGGGGTGCTCTCCAGGTGCCGTCCCGGTTGCTGGCCATCCTCGACGAGCGCGGCGCGCGCCACGTCGGCGGCGGCGAGCAGCCGGTCACCGTCGAATACAAGAGTCACCCCTCCAGTGTGCAACACGAACCCGCGCTCGCGGCACGGACCCGCCTCGCTGGTGGCGACCATCCGCGACTCGACGGCCACGATGAGGAACAATTGTCGGTGTGAACCGACCCAGTCCCCACTCCCCCCGCCGGGACGACGGTGACCCGACCCGCTACCAGGGTCGCGACGGCTTTGCGGGCAACGGCCACGATCGGCGCAGTCCACGACAGCATCCGGGTACGGCGAACTACCCCGCCGACGACGGCCGTTCCGGACGTGCGACCGGCCGCGGTGCTGCGCGGGGGCCCAACGATCATGCGTACCTCCCGCCCCGAACCCACAACCCGCATCTACCTCCGCTCGACGACGGGCACCCCGCCGCCGCGGGCGCCGAGCGCACACGGGCGATGCCGTCGACGGCGTCCACCGACCCGCGGATGCCCAAGAAACTGACCGTGGCCCGGGTTGCGGCGATGCGCAGCCGCGAGCTGACCGGGCGCGGTGTCGGCAAGATCTATCAGGCGGCCACCGCCGACGGCGCCGATCGATCCGGGATGACGGCACTCACGCTGCCCGTCATCGCGAACTTCGCCGTCGACGCGGCGATGGCGGTCGCCCTGGCCAACACGCTGTTCTTCGCCGCGGCGACCGGGGAGTCGAAGACCAATGTCGGGCTGTATCTGGCGCTGACGATCGCGCCGTTCGCATTGATCGCCCCACTCATCGGGCCGTTGCTGGACCGGCTGCAGCACGGTAGACGCATCGCCATGGCCACCACGTTCGGTTTGCGCGCGGTGCTCGCGTTGCTGATCATGGCGAATTCGTCGTGGGACAGCGCTACGCAGCAGTTGCAGTACGACCCGTGGGTGCTCTATCCGTGCGCGCTGGGTTTGTTGGTGTTGTCGAAATCGTTTGGTGTGCTGAAGTCGGCCGTCACCCCCAGAGTGGTGCCGCCGTCGATCGATCTGCCCCGGGTGAACTCCCGGCTCACCACATTCGGTCTGATCGGCGGGACGCTGGTCGGCGGGGCCGTCGCTGCGGTCTTCGAACTGTTGCTGGGCAAGGTGCTGCCGTTCCACATCCCCGGCGCCATGGTGTGGTTGGCCATCATCGCGGCGGTCGGCGCGTGGCTGTGCATGCGTATCCCGTCCTGGGTGGAGGTCACCGAGGGTGAGATCCCCACCACGCTGACCTACCACGGCGAGCCGGCGATGTCGCGGGCCCCCGAACACGATTCCGGCGGAGCCGGCGGATTACGCGGTGCGCGGGAGACGGCCAACGAACTCGCCCAGAAGATGCGGCAACCGTTGGGACGCAAGGTGGTCGCCGGCCTGTGGGGTAACGCGACCATCCGCATTCTCACCGGCTTCCTGACGCTCTACATCGCGTTCTACGCCAAGGCCCAACAGGATGTGCACTCCGACTGGACCCAGTTGGTGCTGTTGGGTGCGGTGGGCGCGGCGGCCGCGGTGGGCAACATGCTGGGCAACGGTCTCGGCACCCGACTGGAGCTGAAGAACCCACCGACCATTGTGGTCTGGTGCACCGCAGCCTGTTTCGTCGCGGCGGTACTCGCCGCCATCTTCGGCAGCATCGTGATCGCGACGGTCGCGGCGTTCGTCGCCTCGGGGACCAGCGCCATTGGCAAGGTGTGCTTGGACTCGTCGATCCAGGACGACCTCCCCGACGAATCGCGCGCATCCGCGTTCGGTCGGTCGGAGACGGTGCTGCAGTTGGGCTGGGTCTTCGGCGCGACGCTCGGCGTGGTGTTGCCGACCACGCTGTGGATCGGGTTCACCGTGGTGGCCGTACTCCTGGGCATAGGTCTGGTGCAGACGGTGCTGACCAATCGCGGTTCCTCGCTGATCCCCGGCATCGGCGGACGTCGACCCGACTACGCCGAACCGACGGTGGCCTTCGCCGCGATCGGCGACCCAGACCGGCCGTGGCGCCGGGGCAGCCACGGCTCGCCCTCGACGGCACCGACCCGCGCGCACCGGGCACCTCACGATCCTCGCCGGCCCGATCTCGACCCCGGCCGGACAACCCCTCCGACCAAACCCCACCACACAGGACGGCACTAGACGGTGAATCTCAGCAGTGCAGACAAGAAGGTCATGGCCATCATCGCGGCGGTGGTCGTCGCGTTCGTCGTGATCGTCGGCGGGGCCGTCGCGGTTCTCACCAAGGACACCTGGTCGGGCGATCACCCCGACGAAGATCCGTATCTGCAGCTCGCGGTGGGTGATCGCCTGGTGCGCGTGGAGCCGACCCGGATGTGTGATGTGTTCCTGCGCAACTGCGAACCAGAAGACCCCACCGCGATCGACGTGGCCCGGGTGCCGGTGCCGGTCGGCGAATCGATGATGTTGTCGGTGTCTCAGGACATCGCCGAATGGCCGTGGAACCTGGTCGTGCAGTATCTCACCCCGAGCGGGCCCGACGGCACGATCGTGCCGATGCGGTCCAATTCCACCTACACCACGGTGCTGCACTCCACCCCGGACCGGATCCTGATCGCGATCGAGGTGCAGCTGCCGTCGGTCGTCTCCGCCGGCGACGACACCGTCAGCATGCGCGGCTATCTCGCCGCGGACACCTCTCCGGAGGGCATGCAGTTGCCGGGCAGCGGCGCGGCGCTCAGTGCTCCAGCTCGCGGGTGACCGCGCGAACCACCTCGGAGATCCGCTGGGAGGTCTTGCGGTCGGGGTACTTGCCCTTGCGCAGTTCCGGCTGCACCGCACCTTCGAGCAAGGTGATCAGATCCGCCACCATGCCGTGCAGTTCATCGGGGGTGTGCCGTTTGGCGTCCTTGCGGGCCGCCTCGCGGGTGTTCTTCGCGACGCTGGGTGCGGGATCGAGCACAGCCACCTTGAGCGCCTGCGGTCCGCGGCGGCCGGCGGCCATCCCGAATTCGACGCGCTGCCCGGGCTTGAGCGTCTCCACGCCCTCCGGAAGCGCGGACGAACGGACGTAGACGTCCTCGCCGCTCTCTTGCGACAGGAAGCCGAAGCCCTTCTCCGCGTCGTACCACTTCACCTTGCCGGTCGGCACTGCGCTCACCCTCATCTGCGTTTTCGGACGTGTCATGACAAAAGCGCCCCTCACCTGACCCAGCAGCCGTCCCGAACCCGGGCCGGCCCTCCATCAGATGAGCAGAGGCGCCAATGAGGCACAGTCTAGCCAACGGCCGGCCCCACGGTCACATGGAATACCCACGACCGGCCGAGCCGAGCCGGCTTCTCGACGCACGCCGCCACCAGACGGCGCGGTGTTCTACCGTGGAGGACATGCAGAGTCACTCCACTCCCCGCCTCCTGCAGGCGGCCGGGGTCGTCTTCGCGATCGGGCTCGCCGCGATCGTCGCGTTGTTCGTGACGCCGCTGGTCACCGACGGCGACACGGCGCCGACCTTCGTGTATCTGCTGACGATGTGTGCCCCTGTCGGATTCATCCTGGGCATCGCGTTCGCGCTGCGATCGGGACGGAGGGCGCGGTGAGGGTCGACTCCGTGATGCCCGTCGCCGACGATCTTCGTCCGGCCGCCGATTCGGACACGCTCCGCCAGGCCTACGGCTGCTTCCCGTCCGGAGTGGTCGCGGTGGCCTGCCGGCTCCCCGACGAGAACGGTACCGCCGCTCCGGCCGGGATGGCCGCGAGCGCGTTCACCACCGTCTCCCTCGAACCGCCGCTGGTGTCGCTGTGTGTGCAGAACACGTCCACCACGTGGCCGCGATTGCGCACCGCGCCGGCCATCGGGGTCAGCGTGTTCGCCCGGGACCAGTCCGACCTCTGCCGGCAGCTCGCCGGGCCGGCGGAATCCCGGTTCGACGGCATCGCCCCGATCCGCACGGACGACGGCGCGGTCTTCATCCCGGACGCGGCGGCCAGCCTGTCCTGCTCGTTGTTCAACGAGATCCCCGCCGGCGACCACACCCTGGTGTTGCTGCGTATCGAGGCGCTGCGCTTCGACCCCGGCGTGGAGCCCCTGGTCTTCCACGCCAGCACCTTCCGCTCCCTGGAAGCACTTCGGGACGGCCGATGACCATCGTCGGACTCGGGCTCCCCACCACCCCGTCGGATCGGGTGGAGCCCACCGATGCGCCCACCACTGGCCCGCTGCGCGACCGCTTCGGCCGGGTGGCTACCGACCTACGCGTGTCGGTGACCGACCGCTGCAACCTGCGCTGTACCTACTGCATGCCCGCCGAGGGTCTCGACTGGCTGCCGACCGACGAGGTCCTGCGCACCGACGAACTGATCCGGGTGATGACGGTCGGGGTCCGGGATCTCGGCATCCGATCGATCCGGTTCACCGGTGGCGAACCGTTGCTGCGCCGCGACCTCGAGGATCTGATCTCAGCGATGTCGGCGCGCCCAGAGCGTCCCGAGATCGCGATGACCACCAACGGGCTCGGTCTGGCCCGCCGGATCGATGGCCTGGTGGCGGCGGGGCTGGATCGGGTGAATATCTCGCTGGACACGGTGGATGCGACGCGGTTCGCCGAGATCACACGACGCGACCGGCTGCACGATGTACTCGCCGGCCTCGCCGCTGCCCGGTCGTCCGGGCTCAGCTCGGTGAAGGTCAACGCGGTGCTTGCCGATCACGACGACCTCACGAGGCTGCCCCAGCTGGCTCACTTCTGCCTCGACCACGGATATCAGCTACGCATCATCGAGCAAATGCCACTCGACGCTGATCATCGGTGGGACCGCGCGTCGATGGTGACCGCCGATGAGATCCTCGCGAAGCTCAGAGCCCACTTCTCGCTTCGCCCCGATCCCCGACCGCGGGGTAGCGCCCCCGCGGCCACCTGGCTCGTCGACGGCTTCGACGTCGACGGTTCCCCGGCGCGCATCGGGGTGATCGCGTCGGTCACGCGGCCGTTCTGCGGTGACTGTGACCGCACCCGGTTGACCGCCGACGGCGCGCTACGCAATTGTCTGTTCGCGCAGGGTGAGACCGACCTCCGCGAGATCGTGCGCGGAGGGCTGACCGGCCACGACCTCGACGACGCGCTCGCCCGTCGCTGGCGTGGCAACACCTGGGCCAAGTCGGCCGGACACGGCGTGAACGATCCGGGATTCCTGCAACCGAGCCGGCCGATGTCGGCCATCGGGGGCTGACCGTGCACGTGACCATCCGCTATTTCGCTGCGGCGCGCGCCGCCGCCGGAGTGGAGTCGGCCGTCCTCGACGTGGACGACGAGGCGACTCTGGGTGATCTGGAGGCCGTGCTCGGCAAGGACAACCCCGACCTCGGACGGGTGCTCGAACGGTGCTCGTATCTGCGGGATTCGGTGGCGCTGTGTGACCGCGGGGCCCGGCTGGGTCGGTGCGACACTCTCGACGTGCTCCCGCCGTTTGCCGGTGGCTGACACCACATCTCGTGTGTGAGCTTAGTCACATAACGGAATGATTACGGCTAGGACACGACTCGACCATCAGGCCGTGAGCAGGCAGGACGCGAAATCTGAGTCGAAAGCTCCACTCGGACGCGGAAAACAGCCTTGCCAACAACGTGATTAGCAATGCGAGAAGTCGTAGTGTGACTCAACGACGCCCTCGGGGGGTCACGAGAAAGTAACCAAATGCATAACGTCGCATCGGCCGCGCCGAACCTCGCTCCACCGATGAGACGCACGAGAACGACATCTAGGAGCGAGGACGGGGGACCCACCTCCCGCAAGGGAACGGATGCCGATACGACGTCCTTGGGGTCAAGTCCCGCCAATGACAAGCGTCAACGGCGGGGCCGGGCACCTCTCGCCCGAACCCGACAGCTGACTTCGTAGGCGCGTGGAGAGAGGAAACGCAGCAATGTCCGGACGTCATCGCAAACCGACGACAGCCACCACCACCAAGACCTTCGCGAAGGTCGCGCTGACCGGGGCCGTCCTCGGCGGCGGCGCCGCTCTGCTGGGAACCGGAACCGCCAACGCGGCCACCGACGCCGAGTGGAACCAGGTCGCGCAGTGTGAATCGGGCGGCAACTGGTCGATCAACACCGGCAACGGCTACCACGGTGGCCTGCAGTTCAGCCCGAGCACCTGGAGCGGCTACGGCGGCGGCGAGTTCGCGCCGACCGCCGATCAGGCCACCAAGGAGCAGCAGATCGTCGTGGCCGAGCGTGTGCTCGCCGGCCAGGGCAAGGGCGCATGGCCGACCTGCGGCACCGGGCTGTCGGGCGCCACCCAGCGCTCCGCTCCGGCCGCACCGAAGCCTGCTCCGGTCCTGCCCAAGCTGCCCGAGCTGCCCGCTCCGTTCGATTGGGCCACCGCCCCCGACGCCGGGAGCACCGCGGATGTGAACAAGCAGATCGACCAGGCGCTCGGCCAGGCGATCGACAACAACCAGGTCACCCCCGAGGTACGCGACCTGTGGAAGGCCGCCAAGCAGAGCGGTTACGAGCTCACCCCGGATCAGATCGACCTGTTCAACCAGCACAAGGATCAGCTGCCGAATCCCTGATCGACAGCTGAGCACAGCCCGCACGGGCCCCTAGTCGAAGGGCCCCGCACGACGGCCACGCGCCCGTGCGGGGCCCTTGTCCATTTCTCGGGCTGGTGTGCCCGACCCACCACGGAGACGGTGCCCGATGGACGCGAAACGGCGCCCACTCGACGGGACGGGGCATGCGCCGATGTCGGCGAGATGGAACGGTCGAACTCGGGTCAGTCGTCGCCCAGGCGTCGGCGCTCGTTGAAGGGCAGCACCACCCACATACACACGAAGACGACGACAGCGATCACCGCTGCCGCCAAAGCGGCCCATCCGCCGAACACGATGTCGAAGATCACCGCGAGCACGCCGGTCAGTGCCATGCCGAGGAAAGTGATCCCGATCAGGGTCAGTCGATGCGCTCGGTGCACCAAGCGATCGATCGCATGCCGGCGGAACAACAGTCGATGCAGTGCGACCGGTGAGATCAGGGTGATGGTCGACAACACCGCGCACACCAGGCTGATCACGAAGATGTACTGCTGCCGCGAGGTGAGTTCCTCGAAGCCCTCCTGGAACGGGACGGTCAGCATCAGGCCGGTCAGGATCTGACCGCCGGTCTGCACAACCCGCAATTCCTGCAGCAGGCTCGCCCAGTTGCGGTCCAGCTGCTCGGTCCGGGTCTCGTTGCGTTCGGCGTCGCGCGGCGGTGTGGTCTGGTCGCGGTCGGCGGTCACGCCGACCCCACCCACTCGTCGGAGCCGTCGCCGAAGTGCTGATGCTTCCACACCGGCAGCTGTGCCTTCACCTGATCGACCAGTTCTGAGCAGGTCTCGAACGCGGCCCGACGGTGGTCGGCGGCGACGGTCACCACGAATGCGACGTCGCCGATCGCCAGGTCACCGACCCGATGTGACACCGCGACCGCCCGAACCCCCGCCGTCTGCGTCACGACGCCCTCAACCACCTGCCGCAGCACATCGGGAGCGGTCGGATGTGCCGAGTAGTCGAGTCGGGTCACCTCGCGGCCGCCGTCGTGATTGCGCACCGCACCGACGAATCCCACGACGGCGCCGGCACGTCCGCCGGCTGCCCGGGTGACGAGGTCCTCGTGCTCACCGAGTGCGATGGGCTCCGCAGCGAGTGCAGCCCGCACGACCTGTACCGGCGCGAAGTCGCTCACTTGTGATCGCCTCCTCGGATCTGGTCGAGTGCATGGTCGAGTACCCCGTCGAGCACCGACAAACCATCCCGAACTCCGCCGGGCGACCCCGGCAGGTTGATGATCAGGGTGGACCCGGCGACACCCGCGAGACCACGCGAGAGCACCGCGGTCTGCACCTTCGGCAATCCCGCCGAACGGATGGCACCGGCGAGGCCGGGAACCTCCAGATCCAGCACGCCCCGGGTCTCCTCGGGGGTGCGGTCGGTGGGCGACAGTCCGGTACCACCGGTCGTGATGATCACATCGGCATGAGCGTCCACGCCGGCGCGCAAGGCCGAACCGACCGGAGGCCCGTCGGAGACCACCCGGTGTTCCTCGACCACAAAATGTCGCGCGGTGAGCCACTCACTGATGATCGGGCCGGTTCGATCGGGATACTCACCGCGACTTGCACGGGTGGACGCGACCACGATCCGGGCGACCCGCGGATGGCCGCTGGTGGCGGGGTCAGTCACGGTGCCACGGTCCGGATTTCCCACCGGTCTTCGCCAACAGACGGATATCGGTCATGCTGGCCCGGCGGTCGACGGCCTTGACCATGTCGTGCAGGGTCAACCCGGTCACCGCGATGGCGGTCAACGCCTCCATCTCCACACCCGTCTGACCGCTGGTGGACACGGTTGCGGTGACGTCGATGTGGTCGTCGCCGATCGAGAAATCGACCTCCACCGACGACAACGCCAACTGGTGACACAGCGGGATGAGTTCGTCGGTCCGCTTTGCCGCCATGATGCCGGCGATTCGCGCGGTCGCCAGGACGTCGCCCTTGGGCAGCTTGCCGTCGCTGAGCAAACCGATGACCTCGGCCGTCGTTCGGAACCTGCCACCGGCGACCGCACGCCGCGTGGTGGCGGCCTTACCCCCGACATCGACCATGTGCGCCGCGCCGCTCGAGTCGATATGACTCAGACCGGTCATGTCGGGCGATCGGCCCTGGTCGGACACCCGCTTGTCAGCGGTTGACGACGGTCTTCGACTGCACGAAGGGAAGATCCTCGAGCGGGATCGGGAATTCGACATCGCCGAACGGTGAGAGCGCACCCGAGATGTGGGTGGCGAACTCCGATACCGCATGTTCGGCGGCGTCGCCGTTCCCGTCCTTCGGCCAGCCGTTGTCGACATACTTCTTCTTCTCAGCCACGCGCTCATTGTGCCATGCACCCCGGTGCGCCGTGCCGGCGAAACCGGCGCGACGTCGGCGCTCAGTAGAATCAGCCGAATGAGTGCGGATGACCAGGGACTGAGCCTGGCCGACGATCTGGCGCTGCGCAGCGACGACGAGCTGTTCGAGTTGCTCTCCGCCCGCCCGGATCTGGCGTCGCCGCCACCGGCGGGCACCGGGGTGCTGGCGTCGCGCGCGCTGGCCGCCGCGTCGTCGGCGCTGGTCGGCGAAGACCTCGACCTGCTCGACGTGGCGGTGCTCGAGGCCATCATCGGACTTGGTACCGGGTCATCGGGCCGCATCCCCGCCCCGACCTCGGTCGACGCTGTCGTCGCGGCGCTGTCCGGCCGCGCCGACGACGACGAGATCATCGCGCGCGTGCATCACCTGCGCACGCGTGCCCTGGTGTGGGGACCCGACGACGCGATCGTGTCCGGCGCACACGCGCCTGCGGCCCTCCCATGGCGGGCGCACCACCTCACCGGGCCCCTGGCACGGCAAACCACCGAGCAGTTGCAAGCCCGCCTGGACGGCCTCGACGAACGCCAACGCTCCCTCCTGGAAACCCTGTCCCGGGGACCCGCTCTCGGACGCAGCCGCGATGCAGCACCCGACGCCGATCCCGACCAGCCGGTGGCCCGGCTCATCGCCGACGGTCTGCTCGCCCGCGTCGACTCGCAAACCGTTGAGTTGCCACCGATGGTCGGGCAGCTCCTGCGCGGCGAGCCACCACTTTCCACCGCCGATCTCCGCAGACCGGCCCTGCACGATGCGGCGGCGAAGAAACGGTTCTCGCACGCCGCCATCGACGCCGCGGCCGGCGGCGAGGCGATCGAACTGATCCGGCATACCACCACGCTGATCCGCGCACTCGGGGCAACGCCGGCGGCGGTGCTGCGCAGCGGGGCCCTCGGGGTGCGCGAGTTGCGCAGGCTCGCCAAGGTGACCGGCCTGGAGCAACAACGCGTCGCCTTCGTCGTGGAACTCCTCGCCTACCTTCGGCTGATCGACGCCGGGTTTCCCGAACCGGCACCGGCCACCGACAACGGTGAACTCGCCTTCGCCCCGACCGCGACGGTCGACGCGTGGCTGCACCACACGCCGGACCGTCAGTGGGCGGCGCTGCTCGGGGCATGGCTGGACATGCCGCGCCGGGCGTGGCAGGTGGGTGAGCCGGACCGCGACGGCAATGCGCTCGCCGCCCTGTCGGGCGAACTCCACGACTCCTACGCCCCGCTGCAACGGCGCGCCATCCTCGAGACCCTTGCCGACGCCACCCGATCGCTTCCCGTCGGCATCGATGCCCTGGTCAGCGCGTTGCACTGGCGGCACCCGCGACAGATGCGCCGATACCCCCGACGGGTCGTCGAGGAGACGCTGCGCGAGGCACGCGAGCTCGGGGTGGTCGCCCACACCGCACTGACCGGGGTCGGACGCGCGGCGATCGACCCCGGAGAACCCGACAACGCGGAGTCACGTCTGCTCTCCGCGATGCGGGTGGCACTGCCCGAACCGGTCGACCACTTTCTCGCCCAGGCCGATCTGACCCTGACCGTTCCCGGGCCGATGACCCCGGACCTCGCCGAACAGGTGGACCTGGTGGCCGACCTCGAATCCGGGGGTGCGGCCTCTGTGTACCGCGTGTCGGAGAGCAGCGTGCGCCGCGCACTCGACGCCGGACGCAGCAGCAGCGAGTTGCTCACGATGTTCACCGCGCACTCCAGCACGCCCGTCCCCCAGTCCCTGACCTATCTGATCGAGGACGTCGCTCGCAAACACGGACAGTTGCGGGTCGGGGTGGCGTCGGCGTTCGTGCGGTGCGAGGACGCCACCACCCTGGCCGCGGTGCTGCGAAGCAACGCCGCCGAACACCTCGCGCTGCGGGCCTTGGCCCCGACCGTCGCGGTGTCCCAGGCGGATGTGCGGGAGGTGATCGACCGGTTGCGCGAGGCCGGATTCGCTCCCGCCGGTGAGGATTCCAGCGGAACCCTGGTCGATCTGCGGGAACGCGGCTCGCGGGTGAGTGTCACCCGGGCGCGCCGCCAACCGCAGCAGCGACGCCCGGTGGCATCGCCGGAACAGCTGCGTTCGGTCATCTCCCGGATGCGTTCGCAGGACCGCGCGGCGTCGGCGCGCCCCGCGGCGGCCGATCCGTCCGCAGCGCCGGTCCGCGCCTCCGGGGGCGGCGAATCTGCCACGGCGCTCATCCAATTGGCGCTGCGGGTCAACCGTCGGCTGCGGGTGGACTACGTCGACGCGCAGGGTTCGGCCAGTCGCCACGTGGTCACCCCACGCACCCTCGGCGCCGGTCAACTCATCGCCATGGATGCGGGAAGCGAGGAGGAACAACGCTTCTCGTTGCATCGCATCACCAGTGTCGAGCTCCTCGAGAGCTGACTCACCGGAGAACCGGGACACCACGCCGAAACTCTCTCGACCGGGCCGACCCACCAACGTACGGTGAGTGCGCCACCCCATCGAAGGGCGAGCCCGTCGCGTACCGCGGCAGGCCCCCGCGACCCAGGATCGTCATGAACACCCGCTTCCCCGTTGCCCTTTCGGGCGCTCGTGCGTCGACTCTACTGTGGACCGACGAGGAGTCGATCGAGCACGAGGCGCGCAACCAGCTGCGTCGCGTGTCCGCCCTGCCCTGGGTGCACGGGGTTCGTGTCATGCCCGACGTCCATGTCGGCAAGGGCGCCACGGTCGGTTCGGTCATCGCGATGCGCGACGCCGTCTGCCCGGCGGCGGTCGGTGTCGACATCGGGTGCGGAATGGCCGCGGTCCGGACCGACCTCGTCGCCGACGACCTGCCCGACGACCTGTCCGGGCTACGGTCGGCGATCGAGTCGAAGGTGCCGGTGGGATTCACCTCGCACGCCCGACCGGTCGATCTGCGCCCGTTGCAGGTCGGTGGCGGCTGGGGTGATTTCTGGCAGCGGTTCGACGAACTCCACGACGGCGTACAGAAACTGGATGGCCGGGCGCACAAGCAGTTGGGCACACTCGGCGGTGGTAACCACTTCATCGAGGTCTGTCTGGACGACGACGACGCGGTCTGGGTGATGTTGCACTCCGGATCGCGCAACATCGGCAAGGAACTCGCCGAACGCCACATGTCGATCGCGGCGAAGTTGCCCCACAACGCCGATCTACCCGACCGTGACCTCGCGGTGTTCCTCTCCGGCACAGCCGAGATGGATGCCTACCGGCACGATCTGGAGTGGGCGCAGGAGTACGCGGCACGCAACCGCCGGGTGATGCTCGCGCTGGTGTGCGCGGCCGTGGCGGAGACCTTCGCTGCCCGCACCGTCCGGTTCGACGACCCGATCAGCTGCCACCACAACTACGTGGCCGCCGAGTACATCGACGGCCTCGAGTTGTTGGTGACCCGCAAAGGCGCGATCCGGGCCGGCCACGGCGAGCTCGGGCTGATTCCCGGGTCCATGGGCACCGGGTCTTATGTGGTCCGCGGGGTGGGGTCGGCGGCGTCGTTCTACTCCGCGTCCCACGGCGCCGGTCGACGGATGAGCCGGTCCAGGGCACGCCGAACGTTCACGACCGAGGACCTCGTCGCGCAGACCACCGGCGTCGAGTCCCGCAAAGATGCCGGAGTCCTCGACGAGATCCCGGCGGCCTACAAGGACATCGACTCGGTGATCGCGGCGCAGACCGATCTGGTCGAGGTGGTCGCCCACCTGCGTCAGGTGGTGTGCGTAAAGGGCTGAGTGCCGATATCGGCTCCTGACCTGCGCTCGAGGGATATCCCCCTCGGCGGGCGTCGGGGGCCGACCTCGGCACCACTGACAGGAGTTGCGCCGATCTGGACAATGGATCGGGTGACCGATGGACCTTTGATCGTGCAATCTGACAAGACGCTGCTGCTCGAGGTGGATCACCCCGGCGCGCCGGCAGCGCGCGCGGCGATCGCCCCGTTCGCCGAACTCGAGCGTGCACCCGAACACATGCACACCTACCGGGTGACCCCGCTGGCGCTGTGGAACGCCCGCGCCGCGGGTCACGACGCCGAGCAGGTGGTGGACGCGCTCGTCACCCATTCGCGGTACGCAGTGCCGCAGCCGCTGCTCATGGACATCGTGGACACGATGGGCCGGTTCGGTCGGCTGCAGCTCGTCAAGCACCCGGCGCATGGACTGACGTTGGTCAGCCTCGACCGGGCGGTGCTCGAGGAGGTGATGCGCCACAAGAAGGTCGCGCCCATGTTGGGCGCCCGGATCGACGACGACACGGTGATCGTGCATCCCTCCGAGCGGGGTCGGCTCAAGCAGATCCTGCTGAAAGTGGGCTGGCCGGCGGAGGACCTGGCCGGCTACGTCGACGGTGAAGCCCATCCCATCGACCTACAGCAGGACGATTGGCACCTGCGCGACTATCAGCAGCTGGCCGCCGACTCGTTTTGGGCCGGCGGTTCCGGTGTGGTGGTGTTGCCATGTGGTGCGGGAAAGACCATGGTGGGCGCGGCTGCCATGGCCAAGGCCGGTGCTACAACGCTGATCCTGGTGACCAACACGGTCGCGGGTCGACAGTGGAAGCGCGAGCTGGTCGCACGGACCTCGTTGACCGAGGAGGAAATCGGCGAGTATTCGGGCGAGCGCAAGGAGATCCGTCCAGTCACCATCGCGACCTATCAGGTCATGACGCGCAAGTCGAAGGGCGAGTACAAGAATCTCGATCTGTTCGATTCGCGCGACTGGGGTCTGATCATCTACGACGAGGTCCATCTGCTGCCCGCACCGGTATTTCGTATGACCGCCGACCTGCAGTCACGTCGTCGGCTCGGACTCACCGCGACCCTGGTGCGTGAGGACGGACGCGAGGGCGACGTCTTCAGCCTCATCGGCCCCAAACGCTACGACGCCCCGTGGAAGGACATCGAGGCCCAGGGGTGGATCGCGCCGGCGGATTGCGTCGAGGTGCGCGTCACGTTGACCGACGAAGAGCGCCTGCAGTACGCGGTCGCCGACTCCGACGAGAAGTACAAGCTGTGTTCCACCGCCCACACCAAGGTCAACGTGGTGAAGTCGATCCTGGCTCGGCACAAGGAGTCTCAGACCCTGGTCATCGGCGCCTATATCGACCAGCTGGAAGAACTGGGCCGCGAACTCGACGCACCGGTGATCCAGGGATCGACCAAGAACAAGGAACGCGAGGCCCTGTTCGACCGATTCCGGTCGGGCGAATTGCAGACCCTGGTGGTGTCCAAGGTCGCGAACTTCTCGATCGACCTCCCGGAGGCGTCGGTGGCGGTCCAGGTGTCGGGCACCTTCGGTTCGCGGCAGGAAGAGGCGCAACGGCTCGGCCGGCTGCTACGACCGAAGAAGGGCGGCGGTCAGGCCCACTTCTACTCGGTGGTATCCCGCGACACCCTCGACGCCGACTATGCGGCGCACCGCCAGCGTTTCCTGGCCGAACAGGGCTACGCCTACCGGATCACCGACGCCGACGATCTGCTCGGACCGACCATCGGCGAGGAATCCGCGAGCTGATCGGTACCGGATGAGGTCCGGTCGAGGTCCCCGATGACACAGGGCTCGACCGGCCTCAGGGTTCGCCGAGGCAGTATCCGAGCGGGTTCGGCAGCGCGAAGTACACACCCAACTGGGTGCTGGCACATGTCGGCTGGCCCTGGGTTCGACTCTCGACCCGCAAGATCTCGGTGCCGGCCGCCTTGATCGCCCCGCATTCCACCTGCTGGTAGTCCGAGAGGCTTGCGGTCGGCAGCCCCCCGACCGGGATCTGATAGCACTCGCCCTGGGTCAGATTCGGGACCAGGCACAACTGCTCCCCGGTCTCCTCACCGTCGCGCAACCAGTACAGCCGCGAGTAGTCGTCGTTGGGGCAGGAGCCGCCGCTGATCTTCTGCGCCACGTAGAAGGTGAAGGCGCCCTCGGATCCGCAGTCCGCCTTGGCAGCGCTGATGTTGTCCTCGGCTTGGCTGCCGCTGATGGTGACGCAGTCGCCGACGGCGACGTCGTCGCTGTCGGTCACCGCATCGCGGGTCACGAACACGACGAGACCGATGATCACCACCAGCAACAGCAGGACGATGCCGATCACCCACCACAACCGCTTGCTGGACCGCTTACCCGATGCGGGTGACGGGTAGGCACCTGCCGGATACGGCTGGCCCGGATACGGCTGCTGGCCGCCAGAGTAGGGCGGTTGCTGCTGCCCCGGAAAGACTTGTTGTCCCGGATACGCCTGTTGTCCCTGATATGCCTGTTGTCCCGGATATGCCTGTGGGCCGGCGTCGGGCTGCTGCGATCCCGGATAGGGCGGTTGTCCACCCGCCTGCTCACCCGCGGGGTACTGCTGCGTGCCCGGATACTGCTGGCCGCCCGGATACTGCTGCGCGCCCGGATACTGCTGGCCGCCCGGGTACTGTTGTGCGCCCGGGTACTGTTGTGCGCCCGGGTACTGCTGGCCGCCCGGGTCCTGAACTGCAGGGTTCTGCCCACTCGGATACTGGCCGCCGGGGTACTGGGTACCGGGCGGATAGGACGGCTGTTGCGGCGATGGATATTGTCCGGCAGCAGATTCCGCGCCCGGATACTGTTGGGCGCCCGGATATTGTTGCGCGCCCGGCCCCGGCTGCGCGGCCGATTCGGTGCCCTGATTCTCCGGGCCGTCTGTCGAATCCGGATGGGGTGGTCCCGGCGGCGTTGTCATAGTGGCAGATGCTACCGCTGCCGACGCGGACTCGGGGCGATGCTGTCAACCCGATGACCGACGGGTGTGCCCGCGCCATCGAGTATGTCAGCCTGGACTGCGTGCGCACCGTTTCCCGCCTTAGTCCCTTCGGCACCACCGTCTTCGCCGAGATGTCGGCGCTGGCCGTCGAGCATTCAGCAGTGAATCTCGGCCAGGGCTTCCCCGACACGGACGGTCCGGCGTCGATGCTGGCTGCGGCTGCGCGGGCGATCGCCGAAGGCCACAATCAATATCCGCCGGGCATCGGCGTGGCCCAGCTTCGCCACGCAGTCGCCCGCCACCAGGATCATCATTACGGGCTCCGGTACGACCCAGACACTGAGGTGCTGATCACCGTGGGCGCCACCGAGGCGATCGCCGGTTCGGTGGTGGGACTCGTGGAGCCGGGCAGCGACGTGGTGATGATCGAGCCCTACTACGACTCCTATGCCGCCACCGTCGCGATGGCCGGCGGCAACCGACGCACCGTCCCGCTCGTCGGCGACGCGGACGGATTCCGGCTCGATCGTAGTCGGTTGGCCGAAGCGTTCACGCCGCAGACATCGATGATCCTGGTCAACTCACCGCACAACCCGACCGGTACGGTGCTCGCCGATGATGACCTCGCCGAGATAGCCCGGTTGTGCGCTGCGCACGATGTCGTCGCCGTGACCGATGAGGTCTACGAGCACCTGCTGTTCGACGGACGCGTGCACCGGCCGCTGGCCACCTTCCCCGGCATGCGGGAACGTACGTTGCGCATCTCAAGTGCGGCAAAGACGTTCAATTGCACCGGGTGGAAGGTCGGCTGGGTCAGCGGACCCGCCGACCTGGTGGCGGCCGCACGCGCAGCCAAGCAGTTCATGTCCTATGTCGGTTCGGGCCCGTTCCAGCCCGCGGTCGCCCATGCCCTCGACCACGAAATGGATTGGGTACGAGCATCTTCGGCCGAGCTGGCCGGCAAACGCGACCTGCTGTCGGCCGCGTTGCGCGATGCCGGGTTCGATGTGCATCGCAGCGAGGCGAGCTATTTCGTCTGCGCCGACCCGCGTCCGGTGGGTTATGCCGACGGAATCGAGTTCTGTCGCATGCTGCCCGAACGGATCGGCGTCGCGGCGGTGCCGGTCAGCGCGTTCGTCGACGACAAGTCCACATGGCGTCATCTGGTCCGATTCGCGTTCAGCAAGCGGGAGGACGTGATCGCCGAGGCGGCCCAACGCCTTCGACGACTCTGAGCCCGGCATCAACGCGGGGCCCGGGGCATCAACGCAAGGCCGGCATCACCTGGTGCTCGAACAGTTCCAGACTGCTGGTGTCGTGTGCGATGTCGGGGAAATAGAAGATTCCGTACGACATCCCGGCCTCGGACAGTCCGGACAGGTTCTCGATGACCTGCTCCGGCGTACCCACTGCGGGCATCCCGCGGAAGGCACTCATGGTCGCGTTCGCCACGTCGGCTGGCACGAATCCTGCCAACCGCGCCTGGAGCGCGTCCAGCCGCTGCGCCACCTCGGCGTCACTCTCGGCGATGATCACGTTGTAGTTGGCCGACCTGACGATCGAGTCGTAATCACGTCCCAGATCGGCACAATGCTGTTGCAGCACCGAGGACTTGTGGGCGAAGCCGTCCGGCGTCCCGTCGAAATTGGTGTAGTCGGCGTACTTCGCCGCGATCCGCAAGGTCTTGCGTTCCCCGCCACCAGCGATCCACAGCGGGAGTCGCCCGGCCTCCGGCTGCGGAGCGCAGATGGCGTCGTCGACCTGATAATGCCTGCCGTCCAACGTGGCTCGGCCCAGTTCCCAGGCCTGTTTCATGATCTGCACTCCTTCGTCCAGGCGTGCAAGACGCTCCCCGGCCGACGGGAAACCGTAACCGTAGGCGCGCCATTCATGCTCGTACCATCCTCCCCCGATACCCATCTGCACCCGACCACCCGAGATCAGGTCGGCGGTCGCCGCAACCTTCGCCAGGTACATCGGATTGCGATAGCTCATCGCCGTGCACATCTGCCCGATGTCCACTCGAGAGGTGGTCGCGGCGAACGCCGACACCAGCGTCCACGCCTCGTGGGTCGCCTCGTCGGTCGGCAACGGGACGGTGTGGAAGTGGTCATAGACCCAGATGGAATCCCATGCGCCGGTGTCGGCACGGCCGGCCAGGCCCGACATCACCGACCACTGGTCGGCCGGGGGTATCCCGGTCAGATCGAGTCGCCAGCCTTGGGGAATGAAGAGACCGAAGCGCATGACCACACGCTACCGTCGTGAGGGCGCGGCCGGCCACGGTCGCACACCCTAAACTGGGACGAGAGTCCGACAGCGGGGTCGGTCGGGGGCAGGCAGGAGAACGAGTCCGATGACAAAGGGCCGCAGCGAGCAGGTGGCGAACACCCGGGGTCTCCTGCTCCGCACCGCTGAACGACTGTTCGCCGAACAGGGCATCTCGTCGGTCTCCAACCGCCAGATCAGTGAGGCCGCCGGGCAGGGGAACAACTTCGCCGTCGGCTACCACTTCGGCGGCAAACTCGAACTGGTGCGGTCGATCCTCGCTCACCACAACGCGGCGATCGAGCCCATCCGGCGGACGATGTTGGCCGACCTCGGATCGACGGTCCAATTGCGCGACTGGATCAGCTGTCTGGTCCGCCCGCAGACCGACTACCTGGATTCACTGGGTGCACCAACCTATTTCGCGCGATTTTGCGCGCAAATCACCACCGACCCCCAATACGGTCGAACGCTGTATGAGCAGGCCGATATCTCCGACGAGCTGATCACGTTGCTCACCGGGCTCTATTCGGCGCTGCCCGCCCTGCCGCCGTCGGTCCTCGAGATCCGCGACACCATGGCCCGGAACATGATCGTGTTGACCCTCGCCGACCATGAGCGGGCGTGCGCCGATGGCGCCGCGACCCGCTCGTGGTCTGAGGTCTCCGATCAGGTCGTCGACGCTCTGGTCGGCATGTGGCTGGCGCCGGTCGTCGGACCATCCGACGACTCGTCGCCCGCCTAGTTCTCGCCTTGTGCCCCGCACGAAAGCTCAGATGATCGACCCCACATCGCACGCCACGATCTCGTCCAGCGCCCGCTCGGCCACGGCGGCGATCGTCATCGACGGATTGCATGCCGCGGTGTTGCCGGGGATCAACGCACCGTCGAGAACGTACAGACCGCGTTGACCGTGCACGCGACCCTCGAGGTCGCACACCGGCCCCATGTTCGCCCCTCCGAGCGCATGCCACGTCGAGGGCACCACCGCGTTGGTGTCGGTGAGGATCCCGGTGGGCCCGGCGATCGCGGCGGCCGTCGGGTGGATGGCACCGTTCTGAATCCGCGCGTCGCCCTCGTGTGGCCACCAGAGTTTGGCCTCCCCGGCAGCAGAGTCGTAGGCGAAGTGCCCACGCGCATCGCTCACTCCGAAACCAACCATCATCGTGCTGTGTGAGTCGAGACCGAAACCGGGTATGGCGGCTTGGATGACCGTATGGGCGCGGTCGGGATCAGACCAGTTGAGGCTGCCGTACACGACCGGGCCACCCTGCACTGCGCCGAAACCACCCGATGGGTCCGACCACAGGTAGATTCGATCGGCGTTGGTTCCCCACCCGTGCCCGAGTCCGTCGGGCAGGTCGCCGATCAATCCACGCGCCGACGCGCGCACCAGCAGTTTGGTGGTGTTGAGGCTGCCCGCGGCCATCACCAGTGCACCGGCGGTGAGGATCTTCTTCTCCCGCACGGTCCCGTCCGACGCGATGCGATCCACATGCACCGTCCACCGGCCGTCGCGTGCGCGAGCGACATCGGTCACCTCGTGCTGCGGGCGCACATCGACCAGTCCGGTGCGCTCGGCCGCGGCGAGGTAGGTGACGTCGACGGAATGTTTGCCTCCGTTGTTGACACCCATCGCGCCGGAACCGTCGGTGTAGGACGGCTTCATCTTGCCCTCGATCTCGGCGAGCGCATAGTCCCAGTCGATCGGCATGGGGATCTTGGACACCGGAAGACCGGCGGAACGGGCATGGCGGGCGAAGGTTCGCACCGCGCGGTAGTTCGGCGTGTTGATGAGTCGGTCCGGCGCGGTCTCGATCTGCAGCATCCGCGCCACGCGCGGGTAATGGATCCGATTCATCGTCGCCCAATCCAGCTGCTCTGGCAGCTGGGTGTTGAACACGTCCTGCGCCGGCTGCAACGTCATCCCCTGATAGACCAGTGAGCCTCCGCCGACGCCAGCCGCACACAGGGCGGTCATGTTCTGCCCGATGACCGTTTCGACCAGCCCAACATACGGGTCGAAAGGCATTGGCCTACCAAAAAGTTCCGGTTCCGAGCGATACCACAGCAGGCGTTTGTCCGGCTGGGTCGGATTCGGGAAGGTGGTGGCGTTGGGGCCGGTGCGCCATCGTCGACCTCGCTCCAGCACCACTAGCGGCACGCCTGCTTGCGACAGGCGAAGTGCGGTGACACCGCCTCCGAAACCCGACCCGATCACCACCACCCGGTGATCTTCCCGCGTCACTTTCACTCGGCGCACAGGCGCCGAGAACACTTGCCCCACATTCGATGAGGTTGCCGCGGCCGCCCCCACGGCCGCCACCCCACCGAGAAATGATCGACGTGCGATCACGTCAGCCCCCTCGAGCGTCTCGTCCTCGTGGGCCCACCTACGCGCGGCGGGCCGGGAGACATTGAAACATGTTTCAGTCATCCGACTCAAGGCTACGCGAGATCGCACGCGCTGACGCCGCTCGCTCGCGCGATGCCGCTGGAGGCACGCCATGCGGGCACGCGCATGTCCGGGAACATCACGACCCACGGGGGTCGGAGGGACAATCCAGATCGTCGCCCGCTGCGGTGATGTCGGCGGACACTTTCCGACGGCGCCAGGCCCGGCGGCGGCCTGGCTCGGCAGTTCAACGCGGAGATCGACGAGCACAGCAGCGCCGCCGAATCACGGAACTAAACAAGCAGTCTGGACTGTTTGTGATTTTCGCACTACCGTCACCGACATGACCGAGCACGAACCCGCTCCTACGCGAACCCAGGCACAGCGCACCGCGGCCACCCGCGCCAGGGTGCTCGACGCCGCCATCGACTCGCTCGTCGAGCTCGGCTATGCGCGCACGACGACGCAGGAGGTCAATCGGCGTGCCGGGGTTTCGCGCGGCGCTCTACTCCACCATTTCCCCACCCGTGAATCTCTGGTCGTCGCCGCCGTCGGCCATCTGGTCGAGGCCCGCATGACCGAGATCCTGCAGCGCCCGCGCACCGGCGGCGAAGACATCTCGGTGATCATCGAAGCCTTCAGCGGACCTCTGTTCGACGCGGCGCTCGAGCTGTGGGTGGCCGCCCGAACCGACGACGCATTGCGCACCGCCATGGCGCCCCTCGAGCAAAAGGTCTCCGACGCGCTCACCACGGGCAGCGAAGAGCTTTTCGGCGCGCGCTACACGCCCGATCAGATCGCATTGTCGGTGGAGCTCGCGCGTGGCCTTGCGGTCTCACGCATCCTGCGCACCCCAGACTCCGACCGCGCCTTCACCGACCGCGTGCTCACCACTTGGAAGGACATCCTCGATGCCCAGTGATCCCACTCCGATACCTCGCTGCGACCGGCTACCCGACCGCGTCGACGTCCTCGTCGTCGGCGCCGGATTCGGCGGCCTGGCAGCCCTGCATCGCCTGTCCGTCGACCACCCCGATCTGAACGTTCTCGCTGTCGAGCGCGCCGAGGGCGCGGGCGGGGTGTGGCGCGCCAACGACTATCCCGGAGCCGCGTGCGACGTCCCCACTTCGCTGTACTCGCTGTCGTTCGCACCGAATCCCGACTGGTCACACACGTACGGGCGCCAGCACGAGATTCGCGACTACCTGGTGGGCGTTGCGGCCCAGTTCGATGACCGCATCCGTTACCGCTGCGCGCTGCTGGATGCGCAGTGGGATGACGCCGCAGGTGAGTGGTCGGTCACCACCGAACTCGGTGGTCTTCGGTGCCGGTTCCTGGTGGCTGCCCCCGGCGCGCTGTCGGCGCCGGGAGTCCCCGATCTGCCGGGGTCAGAGACGTTCGACGGTCACGTATTCCACAGCGCGCGCTGGGATCACGAGCACACCTTGTGGGGCCGTCGGGTCGGGATCGTCGGCAGCGGCGCCTCGGCGGTGCAGATCGTCCCGGAGATCGTCGACGAGGTGGAGCACCTGGTGGTCTTCCAACGCACACCCGCGTGGGTCGTGCCGCGCCTCGACCGCCGCATCGGACGAGCCGAGCAGGAACTGTACCGACGCATTCCCGCGGCGCACCGCCTGATGCGCAGGATGGTCCATCTCTACCGCGAGTCCTATGTGATCATGATGGCGCGGCGTCCGGAGTTGCTGCCGATCGCCACGGCGATGGGTAAGGCACAGCTGCGGCTCCAGGTGCGCGACCGCACGCTGCGGCAGCGACTGACCCCGCGATACACCATCGGGTGCAAGCGCATGCTGCTCACCAACAAATGGTTTCCCGCGCTGCAGCGACCCAACGTGACGGTCACCGGCGCGCTGACGGCGTTGTCCGACGGTGGCGCGATCGACGACTCCGGAACAACGCACGAGGTCGACACACTCATCTATGCCACCGGTTTCACCCCCACCGAACCACCCATCGCCCAGCACATTCGCGGGCGCACCGGCGCCACGCTCGCCGAAACCTGGGCCGGATCGCCGTCGGCCTACCGTGGCGTGTCGATCCACGGGTTCCCCAATCTCTTCTTCCTGTACGGGCCCAACACCAACCTCGGGCACAGCTCGATCGTGTTGATGCTCGAACCACAGGCGCGCTACGTCAGTACCACGATCGCCCACCTGCGCACCGCCGGCATCGACACCGTGGAGGTGCGGGCCGACGCCCAGCATCAGTACAACTCCCATCTCGACGACGAACTCGCCGGAACGGTCTGGAACACCGGCGGCTGCGCCAGTTGGTACATCGACTCGTCCGGCCGCAACTCGGTGATGTGGCCGACGTTCACGAACACCTATCGACGGCTGATGTCACACTTCGAGCCGCTCGATCACCGTCTGGGTCGTCGCCACGGTGCGACTGCCGGCCAATCGGCGCGCGAAGCTGAGGTCGGCCGATGACGACTCGCGACGACCACTACGACGTCCTCATCGTCGGTTCGGGATTCGGCGGCTCGGTTGCGGCGCTGCGCCTGGCGGAGAAAGGCTACCGCGTGGCGGTGCTGGAGGCGGGACGACGATTCGCCGACCATGAACTCCCCAAGACGAGCTGGCGCATCCGGGACTATTTGTGGGCACCGGCACTCGGATGCTATGGCGTACAACGTATGCACCCACTTCGCGACGTGCTCGTGATGGCCGGCGCGGGAGTCGGTGGCGGGTCGCTGAACTATGCGAACACCCTGTATCGACCGTTGCCCGCGTTCTTCGACGACCCGCACTGGGGCGCCATCACCGACTGGGCGAGCGAACTCGACCCGTACTACGACCAGGCGGCGCGCATGCTGGGCGTGACCACTTTTCCCGACACCACCGCCGCCGACGAGGTGATGGCCCAAGTCGCCGAGGAAATGGGCGTCGGTGACACCTTCGTCCGCACGCCGGTCGGTGTGTTCTTCGGAGAACCGGGCAGCACCGTCGCCGATCCCTACTTCGGCGGTGCAGGACCTGACCGCACGGGGTGCACCCAATGCGGTTCATGCATGACAGGGTGTCGGGTGGGCGCGAAGAACACTTTGGTCAAGAACTACCTACATCTGGCGGAAGGCCTCGGCGCGCAGATCATCCCGATGACAACGGTCGTCGGCGTGCGACACCAGACTGTGGGCGGTTACGAGGTCGACACTCGTCGGACGGGCGCGAAAGTCCGTCGCCGGCGACGCACCTTCACCGCCGATCAGGTCGTCTTCGCCGCTGGCACCTACGGCACCAACAAATTGTTGCTGTCCATGCAGCGCTCCGGCAACCTGCCGAGGCTGTCGGGCCGCCTTGGAAAGGTGGTGCGCACCAACTCCGAAGCAGTCCTAGCCGCCACCGCACGCGACACCACCACCGACTACACCCGCGGCGTCGCGATCACCTCATCCTTTCACCCCAACGACCACACCCATATCGAACCGGTCCGCTATGGCAAGGGCAGCAACCTGATCGGCCTGCTCCAGGCGATCCTGGTGGACGGCGACGGCCGCACACCGCGCTTGCTCAAGGCGATACTCGCGATGGCCGCGCACCCGGCCACCACGGCACGGTCGCTGTCGGTGCGCCGTTGGTCGGAACGGACCATCATCGCACTCGTCATGCAGACCATCGACAACTCGATCGAACTGTTCGCGGCGGGCACCGGGCCGGTGCTTCGAAGCCGGCCCGGCGACGGTGACCCGCCACCGAGATGGATTCCCGAGGGGCACACCGCCGTCCGGTCCGCCGCCCGACAGATCGACGGAGATGCGGGCGGTTCGCTCGTCGACCTGCTCAACATCCCGATGACGGCACACTTCCTCGGCGGTTGCGCCATCGGCGCCTCCCCTGAGGACGGTGTGGTCGACGCCTACCATCGCGTCTTCGGATATCCGGGACTGCACGTGGTAGACGGTTCGACCGTGTCGGCGAATCTCGGAGTCAATCCGTCATTGACCATCACCGCACAGGCCGAGCGCGCAATGGCGCTGTGGCCCAATGCCGGAGAATCCGACCCTCGCCCACAACTCGGATCGGACTATGTGCCCGTGGAAGCGGTCGAACCATATCGCCCGGCCGTGCCACCATCGGCGCCGGGTGCACTCCGTCTGCCGATCACTCCGGTGCAGCGGTGGGCGTGATCGGCCGGCCGGCCTGGATACGCCGCCCGACCTGACGGATCGGGGCGTACGGTGTCGCGTATCGCGCACCACGAGGGTTGTTGTGCAACCGATGTGGCCGTCGGGTACGCGACACCGTTGCGGCGCCGTTGTTTCACGCTATGGAGTTCTCAAGGGACGGTTGCGGTCCCGACCGGGATCGGGTGCGTGGGAAGACTTGGCTGCGTGACCTACTCGCCGGTCAGCGTGGCTCAGGCGGCGGCGGGTAGGTTGTCGAGGTTCATCGTGCGTCGGTTGTAGGCCGGTATCGGCCGACGTGTCGGGTCGACAGCGACGGGTGGGATGAGCCAGGGATGTCGGTCGTGACCCATGATCACCTCCCACCCGTTATGGTGGATGTCGGCATGACACGACGGGCACAGCAAACATCCGTTATCCAACACCGTGATTCCACCATCAGCCCAATGCACAATATGATGGCCCTGGCAGCGGGAGGCCGCCACACCGCATTTGATGCAACACTCGTCGCGTTTGTGCAACGCTTTACGCAGATGGGCTGGGAACAGGCGTTTGTCTTTACTCATCTCCATCGGCACCGCCTCACCATCGACGATCGCGACCGTCGCGGTGGTGTCACACGTCAGGGTGCGCAGCATGGCTTCGGAGATCGACCCCAGGAACGGCAGTTCGGCCAGATCAGGAGTATCGGCGGGCACCGACACCAGCATCTGGTGACGCGGTGCCGAGGCCGCATCGCCGCTGCGGGCAGCGATATCCAGCAACGCTTCGAGGGCGTCGGCATGCCGGCGCTCGGTGGAACGCGCATCCGGTGAACCGTC
This sequence comes from Gordonia sp. NPDC062954, assembly GCF_044543825.1. Taxonomy (NCBI): domain Bacteria; kingdom Bacillati; phylum Actinomycetota; class Actinomycetes; order Mycobacteriales; family Gordoniaceae; genus Gordonia; species Gordonia sp. NPDC062954. The sequence goes on along the minus strand of NZ_JBITWL010000002.1, from coordinate 163,777 downwards.
AGGTTCAGGGCGCGGAGCCGCCAACTCTTCCATCGCAGCCGAGAATTTTTCGCCGACCTCGGTGTTGAGGTCGGCGCGCACCTGCAGCCGTCCGTCACCGTCGACATCGTGGGTGAGCGTGTTGAGGTTGCGGTCTTCGGAGGCGGGTAGCCCACCGGTGTCCTCAGCGGCCTGGTTACCCAGACGACGGGCACGTTTGCCGATGTCGGCGGGGGTGGCGCCGGAAAAGAAGTGGGCGAGAAGTTCGGTCACGATGTTTAGACGCGCCACATCGTCGATCGGTTCCGCTGATCTTTTCCCGACATGATCGACACCTTTACCCACCGCGTCGACATGCTCGGCGGAGATCGCCCCATCAGCGGCGTGCGCGGCCAGGGTCGGCAGTTTCTCGCGGGCGGTCGCGATGCGGATCAGACGGGTCGCCACCGCCGGCGCGAGCCCCATCACGATCAACAACTCGCTGAGTTTGCGGCCGTGGTCGCGGGCCACACCCAGTCGGTCCAGATGGCCGACCACCGTCGCGGCGTGATGGTCGATCAGATTACGCAACGTGACCAGTGTGGTCATCGCATCGAACGCTGCCCGACCCGACATATCGTCGCCCAAGTGCAGGTCACGAACAGAATCAGTGATGGTGGTGAGATCCCCCGAAGCTCCCATGACTCCACTATGGTCGAACACCAGTTCGACGTCAAGGAAATTCTTGAAAATAGTGCAGAAGATTTTTGAGCGGGTGGGGTGGTTTCGATACGCGACGGGCTCGCAAGCTCGCACGCCGCTACTCAACCAACGAAAAGGGGGCGGCGGCACGTAGGGCGGGCGCCGCTACTCAACCAACGAAAAGGGGGCGGCGGCACGTAGGACGGGCGCCGCTACTCAACCAGCGAGGGGGGCGGCCGTGCATGGGGTGGCACGCCGCTACCCAACGAGCGACAGGGGCAGCGGTGCATGGCGTGGCACGCCGCTACCCAACGAGGAACGGACAGCGGGCTCGCAGGCTTGCGCCGACTGATCCGGTGAGACCGTCAGAAGTACTGGGCCCCACCATCAATGGAGATGTGCTCGGCGGTGATGAACTTCGATTCGTCGGAGGCGAGGAACGCGACGACGTTCGCGATCTCCGACGGCTCGGCGACGAACTGGTTGAGGAAGGTCATCCCCATGCCGGCCAGGCGCGGATTGGCCGCGTTGGTCTCCTCGATCCGCGCGACCATCTGTCCGGAGCCCATCGGCGTGGCGACGGCACCGGGGTGGATGCTGTTGACCCGGATGTCGTGATTGCCCAACTCCGCAGCGAAAGCCCGTGTCATCCCCACCAACGCATGCTTGCTGGTGGTGTAGTGAACCATGAAGGGCTGCAACTTCTTACCGGCCAGCGAGCTGGTCAGGATGACCGATCCGCCACCTCGCTCGATGAGATGCGGCGCGGTCGCCGTGACGGTGTTCCACACGCCGATGACGTTGATGTCCATCACGTCGCGGAAGCTGGTCGGAGTCACCTCGTCCCAGGTCTCCGGAATGCAGATGCCGGCATTCGCCACCACCACATCCAAGCCGCCGACCATGGCGACGCCCTCGGCGACGACCTCCCGGAGCGCCTCGAGATCTCGCACATCGCATTGCCGCAGGTGCGCCGCGGCGCCCTGCTCCTCGACAAGACGACGGGTCTCGTCGAGGTCTTCCGGGGTGGCCGGGTCATACGGTACGCCGGGCAACGGGCCGGCGATGTCGACGCCGACGATGGTCGCCCCTTCAGCTGCGAGTCGGACGGCGTGGGCACGGCCCTGGCCGCGGGCCACACCGGTGATGAAGGCGATTTTGTGGTCGAGTCTTCCCATGGTGTGAAGTCCTTTCGTGAGCCGATGCCCGAACTGGTCTCCCACTCAGAGCGGCAGACCCTGTTCCAGCAGATCGACCGCGTTGAGCAGGGTGGCGAGCAGGTCGTCGTCGGTGGGGTCATCCCTGGATTGTGCGAAGTGAAACATCACTCCGCCCGCGGCGGCAATGAACACCCGTAGGCGAAGGTCATCGGACTGCACGCCCAGGTAGTCGGCGAAGAAGTCTGTCGCCTCCGAAATCGCTCTGTCGCTTTCGATCTGGTAGGCGGTTCGCAGCGTCGGCTCGGACTGGATCAGCCGCATGCGTGCGGAGTTGCTCACCCACTCGTCGGCGGTCCCGATGCGGAACATCTGTCCGATCAACCGGCGCAGCAGATCGAAATGCCCCAGCCCGGGCGGGATGGCGGCGATTGCGTCGTGCCGAGCTTCCTCCAGATCGTCGGAGATGACGACCTGCTCCTTGGAGGCGAAGTACCGGAAGAACGTGGTGTGAGAGACCTCTGCCTCGCGCGCGATCTGCTCAACTGTCGTGTGGGTGTAGCCGTTCTCGGCGAACAGCTTCATCGCCGCGTCGCGGATCGCTTTGCGGGTGCGAATCTTGTTCTTCTCCCGCAAACCGACCCGACGCCCCGGGCCGCAGCCCGGGGACGTCGTCGGTGTGGCCATTTGTCGGTGACCTCCCTGATCAGGTCGCCGGGGCGACCGCCTGCCGCTCGTTGTCGGCATCGAGGTGTTCGAGCCCGCGGTCGCGGACCGCACCACCCTCGATGTCGAAGTTCACCACAAGACGATCCAACCACTTCGGCAGCCCCCAGGCGCGATCACCCAGCAGAGCGATGATCGCCGGCACCACCATCATCCGGATGATGAAGGCGTCGAACGCCACTGCCACCGCAAGCGAGAAGCCGAGCATCTTGGCCGTGGTGTCAGGCGCGAGCATGAACGCGGCGAACACGCTGATCATGATGATCGCGGCGGAGGTGACCACACGCGCACCGTGCCGATATCCGGCGATGATGGCGTCCTTGGCGGACATCCCGTGGATGTACTCCTCGCGCATTCGGGTCACCAGGAACACCTGATAATCCATCGCCAGGCCGAACACCACGCCGATCAGGAAGATCGGCAGGAACGACAGGATGGGCTTGGTGTTGTCGATCAGGCCCAGTGCGCCTTCCTGGAAGAAGAGCACCGTCATGCCGAAGGTGGCGAGCACGGAGAAGATGAAGCCGAGGGTGCCGATCAGGGGCACCCAGATCGAGCGGAAGACGCCGATCATGATCAGGAATGCCAGCCCGACCACGACCACCAGATACGGGATCAGCGCACTGTCGAGTTTGGCCGACAGATCCGACAGGATCGCCGTCTGCCCACCGACATGCAGTTCCACCCCGGCGGCTTCGGCGGTGGGCGCGTAGTCGCGGATCGTCTCCATCAGATCGTGCGTTGCGGCATCCGATGGCGCGCTGATCGGCGTCACCGAGATGAGTGCGGTGTCCGCTCCCACCTGTGGCTGCGGTGTTCCGTTACCCATCCAGGTGAGCGTGGCGGCGTTGGCCACGTCGTCGAGCGTCGCGATATGTTCCACGGCACTGTCGGCCGCAGCGCTGACGTCACCGTCTTCGGTGTGCAGCACCACCAGCAGCGGCCCGTTGATGCCCTCACCGAAACCGCGCTGCAGCAAGGTCTGCGCCTGCGCCTCGTCGTCGCTGGTCAGCGACATGCCGAGTTCCATCTTGGACATCGGGATCGCGGCCAGAGCCAGCACGGCGAGCCCCGCGACGATGAACGGGATCGGCCGATTGACCACTCTGCGACCGACTTTGACGCCCACGGTATCGAAGGTCGCACTCTCCTCAGCGTGCTTGATCCACGGTATGCGCGGGGTGAAGGCGAATCGGCCGACCGCGCCGAGCAGCGCCGGGATCAACGTGAGAGCTGCGACCACCGCCATGAACACGGCGACCGCGGCGCCCATACCCATCTGGGTGATCAGCGGGATGCCGATGACCATCAGGGCTGCGACGGCGATGATCACGGTGAGGCCGGCGAAGACGACGGCCGATCCGGCAGTGCCGACCGCTCGGCCGGCCGCATCGGCGGGATCACCACCCCGCATGCGCTCGGTCCGGTAGCGGGACACGATGAACAGCGCGTAGTCGATCGAGACGGCGATGCCGAGCATGGTGACGATCGCGGTAGCGGTCTCGTTGATGCTGAGGAACTCCGCCGACAGCGTGAGCAGCATGATGGTGATCATCACGCCCACCAGGCCGGTGACCAGCGGGATGAATGCCGCCACGAGCGCACCGAACGCGACGATCATGACCACGAAGGCGACCGCGAAACCGATCAGCTCGGCAGTCCCACCGGCCTCCATGACCTGCATGAGCGAGCCGGTGGCCTCCACCCGCAGGCCATCACCACTGTGCTGGGCGAGGATCTCCTGCAGCTGCTCCTTCTCCTCGACGGTGAGATCCATGATCTCGATGTTCTGGCGGATCTGGATCAGGCCCACCCGACCTTCGTCGCCGAGGACCGACGCGCCGATGGTCGGGTTGGCCTGCGCGGCCACCACCGGGTTGACCACGGTGCTCGCATCGGTCAGATCGGGCAGTGTCTTGAGGTTCTCGACCAGCGCGTTGATCTGATCGGTGTGCGCGGCCAGCCCGTCGTCGGCGGCCACGAGCACGCTGGTCGACGCTTGCGACTGCTGCTCCATGACCTGCGGGAAGTACTCCTCGATCTGCGAGGTGGCGGTACCGGAGTCGGTACCCGGCAGGCTGAAGTCCTTCGCGAACTTCGGGCTCAGCGCGCCCACCAAACCGGCCACCGTGACGGCGGCGAGCAGCCACGTCGCGATCACCCACCATTTGTGTCGGAAGCAGAATCTTCCGACTCGGAACAGCATTGAGGCCATCGTCTCCCTCTCGGATCGGCGGATCGCCGGCGGTCAAAAGTGTTAGTGACTACCACTTGTTACTGGATAACAATAAATGTCGGATTTCGCCACCGAGTCCGCCGCCAGAGTGTCGAATGCCTCCCTCCACGCACCACCGTGACGCGCACAATATCGAACACGCGTTCGCATGAGTCGGTATGCTCGCGTTCATGACCGCAGGTATGCAGTGGTCGCTGTTCGACCAGTCGACCCACACGGAGTTACGCTCGCTCGACCGCACATCCCGACACGTGCTGTCGGACGGCGCGTGGGTGGATCTACGTCCCGGATGGGTCGCCGGTTCGGCCGCACTCTTTGACCGCCTACACACGGCCGCTGCATGGCGCGCCGAGCGACGACGCATGTACGACCGGGTGGTCGACGTCCCGCGGCTGGTCGCGACCTACCATTCCGCCGAATCGTTTCCCGACCCGATGCTCGTCGCCGCACGTGACGCACTCAGCGGCCAATACCGCCGCGAGTTACCCGAAGGGTTCGCCACCGCGGGCCTGTGCCTCTACCGGGATGGTTCCGACAGCGTTGCCTGGCACGGCGACCGGATCGGGCGGGGCTCACACGAGGACACCATGGTGGCGATCGTGTCGTTGGGCTCACCCCGGCCGTTGCTGCTGCGTCCACGCGCCGGCGGCCCGTCGGTGCGCTTCGTGGTGGGCCCCGGTGACCTGCTGGTGATGGGCGGCAGCTGCCAGCGCACCTGGGAGCACGCGGTACCGAAGGCCTCCGGGGTCGGCCCACGCATCAGCGTCCAGTTCCGCCCCCGCGGCGTGTGGTGATCGGCGCAACCGAAATTCACCCGTTCCTGACGCCCCGCCAACATGGTCACGGTCGGTGGTGGTTGAATCGACGAGAAGGTCCACGCATCGGGGGGTTGTCAGTGAGTCTCAAGTCGCGCTTGTTTGCGCTCGCCGTCGGATCGGCGGCGGTGGCCATCGCAGTCTCCGCCGCACCCGCCCTCGCCGCTCCACTGGACTCCGTCTTCGGCAGCGCAGGCAGTTCCGGTTCCGGGAGTGCGGGCAGTTCGGATCTGCTCGATGCCGGTAGTTCAGCACTCGGCTCCTCGGGCGACAAGACCGAGCACTACGGCAAGCTGGGACGCGACAACGCCCCCAACGGGGTGAGGTCGATCAACGTCTGGGTGTACGCGCCGAACACGCAACCGATCAGCCCGGGTGTGTATCCCCGGAACTCACAACTCGGCGTCCGCTACAACTCGACGATCGATGCCGGGCCCGTCGTAGACGGCGACGAATGCGCGATGCAGATCCGGTTGAGCGGGCCGAAGGTGCCGAAGAAGGCGCAGCTCTTCAGCACGCAGGATTGCACGTCGGTCAAGCCCTACACGCTGCGCGCTCCGGGGTCGTACTCGATCAGCGTCACCGACACCATCTCCGGCGCCTCGAACGCGATCACCTTCGACGTCCAGTAGGCGCGGCCGCCCTTCGTGACACTCGGCTGGCGCCTCGTTCCTCAGACCACGAAGTCGGTCTTCGTGAGCTGTTCGGACATCGTCCACAGCTTGTCTCGGACGCCGGCGTCGTCAGCACGCTTGTGGTAGCCGGAGACACCCGGGGCCCCGCGGCTGCCGAACATCTCGGTCGGACCGTAAAAGGTGCCGTTCGTGGCATCCGGCGATGTCGCGGCGTACAGCGTGGGCAGCGCACCCTCGGCGGCACTCTGCGCGAAGATCTTGTTGCCGAACTTCATGAACACGTCCTCGACCGTCTCCGATCGCCCCTGTAGCTCCGTGGCCGCGTAAAGCCGAACATCAGATTCGCCATCTTTGAGTCCCCGTACGCACGCCACCGGCGGTATCTGCGCGCCTCCCAGTTCAGACCATCGAGGTCTATGCGTCCAATCTGATGCATGGATGACGAGAGCGTGACCACTCGGTCGGCGATCTTGGGCAGTAGCAGCGCGGTCAACGCGAAGTGTCCGAGATGATTGGTGCCCATCTGCATCTCGAATCCATCGGCGGTGCGGCGCATCGGAATCGCCATGACCCCGGCATTGTTGATCAGCACGTCGGCACCATCGCAGCTGTCGGCGAACGTCCGCACCGATGCCAGATCAGCCAGATCCAACTGGGCCACAGTCGCATTCGGACCGATTTCGGCTGCCACCGGCTGCGCCTTGTTGACATTGCGGCACGCCAGGGTCACGGTGGCACCGGCCTTTGCCAACGCTTTCGCCGTCTCGGCCCCCAGACCGCTGTTGGCTCCGGTCACCACGAACCGGCGCCCGGTCTGATCCGGGATGTCCGCGGTCGTCCACTTGCTCATCATGCCTCCCCATCGATGCTGTGCGCTGACTGCCAGCGACGCTATGGTCTCCGACCAACGTCGTCAACGAGCGATCACAACTGCCCGGTGACCCGGCGCGCCGGCCGGAGCAGACCGGCCACCACCGTGCCGATCGAGATTCCCGGCGGGCGCGTGGCAATCGAGCGCGGCGCGAACACCTGAGTCGGCTCACTGCGACCGCGCAGTGACCGCGTCCCCACCGGAATCCACTCACCTGCCTCGTCGTCGGTGGCGCAGGCCAGCGCCGCACCCGACGCCATCACCGAGCTGCCGGACTGTTTGGCCAGATCCGACAACCGCGCGCTTTCGTTCACCGCGTCACCGATCACCGTGTACTCGTAACGGGTCTCGGCGCCGATGTTGCCGGCGAACACCGTTCCGTAGGAGATACCCATTCCCCACCCGATGTCGAGTTCGTCCCCCAACCGATCGGCGAGGTCACGCGCCGCGGACAGTACCGACGTGGCAGGGTCGTCGAGTTCCACCGGCGCGCCGAAGATCGCCAGCGCCGAGTCGCCTTCGAACTTGTTGACGAAGCCGTGATGGCCGTCGACCACGTCGGCAACGATGGTGAAGAAGTCGTTGAGCAGCTCAGCGGTGGCCCCCGGATCCTGCCGCGCGGCCATACCGGTGGAGTCGATGATGTCCACGAACAGCACACCGACCGTCGCGTTGACTCCCCGCATACCCTCGCCGTGTTCGAGTGCCTGCGCCGCGACGGTGTCGCCGACATGGCGGGCGAAGAGCTGCCGCATCCGCTCGCGCTCCTCGAGTCCGATCACCATCGTGTTGAAGCCGTGCTGCAGCACGCCGAGTTCGGAGGAGTCGTAGACAGGCACCCGGACGGTGTAGTCGGCCGCGTCCACGCGCGTGACCGCATGGTGCAGATCGCTGAGCGGGTCGGCGATGGAACGACCTACGAGGGTGATCACCCGGATACCGGCGACCAGCGCCACCACCCCGAGGATGATGATCGTCCAGTCGACCGGACCGCTGACCGGCGGGAGCATATCCAACCATCGCCCGAGATTGAGCAGCAACAACCCGAACATCGGTACGGCGGAGCTCACCAGCCACACCGCGATCATCCGGCTGCGGACACCGTGAAAGACGTGTCGCGCCGGGAAGTCACGGAAGGCGACCACCGCCAGCGGTCGGGCCGCCCGTTCGGCGAACAGATAGGTGATACACGAACTCGACATCGCCGCGAGTAGAAAGGCCGCGGCGACCCCGGCCGTGCGCGACGACGACGGGTCGTCGGCGACGACGGCGTAGGAGCCGACGGCGGTGGTCCAGGCGGCCAGCGTGGCGATCACCTGATTGCGCGGTATGTGACGGATGGCTGCGCGGCGAGCGCGATCGGCGGGTATTCCGCTCACGAACCAATCGACCTGCGGTTTGATCAGTAGGACGCCAAACAGCATGTTGGTCAGCGTGCCGACGATGATGCCGGTGAGCACTGCCGGGAAGTTGGGGGCGCCGACCGTGCCCTCCAAGGTGAGCTGACTGCCGTTGTACGCCAGCTGCACCAGCAAAAAGGTCTCGATCCCGATCGCACAGTTCGTACCGATCAGCGCGATCGCGGCGGCTGCGGTCGCCCGCCGCGACATGCGGGCGCGTTGTGTGCGGGGCAGTTCTGCGAGGTCCCGAACGTTGGTGCCGCCGTGGCGGCCCCACAGGTATCGCGGCAGTGCCTCGCCGTGGATGTACGGCCACGCCCGTTGCAGGGCGGCGTGGCCGAGTGGTCGCGCCATGACGGCCACCTCCTGCGCCGGTAGGTACCTGCAGGGTACCCATGACCGACGGCGGCGGGCAGGGCCTCGAGGTCCCGGATGCCCCCGGCATGCAGAACGGCCGGCTCCACGGCCTCGGGGGATGAGGGGTTCAGGTGTGGAGCCGGCCGACGCTCCGGCCGATCGGGCCGGACGTTCGTGATCGGATCAGGCAGGCTGGTTGGCCTCGATCTCGAGCGTGATGGTGACCTTGTCGCCCACCACGACGCCGCCACCTTCGAGCGGCATGTCGATGTCGATGCCGAAGTCCTTACGGTTGAGGACGGTGCTCGCCTCGAAGCCGGCGACCGCGCCGTGGCCCATGCCGGGGTTGGTGCCGTTGAACTCGAGGTCCAGTTCGACCGACTTGGTGACGCCCTTCAGGGTGAAGTCCCCGGTGAGCACGTAGTCGTCGCCCTTGGGAGCCACGCCGGTCGAGACGAAGGTGGCCTTCGGGAATTTCTCGGCGTCGAAGAAGTCGGCGGACTTGATGTGTCCGTCGCGCTGATCGTTGCCGGTGGTGATCGAGGTGACGTCGATCTCGGCCTGCACCGAGGGGGTGCCGTCCTCGGCGATGGTGATGGTGCCCGAGAAGGTCTCGAAGTTGCCGCGCACCTTACTGACCATCAGGTGCTTGACGGAGAACGCGACGGCCGAGTGAGCCGGGTCGATGGTCCAGGTGCCGGTTGCGATGGGGGCGGCTACGGCTGCGGTCATGGTGATACCTCCAATGGGTGTGGTCTTGGGTCTGGTGGGCCCTTTCGACCCAACACCACCTTAAACGGACCGCAGTCCGATTACATTCCCGGGCCGGCAAAAAAACTTCCGGGGCAATGTCAGCGCGTGGTGGAGATCCCTCCATCGACCGGGATCACTGCGCCGGTGAGGTAGCTACCGGCCCTGCTCGTCAGGTACACCGTGGTACCGATCACGTCATCGGCCCGGCCGATACGACCCAGCGGAGATGAGGCCGCGATCTCATCGCCACGTTCGGCGAGGAAGTGAGCCATCATGCGTGATTCGAACGGGCCGGGCGCGATGGCGTTGACGGTGATGTTGCGCGACCCGAGATGTCCGGCGAGGTGTCGGGTCAGTTGGTGGACGGCGGCCTTGCTGGCAGAATAGGAGTACGACTCGGTCTGCGGGACCCGGATGCCGTCGATGCTGCCGATCATGATCACGCGCGCTGGGTCGTCGACGGTTGCAGACGCCAGCAACTGCGGGAGCAACGCCTGGGTGAGGGTGAAGGGCGACTGCACGTTGAGATCAAGGACCCGGTCCCACGCCGAGTCCGGGAAGTCCTCGATCGGCGCACCCCAGGTGGCGCCGGCGTTGTTCACCAGGATGTCGAGCCGATCCACCTCAGCGCCGACCTGCGCGGCCAACTCCCGGCACCCCTCCGGGGTGGACAGGTTGGCCTGGATCGCACCGAGGCCGGCGGCGCGGGCCTCGGCCAGCGCGGGCTCCTTGCGCCCGGCGATGATGACGCGCGCCCCGCGATCGGCCAGACCGTGCGCGATCATCGCGCCGATCCCGCTGGTGCCGCCGGTCACGAGCGCGGTCTTGCCGCTGATGTCGAAGAGGTCAGTGGTCATCGTCGTCGGTACTCCGGTCGTCGTTTCTCGAGGAACGCGGCCGTTGCCTCGGTCCGGTCGTCGGTCATCGCGGTGATCATCTGTTGTCGGTTCTCGAACTCCACCGTCGCGGAGAACGAGTTCGACTCGACCGCCGCCCACATCCCCACCTTGGTCATCTCGACCGACAGCGGCGGGTTGGCGAGGATCGATTCGGCCGTGGCGATCGCCGCGGCCAGCAGGTCGGCCTGCTCGACGACGTAGACAAGCAGCCGTACCGCAACGCGTCGTCGGCGTCGAACTTGCGGCCGGTCAGCATCAATTCGTGTGCGCGGCCGGTGCCGACCAGTCGCGGCAGCAACCAGGACACCCCGATGTCGCAGGCGGAGAAGCCCGCGCGGATGAAGCCGACCGCGAAGACGCTGTCGGTGGACCCGATCCGGATGTCGCTGGCGCTCACCAATGCCAATCCGCCGCCGGCCGCCGCACCGTTGACGGCCGCGATGACCGGTTGGCGTAGACCGTGCAGACGGCGCGCCAGACCGGCGATGTCCTGCTGGCGTTCAAAACTCGCGATCATGACGCCATCGTCGACCGAGTCGTCGTCGCCATACCCCCGCAGATCCAATCCGGCGCAGAACGCCCGACCGGCGCCGGTGAGGATCACCACGCGACAGTGCTGGTCCCGGTCCAGCTCGTCGAGTACAGCCGTGAGATCGCGCACCAACGCGGCGTTCAGCGTGTTCATCGCGTCACGGCGGTCCATCGTGACGATGGCGATCTCCCCGCGATGCTCGACGGCCACCGTCGTCATCGACCGGCTCCGGTCATGTCGTGGATCACATACGTGGTCATGCTGTCGTTGGTACCACCCCCGGCGCCACACCTAGGACCGAGGTGGCGAATCTGGTGTCCTAGCGCCAGGCGAAGACGGGCTGCTCGAACCCGTCGACGCGGGTATGCCGTTCGCGCAGGACGACTTCGGCGAACTGATAGATCACCGCCGCAGTCGGTGCGTGGACCAACGCACCCACGATGGGCAGCTGGATGACGGGACGGTCCGATTGCGGGATGGTGAGGAACCGCGGCTCGACCATCAATTCGTCGAAGGTGACGAAGAAGAGTTGGGCAACCTCGTCCGGGTTGGGGTCCGGAACGTGCGTCTGGTCGGACCAGCAGACGACTGGCGTGATCACGAACCCCGATCGGGTCGGGTAATCGTCAAGCATGCCGAGCACGCTGTCTGCGGGGAGCTCGACGCCGATCTCCTCGTGTAACTCCCGCAAGGCGGCCGTCGGCTGGTCCTCCCCCGGGTCCAGTCGCCCGCCCGGTAGTGCGTACTGCGCCGCGTGACGGCGCATCGTTGCGGGTCGCTTGGTCAGCCAGATCCCCTGCTGTCCGTCCTGTTCGGCGATGGTGATGGCAACCGCCGCCGAGCGCGCGTCCGGCAGGTCGGCCGTGTGTCGTCGGAATCCGGAGATCCGCGCGGCTACGGCGGCGCGATCGAGAGTGCTCACCTTCCCAGTTGACCACGCCCGGCGCTCGACCAGGATGAGTGCGTCCACATGGGAACTGACATCCACGGTGGTTGCTTCCGGGTGTGAGAGTCAGATCCGCGCGTTGTCGTGGGCGGAGGTCTGCCGTCCGAGGTGGTAGCTGATGACCGCCAGGCCGAACAGCCCGACACCGAGATTGATCAACGCACCAAACCCCTCGAGGGCGAAATCGACCAGGGCGTTGGTCACGGTGAACACCAAGGCGGCCATGCGGAGCGACCGCAGCGGCCACACGCTGTCGGTGCGACGACGTGCGATCATCGCCGGCAACGACAACCCGAGGGTGGCGATACCGCTGACGAACAGAATCCAGTTCGCCGTTGGGTTGCGGCTGATCTCGAAATAGAGGTCGATGTCCCCCATCTCCCTCGTGTTGAACGTCCAGGCGAGGACTCCGAGGACAAATGTGAATGCCGAACTGGCCACCAGCAACCACCCCACCACCGGCACCCAGCGCGGGCTGCGGAAGAAGTCGGGAATCAGCCCGGTCGCCCGATCACGCAGCCGCATCAGGCGATCCGGCGTGTCCGCGCTCGCATCCAGCAGTCCACGTATGTGACCGATCGCCGTCGGGTCGGCGCCCTGGTCTTTGGCTACCTCGAGGAAGCCGACCGCCTGCCGGCGCCTGCGGGCGGGCAGACCATGGGAGATACCGTCGGCGGCAATCGTGGCGGCGTTGGCCATCGCTTCGGCGACTGTCGGCTTCTTGACGTCGCGGACGACACGACTGATCACCAGCACCGCGACGACCAGGATGTACATGATCTCGGCCGACGGTCCATAGAAGTAGTCGTTGTTCTTGGTGATGAACTTCCCGATTTCATCCAGGAACAGCCCGAAGCCGATGCCGCCCATCACGATCGCGGTGACCCGGGTGGCCGGACCCAAGAAGAGCCAGCCGATGATCAGCGCCAGCATCATCAGCGCACCACCCCACAGGGCGTGCGCGATGTGCAGCGTGCCGCCACCGACCTGCGGATAGCCGGTGAGCTGCAGGTAGAGCCGAGTCACCAAAATCGTGCCGATGGCGAAGATCAAGAACCATTCCACCGACGTGGTGCCGTAGATACTGCGGATCATCACCGCGTTGGCCCTATTGCGCGTCGGTCGCGATGTCGTGGGTCGCGAGGTCATGGACGCAGTATCGCGTGCACCGGTCGGGCCGGGCGGGCGTTCACGCGATCAGGCCGTGCGCACGGCCCATTCGGTGCAACGCTAACGCGACTACCGCGTGTCGACCACCAGGCCTCCGGCGCCGAAGAGGTCGAAGAGCAGGCGCGTGGCGCGAGCCGGGGCGACGACGTCGACACGGCCGGCGGCGACCAATGGATGCTCGGCAATCGTGCCGACCGCGCGCGGGCTCATGAAGGAGACGTCGGCGAGGTCGACTATCACCCGGGCGTACCCGGCGCCGGCGCGGGTCATCGCGCGCTGCAGATCTCCGCATGCCGCGAGGTCGATCTCACCGGTCACCCGCAGCCAGACGGTGCCCGCAGAGCGTCGTTCGACGGTGAACTCGTAGAGCGGAACCGTGTGCTGCCGGGGTGTTTCCGCCGAGCCGATGACATCGAAGACGTCGATCGCGGGGATCGTGTCGCTCTGGTCATCGGTCGGAAAAGGAGCAATGGTCATGGCGTCACCGATCGTCGCAGGGGCACTGATCCGCCGTCACGGACGTGCTCTACGCCAGATCCGCCGGTAACCAAAAACTACCGGCGGGATCGGACACGCACGCACGCACGGGACATCAGTGATACCGCACCGATATGACAAGTCTCGAAACGGTAACGGAACGCAACTCGACATTCCAGGCCCCCGCCCGTTCAGCGGGCACTCCACCCGCCGTCCATCGGATACGACGAGCCAGTCACCATGGCGGCAGTGTCGGATGCCAGCCACGCAACCAACTCGGCGACCTCACTGGGCCGCACGAGACGCTTGACGGCGCTCTCGGTGAGCATCACCTTCTCGACAACCTCACCTGCGTCCATCCCGTGCACACGCGCCTGGTCGCTGATCTGCCGGGCCACCAGCGCGGTCTCCACATAGCCGGGATTCACGCAGTTGCTGGTGACCCCACGTGAAGCGCCCTCCAGTGCAACGGTTTTCGACAACCCTTCCAGCGCGTGCTTGGCGGTGACATAGGACGACTTGTAGGCCGACGCCCGCAGTCCGTGGATCGACGAGACGTTGACGATCCGGCCGAATCCGCGCCCATACATCCGCGGCAGCGCGGCACGGATCAGCAGGAACGGGGCCTCGACCATCACCCGCTGCATCCGGCGAAAGGTGTCCGGCGCCATCTCCTCGATCGGCGCGACCGATTGGATACCCGCGTTGTTGATGAGGATGTCGACATCCAACCGGAGACCATCGAACTGTTCGGTGTCGCAGAGGTCGACGTGCCACGCCTCACCGTCGAGATCGGCCGCGACCTGCTTGGCACCGACCTCGTCGATGTCGGCGACGACGACGTGTGCGCCACGCTCGGCGAGGGCGCGGGCACAGGCCTGCCCGATGCCGCTCGCCGCACCGGTGATCAACGCGCGTCGCCCGGCAAGCTCCGCCGTGCTCATACCGACACCCCTTCCCGGCGTGGCGCGACGTGGAGGAACTGCGCCGCATCGGCGTCGTCGATCGACTGCAGGGACAGTCCTCTGGTCTCGCGCGCCGCGATCACCGCGATGATGGTGACGACACAGGCCGCGGCCAGGTAGATCGCGATCGGCACCGACGAGTCGAACCGACTCAGCAGCGACGCGGCGATGATCGGCGCGAGCGATCCGGCGACGATCGAGGTGACCTGGTAGCCAAGCGAAACGCCGGAGTACCGCATTCGAGTGGGGAACATCTCGGCCATCATCGCGGGCTGCGGCGCGTACATGAAGGCATGGAAGACCAGGCCGCTGATGATCGCCAGCATGATGACGCCGTAATGGCCCGTGTGCATGAGCGGGAAAGCGAAGAATCCCCAGGCGGCGGTCGTCACCGCCCCGAACAGGTAGACCGGCCGGCGGCCGAGACGATCGGCCAGTCGTCCGACCATCGGGATCACGGCGAGGTGAACGGCGTGGGCCGCGAGCATCCACCACAGGATGTCGGCGGTGTCGGCGTCGACGACGACCTTCAGGTAGGTGATCGAGAAGGTCACGACGAGGTAGTACATGATGTTCTCCGCGAAGCGCAGGCCCATCGCGGTGAACACGCCACGGGGGTATCGCTTGAGCACCTCGATCGCACTGAACGACGATGTCTTGATCTCCTCGGCCTCGCGTTGTGCGGCGACGAAGATCGGCGCGTCGGTCACCTTGGTGCGCACGTAGTAGCCGACCAGCACGATGACCGCCGAGAGCCAGAAGGCGATACGCCATCCCCAGCTCAGGAATGCGCTGTCGGGCAAGGTGGTGGTGAGCACCAGCAGCACCACTGTCGCGACAAGGTTGCCGACGGGCACGCCTGCCTGAGGCCACGATGCCCAGAACGCGCGGGATCGGTTGGGGCTGTGCTCGGCCACCAACAACACGGCCCCACCCCACTCACCCCCGACGGCGAAACCCTGGATGAACCGCAGGGCGACGAGCAGCGCGGGCGCCCAGTAGCCGATCTGGCCGAATGTCGGCAGACATCCCATCAGGAAGGTGGCCGCTCCCACCAGCACGAGACTCAACTGCAGCAACTGCTTGCGCCCGTACTTGTCGCCGAAGTGACCGAACACGACGCCGCCGAGCGGCCGGGCCACGAAACCGACGGCGTAGGTGACGAATGCGGCGATGATGCCGTCAAGCTCGTTGCCGGTGTCGGGAAAGAAGACCTTGCTGAAGACGAGGGTGGCTGCGGTGCCGTAGAGAAAGAACTCGTACCACTCGACGATCGTGCCGGCCATGGACGCGGCGACGATACGACGCAGGCCCGACCGTTCGTCGCGCGACGACATCGCAGGTTCTGCACTGGACATGCTCACTCCTTCGCGGGAATTTCATGTGATTCGGGTCACGTGTCGCTCGAGTATTGAATGAACATGGATGCGCATGCAATGCCCAGATCGGCGATGGGCATCTGCAAAAATGCAGATATGCCTGCTGACTTGCCGAGTCCGGACGACCTGCTGGTTCTTCTCGCCGTGGGTCGCAGCGGGCGCTACACCTCGGCCGCGGACACGCTCGGCCTGAACCACACCACCGTCGCGCGTCGGATCGAATCCCTCGAACGCACGATGGGCGGCCGAGCACTCGCCCGCGGCGCGGGAGGCTGGGAATTGACCGATCTCGGTCGGCAGGCGTTCGCCGCCGCTGAGCGCATCGAAACTGCCCTGCGGGCACTCGAGGCCGACATCGATGGATCGCCGAGCCTGAGTGGCGTGGTCCGGATGTCGGCCACCGACGGGTTCTCCGCCTACCTCGCCGCACCCGCCGCGGTGTCGGTGCGGCGGCACCATCCGGCAGTGAGCGTGGAGATCGTCACCGCCACCCGACTCGCGTCGCAGCACCGCACCGGCCTCGACATCGAAGTCGTCGTCGGCGAGCCGCATGTGCACCGCGCCGAGGCGATACGTCTCGCCGACTACCGCCTCGGTCTCTACGCCTCGCGCGGCTATCTCACCGAACACCAGACGCCCACCAGCCCCGGGGATCTCACTGCTCACCCGCTGATCTACTTCGTCGACGCAATGCTGCAGGTGGACGATCTGGATCTGGCCCGGACCCTGGTCCCCCAGATGCCCGAATCTGTGACGTCGACGAACGTGTTCGTGCACGTCGAAGCCACCCGCGCGCACGCCGGCATCGGACTGCTGCCGTGCTTCATGGCCGACCGGCACGACGATCTGGTCCGCGTGCTGCCCACTGTCGGAGCCGAACTGACCTACTGGCTGGTGACGCGGACCGAATCGGCCCGGCGCCCGGAAGTCGCCGTGGTGGTCGACGCCATCCGCGCGATCGCGGACGCGCGGCGAGCCGAGTTGTTGGGTGAGCCCTCCGGAGCGGTTGCCGCGAACGCGAACCCCTGACAACACAAAACCCCCGGAGTGATTTCCGGGGGTTGTGACGTGGCCAGGGCCGGGATCGAACCGGCGACCTTCCGCTTTTCAGGCGGACGCTCGTACCAACTGAGCTACCTGGCCGGACGGCACCCGAACCGAATGCCTATCGCAAGAGACTTGCGACCCTGACGGGACTCGAACCCGCGACCTCCGCCGTGACAGGGCGGCGCGCTAACCAACTGCGCCACAGGGCCATGTTCTGTTGTGTTGCACTCTCTCCGACCCCCGCGAAGGGTCCGAGCAAGCGTACCCCCTACGGGATTCGAACCCGCGCTACCGCCTTGAAAGGGCGGCGTCCTAGGCCGCTAGACGAAGGGGGCCGGTTCTCCGTGAGGAGGTCTCCGTTGGGAGCCGACTCAGCTTAGGACACTCTCTCGACAATTCACAAATCGGGAGGTCGGACGCTGTTTCCACGCCATCACACCGGTCGTGTGGAAGCCACGTCTTCGCGTCCCCCGAGTGGCCACCCTTCGCTGAAAACGATCCGGCATTCATGATAGGCAAGAGAGATGGGGGAACAACTCTTCGTGCGCCCGGTCGACCCGTCGACGAACGGTCGGACGGCACCGTTCGACGACGCATCGATCCGAAGTTTCGTCGCACGACACCTGCTCCCGATCGCCACGGCCGACCTCGACGCCGACGATGCGCCTCCGGTGGACGGAGGTCGCCGAGTCGCCGGGACCACTTACGTCGACAGGTCGGGGATACGGGTGGACATCGGCCCGGAGGCGATCGTGGTGCACGAATCCGGCCACGCAGCCGAGCAGACGATCTTCGCCGCCCTGACCGAGATCGGGGGCATCGCGATCGACCCCGAGCAAGCACTGGCGATCAGCTGCGACGTGACCTGGCTCGACGCCACATATAGCCCGATCGACACGCTGGTTGTGGTGTCCACCGCCACCGAGTTGAGTGCGGCGATGCGCACAGTCCTCCCGGAAGCCGGCATCGTCGACGGTCGGCGGCGATGAGCGGCACCGACGACGTACCGACCCGACGACGGTGCCGTCGATGATGCCTGTAAACTCGTCGTCGCCCTGCCCGCAGGGCACGCCCCTATAGCTCAGTTGGTAGAGCTACGGACTTTTAATCCGCAGGTCCCAGGTTCGAGCCCTGGTGGGGGCACCATCGTTGTCGGCCGACGTCGGCTACGTTCCCGATCCGGCCAGTGGTCACCCGGTGACAGCGATCATCCCGTGCCCTGCGGAAACTAGTGCTGAACCGGCGCCGCCATTCCCACGAAGGCGACGATGTGGTGGCCACCCGGGTTGCTCTGGATGGGCACCTCGTCCCAGTTGTTGGCGACCCACACATTGCCCGACTGATCCACCGCCACACCGGTATTGCGGACAAGTCCGTCGAAGGCATAGCCGGTGATCTCCGGCGAGATCGGCGCTCCGGTCCTCTTTCCGGGCGGGCAGGTCCGGGTGTTGACGCCGCAGAAATGTGACAGCCGTTTGCCACCGAAGTTGGCGACCCACACATTGCCGTCACCATCGGTCGCGATTCCCCACGGCAGAGTCGCGCCGCCACCGTAGAACGGTCCGGCCACCGGCTGTCCGTCCGGGCTGATCAAGCTGACCGAGCCGATCGTGGACGGTGTGCTGGGACGCTCGGGACACGGCAGGGTCACCGCCCCCGAGTTGGCCACCCACACGTTCCCGGCCTTGTCGGCCGCCACCCCCATCGGCTTCTGGAACATCCCGGTCAACGGGGGCCGCACGGGCTTACCCGTGTAATTCAACACCGCGACATTGTTGCTCTCCATACCGCTGACGAAGACATGCTCGCCGTTGTCGACCACACCGAATGCCTGCTTCAGTCCGGCGTCGATGGTGCGTGCGCGGGACCGGTCACCATCGGGGTACACCGTGACCGTGCCCGACCCACAGTTGGCCATCCAGAGACTGCCGCGCCGGTCGAAGGTCATGCCCTGCGGCCAGTCCAGGCGTCCCTGCGTGTACCCGGTGGACGGCGAGATCGGCTGCCCCTGTGGAGTGAACTCGGACACCGAGTTGTGCGGTGGCTGATCGGGGCACCCGGGTGCGGCGAATCCGTAGTTGCTGGCCCACACGTTGCCCGACGGGCCGAGCGTGACACCGAAACCTGACCCCGAAAGACCACCGCCCCGGTACGGTGATCCGTCGACCATCGCGCCGTCAGGTCCGAACTTGAACAGCATGTCGCTGGCACACACGGGAACCCGCCGGTCCGAGTTGTAGACGTAGTTGTTGTTGACCCACAGGTTGCCCTCCGGATCGATGGCGAAGTTGCCGGGACCGTCGATCAGGCCGCCGCCACCGTCGAAGCGCAGCGCCAACGTCCAGGACGTGGGCGGCAGGGCGACACCCGGCCCGAACACCGGTCGGGTTTTGGCCAGGGTGAACAGCTCCAGTGGCTTGTTGCCCGGGTTGCGGGTGATCGAGGCGAACGCCCGCAAGCTGTCCGGCGGCACCGGCCAGCCCGGGGTGGTCGCTCCCGCGCGCAGGGCATCACAACCCGATGTCGCCGCGACGCAGGCGGCGAGCATGTTGGTCATCGAGGTGAAGGTGGCAAGTGTCGAGGTCTGTCCGCCGTTGGGTGAACTGGTGATCACCCGGCCCAGCCGGCCAGTCGCGACATCGACCAGGTTCGGCACCATCGACGCGGCATTGACCACGCCCGGCGCGCGACCGGTGATGCCCGGCGTGCCGAGGAACTGCGCCATCGCCACACCGGTCGCCACCGTGGTGCGCTCGTTGAGCACCACCCGTCCAGAATGGCCGGCCGGCAGCACGGTGGCGAAAGTCGGCCGGTTGCCCTGCCCCGGCGCCTTCGCAGTCAGATACAGCACGGCACCTGGTCCCGGACTCGCGGACACCGGCACGACAAAGGATCCGTTGGGCGACGTGGTCGCGCGACCCACCACCCGCGCGGCCTGCGATGGCGACCCCGACACCGCAGCGGTGACCGCCCACCCGGCGCCGTTGCCGGTCGACGGGCGCACCGCCCCGCCCACCGAGTCGCCGGGCGCACCAAAGGCCGGGACCGTGATGCTGCCGGCGAACACCACGGCCAACGCGGCGATCAGCGGAGCAGCCAAGCGATATCGCTTCCTCGAACCACCCTCACCTGATTGACTGGTCTGCGATCTGACGGAAACATGAGAGCCGTTGGTACGCAAGGTGAAACCGCCTTGTATTCCGGCGCGTCGGGGACTGCTCGCGACTGACGCCGTGCTGAGGATGACCGATTCGGTGCTCTCGCATGGTAAACGACTGCCCTACATTTTTCGCCACAAACAGCCAAATGCACGTAGACCGGACGTGTGGGGTCCGGCGCACATTCGGCCATCGGGCTGCGCTCGTCCACCGGGTGAGGGATGATCGCAGAATGAGGGTCGCCCTGTTCGCCACCTGCTTCAACGACACGATGTGGCCGGGCACCCCGAAGGCCACGGTGCTGCTGCTCGAACGCCTCGGTGTCGATGTGGAGTTCCCTCTCGAGCAAACCTGTTGTGGGCAGATGTTCACCAACACCGGCTATGCCGACGAGGCGATCCCCGGTGTCCGCCGCTTCGTCGATGTGTTCGCCGCGTACGACGCCGTGGTGGCCCCCTCGGGTTCCTGCGTCGGCTCGGTGCGCCACCAGCACCGCCTGATCGCCGACCGGGCCGACGATCACACACTGCGCTCGGCCGTCGACACCATCGCACCAAAGGTGTATGAGCTCAGCGAGTTCCTCATCGACGTGCTCGGAACAGTAGACGTCGGAGCCTATTTCCCGCATCGGGTCACCTATCACCCGACGTGCCACTCCCTGCGGATGCTGCGCGTCGGGGACAAGCCGTTGCGACTGCTGCGGGAGGTTCGCGGCATCGACCTCGTCGAATTGCCCGAGGCCGAGCACTGCTGCGGCTTCGGGGGCACGTTCGCGATGAAGAACGCCGACGTCTCGGTCTCGATGGGATCGGACAAGTGCAGCAATGTGAAACGCTCCGGCGCCGAGGTGGTCGTCGCCGGTGACAACTCCTGCCTGGCACACATCGGCGGACTACTGAACCGAGAACGGTCGGGCATCCGCACGATGCATCTGGCCGAGATCCTGGCCGCCACCGAGCGGGAGCCGGTGTGAGCGCCCGGTCGACGACCGGCGGTCATCCCCATGTCGGGGTGACCACCCAGTTCGTCGGCATGCCGACGTTCCCGGACGCGGCGCGTTCGGCGTTGGCAGACGCCACCCAGCGGCGCAACCTCGCCCACGCGACGGGGATCATCCGAACCAAACGTGCCGAGGTCGTCGCCGAGCTGGACAACTGGGAGCAATTGCGCGCCGCCGCAGCAGCCATCAAGGACCGGACCCTGCGACATCTCGATCAACATCTGATGCGGTTCGAGGAGAACGCCACTGCCGCCGGCGCGGTGGTGCACTGGGCTCGTGACGCCGAGGAGGCCAACCGCATCGTCATCGACCTCGTGCGCGCGGCCGAAGCCGACGAGGTGGTGAAGGTGAAATCGATGGCCACCCAGGAGATCGAGCTCAACGAAGCACTCGCCGATGCCGGAATCGACGCCTGGGAAACCGATCTCGCGGAGCTGATCGTGCAACTCGGCGACGACTGGCCCAGTCACATCCTCGTGCCCGCGATCCACCGTAATCGAAGTGAGGTCCGGGAGATATTCCGGCATCGCATGGGTCAGGTGGGACGGCCCGCTCCCGACGACCTCACCGATGAGCCACGCCGGCTGGCCGAGGCCGCTCGGCTTCACCTACGGGAGAAGTTCCTTCGGGCGAAGGTCGGGATCAGCGGCGCCAACTTCGCGATAGCCGACACCGGTAGCCTCGTCGTGGTGGAGTCCGAGGGCAACGGCCGGATGTGCCTGACCTTGCCCGAGACGGTGATCTCCGTGGTGGGTATCGAAAAGCTGCTACCGACCTGGGCAGATCTCGAGGTCTTTCTACAGGTGTTGCCCCGCTCGAGCACCGGCGAGCGGGAGAACCCGTACACGTCGGTGTGGACAGGGGTCACCCCCGGCGACGGGCCCCGCAACGTGCACATCGTGTTGCTCGACAACAATCGCAGCACCGTTCTCGCCGACGAAGTGGGTCGCGATGCGTTGCGGTGCATTCGCTGCTCGGCGTGCCTCAACGTCTGCCCGGTGTACGAGCGAACCGGTGGGCACGCCTACGGTTCGGTGTATCCCGGCCCGATCGGCGCGATCCTCACCCCGCAACTGCGCGGCACCGGTTCGGCCGTCGACGCCTCGTTGCCCTTCGCGTCGAGCCTCTGCGGCGCATGCTCGGATGTGTGCCCGGTCGCCATCCCCATCCCAGAACTGTTGGTACATCTGCGCACCCGCGTCGTCGACGAACACCGGGGCGGCATGCCTACCCCCGAGACGGGTGCGATGAAGGCAATGGCGTGGATGTTCGGGAGTCATCGCCGACTCGAGGCCGCACAGCGGGCGGCGACGGTGGGCAACCGCCTGCTGGGCCGCCGCGCGAGCATCGGCGCGCTGCCCGGTCCGCTCGCGGGATGGAGTTCGGCCCGCGACATCCCGGTCCCGCCGGCCGAATCCTTCCGACAGTGGTGGAAGCGCGAACGGTCCGAGAAGGCCGATGAGCCCGGGGCCGCCCAGTGAACGCCCGCGAGGAAATCCTCAGCCGGGTCAGAGCCGCGCTCGCCGACGTCACCGATCCCGATCCCGCCGAGACGCGGGTGGACTGGTCCTACGGTGAGATCGTCGACACCGGCGACCTTCCGGTGGTCGACCGTTTCGCCGAGCGCGTCGCCGACTATCGCGCTGCCGTCGAACGCGTCGCAGAGCACGAGTTGGCGGCCGCCGTCAGCGCGGCCCTGTCGGGGGTGGGTGGCCCGATCTTGGCCGACGACACGGTGCGCCGCCGCCTCGACCTCCCCACGCTCGACTGGCTCGACGACGATCAGCTGTCGCCCCGCGAACTGGACCGCGCCGGAGCCGTGGTGACGACCGCCGCGGTCGGAATCGCCAACACCGGCACCATCGTGCTCGACCACAGCTCCGGACAGGGCCGGCGGGCCTTGTCGCTTGTGCCGGATGTGCACGTGTGCATCGTGGATGCCGGCCAGGTGGTCAGCGACGTCCCGGAAGCGGTCGCTCACCTCATCGGGATCGGTGCGCAGAGCCGGCCGCAGACCTGGGTCAGCGGCCCCAGCGCGACCAGCGACATCGAGCTGGACCGGGTGGAAGGCGTCCACGGCCCGCGGACCCTGCACGTGGTCATCGTGGACTGAGCGAGGCATCCTCCGGCGTCGGGGGTACCGGCGCACCGGCGTCCTGCACCGCATCGACCGCGTCGACGAACGGCGGGATGAAGAACTGCGCGCCCAACACACAGCACGCGTGCCCGCCGTCGACCTCGAAACGGCGAGCCGCCGGGATGCCGTCTATCAGCAGTTGCTGGCGCGCAGGCTCCACGACACGGTCACGCACCGAGACGACCACCGACGTCGGGACATCGATCTCGGCCAGCCAGCCGCGGGAGTCGAAGCCACCCAAGCCCTCCCCGAAGTGGCCCAGGTGCGACAGCGGGGTGGAGAAGAACTGCCGCAGCGCCCACACCGAGGTGTGACCGACGGGATCGTCGAGCCGGTTGAGCCGTGGCTTCGGGAGTGCCCGGTACACACCGGTCATCAGTCGTCCGGTGCGATGCGATTGGGCGCGCAGGTCCGGGTCGTTGGTGCTGAAGTACGGGCCCGTCGAGCACAACACCAGTCCCGAGACCCGCCGGCGATGGCGTCGCCAGACCAGTTGGGCGATACCGCCACCCATGGAGAAACCGGCGGCGGTGAACCTCTCGATGCCGAGTTCGTCGGCGAGGGCCGCGACGTCGTCGGCGCAGTCGCGCAGATCGAACCGGTCGGATCGGATGCCGCGGCCGTGCCAGCGCTGATCCATCGTGATCACCCGGTATCGCTTGTTCAGCTCCGGGATGACCGGATACCAGCAGAGCAGCCCGGTGGTCAGCACCGAGTGCAGCAGAAACACCGCGGGTGCATCGCGCGGTCCGGAGTCGGTGACGAACACCGGGCCCCGGTCCGGGAGCTCGACCATCGTCCCGGGCGGGACGTCGCGCGCCGGATACGGCCGCAGCACATGACCGAATGCCCGACCCACGCCGCGGACGAACTGAGAACTCATGGACTCGACGCTACGCGCTTTCGGTTGAGAATCTGCTGTGCTCACCTCAGCGGACGCTCACCGATAGTCGATGACCATCCGACCCTCGATCGCACCCTTCTCCATCCGCCCGAAGACCTCGTTGATCTCGTCGAGTCGCATCGTCGCGACGGTCGGCTTGATCAGCCCGCGTGCGTAGAAGTCGAGCGCCTCGGTCATGTCCTGCCGGGTACCCACGATCGAGCCCCGGATGGTGAGTCCTTTGAGCACCACGTCGAAGATCGGCGCGGGGAAATCGCCCGGCGGCAGGCCGACGAACACGATGGTTCCGCCGCGCCGGGCCATGCCGATGGCCTGACCGAATGCCTGCGGATGGACTGCGGTGACGAGCACGCCGTGGGCGCCACCGGTCTGTTCTTGCACCGCGACCGCCACATCAGTGGTCTTCGCGGCGTTCACGGTCACCTCGGCGCCGAGGTGACGGGCGAGGTCCAGCTTGTCGTCGGCGATGTCCACGGCCGCCACCCGCATGCCCATCGCCTTCGCGTACTGCACGGCAACGTGACCGAGTCCGCCGATTCCGGAGATCACCACCCACTGCCCGGGTTTGGTGTCGGACACCTTGAGCCCCTTGTAGACGGTGACCCCGGCGCACAGGATCGGGGCGACCTCCACCGGGTCGACCCCATCCGGGATCCGCGCGGCGAATCGCTCGTCGACGAGCATGTGCGTCCCGAAGGACCCGTTCACCGAGTAACCACCGTTGCTCTGCTTCTCGCACAGCGTCTCCCAGCCTGTCCGGCAATACTCGCAGCTCCCGCATGCCGACCACAGCCACGCGTTGCCGACCTTGTCGCCCACCATCAATTCGGTGACGCCGGGGCCGAGGGCAACCACCGTCCCGTAACCCTCGTGCCCGGGCACGAACGGTGGTGACGGCTTGACCGGCCAGTCGCCGTGTGCGGCGTGCAGGTCGGTGTGGCAGACCCCTGAGGTCTCCAGTTTCACCAGCGCCTGGCCGGGGCCCGGTTCGGGGAGGTCGAGTTCGGTGACTTCGAGCGGATCGCCGAACGCGGTGACCACCGCCGCTGTGAACTTCTGATCTGACATCTCACACCACCTGTCGTCTCAACGGATCCCCCGGACGCTTCCAGTCTTCGCGATCCGGGCCGCGGCGGGCGCGGTTTCGGGTGAACAATCGGTTCAGGCGGAACCTCGGCGGCTCTCGAATCGGCAGCGAAGAGCAGGCCGCGTGATCCACAACACACGCGAACGTGGGATGCTCGAGGACATGATGGACATCGACCGC
This sequence comes from Gordonia sp. NPDC062954, assembly GCF_044543825.1. NCBI lineage: Bacteria > Bacillati > Actinomycetota > Actinomycetes > Mycobacteriales > Gordoniaceae > Gordonia > Gordonia sp. NPDC062954. The sequence continues at coordinate 138,286 of NZ_JBITWL010000002.1, read as the reverse complement.
CCCAAGATCGAGGGGTCAGTGACCGTCGGAGACGACGGACAGCGTCGTATCGGGTTCGCCGAGTTCGGTTCGGCCACCGGACGCGCACTGTTCTGGCTACACGGCACTCCGGGCGCACGACGACAGATCCCGACCGAGGCGAGGGCGTTCGCCGCGCAGCACGGACTGCGCATCGTCGGCCTCGACCGGCCCGGGGTCGGTTCGTCGACGCCGTACCGGTACCGCAACGTGGCCGAGTTCGCGTTGGACCTCGAGATCGTCGCCGACGCACTCGGTATCGAGGAGTTCGCGGTCATCGGTCTGTCCGGCGGTGGCCCGTATGCCCTCGGTGTCGCGCACACCTTCCCCGACCGGGTCGTCGCCGCAGGTGTCCTCGGTGGGGTTGCCCCCACCGTCGGTCCCGATTCCGCGCCCGGCGGCGCCATGCGACTCGGGCGCGCGGCGGCGCCGGTGCTCGGTGTTGCCGGCGCGCCGATCGGCAAGGTGGTCAGCTCGGTACTCGGCGTCGCCCGTCCGATCGCCGACCCGGCGATCGCGATCTATGGCCGATTGTCCCCGGAAGGGGATCGAGAGTTGTTGTCGCGGCCGGAATTCCGCGCGATGTTCCTCGACGACCTATTGCACGGCGGCTCCCGTCGGATGGAGGCGCCGTTTGCCGACATCGTGGTGTTCTCCCGGGACTGGGGCTTCCGCGTGTCCGAGGTGACCGTGCCGGTGCGTTGGTGGCACGGCGACCGCGACCACATCATCCCCCACGCACACGGCGAACACATGGTGGCCATGCTCCCCGATGCCAAGTTGTTCACCATGCACGGCGAGAGCCACCTCGGCGCTCTCGGCCTCTCCGTGGAGATCATCACCGAACTGCTGACCGTGTGGGACCAGCCGCGCTGAACCGTCGAACACCGAGCGCATCGACAGATACGGCAACCCGCTCAGGGTGCGGTGCCCGCGAGGCCCACGGCCAGCCCGAGCACCACACCCATCACCGCGAGTTCCACTGTCGCCAAACGCAACGAGGTGGCCTCGCTGAGCTGATGCCGGTCGACGCCGGGAACCCAACGGCGCCGCGCGTACACGCCCAGCCCGATGAGGATCACCAGGCCTACCGCCTTGGCCAGCAGGACGCGACCATAACCGGTGTCGAGCAGGTCGCCGAGGCCGATCTGCAGCGCAGCGCTGATCAGCCCCGTCGTCGCGATCCCCGCGACCGCCCACAGTGCGCGGGAAGAGAACTCCGGCAACGCCGAGGCCCAGCCCCGGCGCCCGCGGACGACGAGCACCATCGCGGCCAGGGTGCCGCACCACCAGGCGGCGGCAAGCGCATGCGCACCGACCAGGATCGGCCCGATCGCGTGTTGGCCAGGGTGGCCGGTGATCGACGTCGCGAGCACTCCGACGCCGGCCAGCAGCGCATAGGAAGCTGCAGGTGGTGCCGCGCGGCCGGTGAGCTCCACACACACCAGCCCGACCACCAGACACGAGGCGACCAGAGTGACCATCTCGGGGGCCCCGGCCCGCAGCGTGTCGACGAACTGACCTAGCCCCACGGCGGTCGGTGCCCGACCCGACTGATCGGCGGTTCGCAGCCAGGCCGCCACCGCGACCCCGACGAACCAGGCCGCACCGGCCACACCCACCGCCACCGGCGACGGCACGAGCCCGAGAACCGGGAGCGAACCGAGACCCACGAGGAGCACCGCGGCCGCCAGCGCGACCGTGTTGGGCAATGACGTCGCGGCCGGGCCGGCGGGAGCCGCAAGCAGCCAGCATCCGCCGAGACCGACGAACATCGCGGCCGACGCCGCGGCGATGGCCGCCGCCCGCTGCCGCTGATGCACAGGCCCGCGGCGTCCCGCCGTCGTGTTCATCGCACCGTCATACCGACCGGCCCGACCGCCGCGACAGTACGACGACCACGCCGAGTCCACCGACGAGCACCAGCACTGCCACGACGATGAACGGCCACAGCGGTGGACCGTCGTCGCCGGAGTCGGCCGCGGTGTCGGCGACCGGTCCAGGCGTCCCGGACCCGGCGACGGTCAGCTCGAAGCTGCGCTGTCCGTCGACGGGATGTCCGTCGGCCGAGGTCACCCGATAGTTGAGCGTGTAGGTACCGGTTGGCCCCAGTTCACGCAAGCCGACACTGAGCCGTGGGCCGTCGACGACGGCGTCGCCGTCCTGCCAGTAATTGCCGTCCGGGCCCACCACGGTCAGCACCGCAAAGGCTTCCTGGAGCGGCTCGTTGAAGGTTACGGTGGCCCGCGCCGGACTCGACTCCACCCGGGCTCCGTCGTCGGGGTCCGATGAGACCACCTGCGAATGGGCGTGCGCCTCGGGCGCGGTGACGACGCCGAACAGGGCGGAGCACAACACCCCCGCCACGACTGCGACGGCAGTGGTGATCATCCGACTGCTACGCATCATCGGAGCCGCTCTCACCGGTGCCGGACGACTTGGCAGCGCGGCCGGCGCGGGTCAAGGCGGCCACGCCGAAGACCGCACCGAGCGCACCGACGATCAGTCCGATGCCGCCGAGCCACCGTGCGGTGTCATCGGTGGACGAGTCGGCGGCCTCGGCAGTGGTCTCGTCGGACGCCGAACCCGTGCCGTGGTGGCCACCGTCGCCATCGGCGACCGGCAACGTCAGCACCGGCGCGGGGTGGTCGGGTTCCGCACCATCGGCGCCCATCGGCTCCGACCACGAGACCTCCTCGCCGTCGCCGTAGGTCTGGGTTGCGGGCAGGGCGATGCTGTCCTCCTCCGGGAACGGTCCGCCCGAGATACGGAACTGCGCGAACTCTCCGACGGGGACCCCGGGGGTGCCCGGCAGCGCGGACCAGGTGATCGAGGTGACCTCCTCGGTGGACGGGTCCTTGGTCACCGTGGACCGCCAGCCCGACATCACCTCGGGTCGGGCGGACTTCAGGTTCGGCAGGGTAACGGTGAGTGTGGTGGTGGCGGCGGTCTCGGATTCGTTGGGAACCACGAGTGTCACCACGCCGTAGCCGCCCTGGGTGAGGGTGGGCGCGGTGGCCGACACGTGGGCTGCGGCCGCGCCGGCACCGGCCAGCGTGCCGGCGGCGGCGATGGACAAGGCTGCGGCGGGTGCCGCGAGGCATCGGATCATGCGGTTGTTCATGGTGAGAAGTCCTGTCTGTGCGGGCACCTCAGCGCCCCGGTGCTCGCGCCGGCCGATGCCAGCGAAGGGGTATGCCCGGCGAGCCGAAACGCTGCCAGGCATCGATGTCGAGGAATCAGGACCTACCGGGCGGGGCTCGTACGCCGCAGCCACCGATGACCAGCGCGCCACCCGACCGGAACATCTCGCGACTGATCGCCGCAACAGTGTGGGATGCGATGACCGATATGACGGTGATCGCGCGAATTGTCGAGGTCAGCGCGGCGAGTAGGCCGGCCGCCACGACGATGAGCAGCGCACTGACCGGGATGGCGATTGCGTGCGTCACCGTCATCGGGAGCAGGGCGTGCTGGTCGATGTGCATCGCCGGATGCCCGACCGACATCGCCACGTGCGCAGCCAACTGCGCCGCGGTGAGCGCGATGACCGCCGACAGCGTCGCCATCAGCGTCGATCGACGTCGCAGATCGCCCATGGCCAGCGTGGTGAGGACACCGATGGCAGCGGTGAGCAGCATGCCTCCGGTCGAGGGGAGCGCGCCGGCACCGAGCCCGTGGGCGGCCACCGCGACCACCGGCACCACGACACCGGCGGCGACGCGCGTCAGCGTGTCACGGCCCCGGTCCGATGGCGTCCTGCTCATGAGGCCTCATCCTAATGAGGTCGCATGGCGGTTCTGCGGGCAGATTCGCCTGGAATGCTCACGGCACCGGCCGACCGTGGCACGGGAGGTTCGAGTCGCGCGTCACCGGGCCCCGCGGCGGAGGGTGACCCGATATGTGTAGTGCTCGGGGAGGAAATGGCTGATCGCGAGTTCTACCGCGTTGCCGGCCGCGTCGGTGTAGAGCCGATCGACCCGCAACATCGCATGCCCCTCGGCGCACTGCACCTGTTCGGCCACCGCAGCATCGGCCGACGCCACCGTGATCGACTGCGCCGCCTCGGTGATCGGATGCGGCAAATGCGGCTCCAACAGCCCGATCATGGTGTGAGTACTGGTGGCACCGTGGGCGAGTTCGTCGCGATCGGCCACCAACCGTCCCACCGATTCCGGCCACCACACGGTGGTCGACACGAATGGCACACCGTCGTGAAATCGCCGAAACGTCAACCGGTGGACCAGATCGGTGTCGAGACGCAGCCGCCCGGCCGCGTCCAGATCCACCTGACGACGCGGCGCCGACACCACTTCCATCGTGGTGTCGGCCGACAGGTTCATCAGATCCTCGATGGAACCGAGTTGGCGAAGATAACGCCCGGCCCCCTCGGTGGCGAAGGTGCCCCGGCCGGGCACCCGATACACCGACCCCTCGGCCACCAGGTCCTGGAACGCGCGCCGGACGGTCTGCCGGCTCAACCCGAATTCGTCGGAGAGTTCGGACTCGGTGGGCAGACGCACCCCGCCGCGATAGCGTCCCTCGGCGATCTGCGCGCGCAACGTCGCGGCGAGCGCCCGGTAAGCCGGTTCGGCGAGACCACGTGAGCTCATCGAGCTGATCCTATCGGTCCTCAGATGCCGCCCCGGGAAACGAGTTGGGCGGCGATCACGTTGCGCTGGATCTCGTTGGTGCCCTCACCGACGATCATCAGCGGTGCGTCCCGGAAGTACCGTTCGACGTCGAACTCGGTGGAATAGCCGTAGCCACCGTGAATCCGAACCGCGTTGAGGGCGATCTCCATGGCCATCTCGGACGCGTAGAGCTTGGCCATCCCCGCCTCCATGTCGCAGCGTTCACCCTTGTCGTACTGTTCGGCCGCGTGCCAGGTCAGTTGTCGCGCAGCGGTGAGTTTGGTCGCCATGTCGGCCAGGTAGTTGCCGATGGACTGGTGTTTCCAGATCGGCTGGCCGAACGACTCCCGCTGCTGCGCATAGGTCAATGAGTCCTCGAGCGCCGCGGTCGCCACACCCAGCGCGCGACACGCAACCTGGATGCGTCCGGTTTCCAACCCCTTCATCATCTGCCCGAAGCCCTTGCCCGGCGTCGTGCCGAGGATTGCCGATGCGGGCACACGGTAGCCGTCGAAGGACAGCTCGCAGGTCTCCACACCCTTGTATCCGAGTTTCGGTAGGTCACGCGAGACCGTCAGCCCGGGGCCATGCTCGCACAACACGATCGAGATCCCGCGGTGGCGGGGCTCGGCGGCCGGATCGGTCTTGCACAGCAACGCGATCAGGCCAGAACGGCGGGCGTTGGAGATCCATGTCTTTGACCCCGAGATCACCAGATCGTCACCGTCGGTCTTGGCCACGGTCGACATGTTTTGCAGATCCGAGCCCCCGCCCGGTTCGGTCAACGCCATCGTCGCCCGCATCTCGCCGGTGGCCAGACGGGGCAGGTAGTTCTGCTTCTGTTCCTCGGTACCGAACAGCGTCAGCAACTTGGCCACCACGGTGTGCCCGCCCATCGCCCCGGCCAGACTCATCCAGCCGCGCGCCAATTCCTGAGTGACCTGCGCATAACACGGCATCGACACCGGCGAACCGCCGTACTCCTCAGGCACCGCCAGACCGTAGATGCCGATCTGCTTCATCTGCTCGATCCAGCGCTCCGGATACTCGTTCGCGTGCTCCACGTCCTGCACGGTCGGCTTGACGTCGCGGTCGATGAACGCGCGCACCGTATCGACCAGGAACGACTCCTCGGCGTTCAAGCCACCCATAACCTACCTCGCCAATCCCACGTGTTAGAAAACCAATTTGTACGGCCATATTCACCGTCGGACATGTCCCTGTCAAGACTCGAGGCGCACTTCCCAAGATATGGGCACGTCTGGTAAGAGTCAGAGGACCATATTTGGCCGCACATTTTGCCATCGCAATGGCACCCCGGCCGATCGAGACCAACGGATCGAGGCTCGCCGATGCAGACCGTTCGACGACGAGCAGTGCTCGTCGCACCCGCCTCCGACGACCGAAAGGCCCGCAAGGCGCTCGCGTCAACCGCCGATGAGGTCGTACTGGACCTCGAGGACGCCGTCACCCCGGAGAACAAGGAATCAGCCCGAACGGCCGCCGCCGCCCTGGTCGCCGAATTCGGAGCGCAGCGACCGGTGTCCATCCGGGTCAACGCCTTCGACACCGAGTGGTTCACCGACGACCTCGCGGCGTGCGCGGCGATGGGCGGGGGCCTGAGTGCCGCCGTGGTACCGAAAGCCGAGTCGCCCGAGCACCTCACGGAGGCAGACCGACTACTCGGCGACTCCCCCGCCGCGCTCCAGATCCTCGTCGAGACCCCCACCGGCATCCGCGATGTCGCGCACCTGTGCGCGGCCACCGACCGACTGGCCGCGATCATCATCGGCTACGCCGACCTCGGTGCGGCACTGGGTCGCTGGCCGTCGGCACCCCCATCGGTGTGGCATCCGATCCAGGAGAGCGTCCTCGTCGCGGCCAGGGCGGCAGGCGTGTCCGTGGTCGACGGGCCGCATCTGACCATCGCCGACGACGACGCATTCCGAAACGCCAAGACCTGGGTCCGGGACCTCGGCTTCGACGGCACATGGGTCATCCATCCCTCCCAAATCGATTCGGCAACAACTATTTTCACTCCCGATCCGGAGTCCGTCGAGGATGCACGGCGCGTACTCGCGGCACTCGAGGAGGCAGCCGCCCGTGGCGACGGAGCCGCGAAACTCGACGGCCGGATGCTCGACGAGGCACTGGCCGTCTCGGCGCGGCGTGTGCTGGCCAAGGCGGGTCCGGCATGACCCGGGTCGTCGCCGTGGGCGGGCCGTACTTCGACGACCTCGCCGTCGGCCGACGGTTCGACGACGCGCCCTCGGTCACCATCACCGACGGAATGGCCGCCGCACATCAGGCCATCCTGGGCGATCGAATGCGGTTGTCGCTCGACACGGAGTTGGCCCGGCGCGTGACGGGCGTGGCAGCACCGGTCGCCCACCCCGGGCTGGTCTGCGACCTGGCCATCGGCCAGTCCACTCTCGCCACCCATCACGTCAAGGCCAACCTGTTCTATCGCGGACTCCGATTTCTCCGGTACCCGCACGTCGGCGACACACTCGCCACCACGACCGAGGTCGTCGGACTGCGGGAGAACTCGGCCAAGCCGGGGCGGGCACCGACCGGGCTGGCCGCACTGCACATCGTCACCACCGATCAACAAGGTCGACGCGTGCTGGACTTCCACCGATGCGCGATGTTGCCGCTGAGCGCCGGCCCGAAACCCGACCGCACACCCGCCGCCGACGACCTCGCCGACATCGGTGACACGTCGTCGGAACCCGTGCTGCCCGACTGGGATCTGTCCGAGTACCGAAACTCTCTGCCCGGACAGCACTTCTCCCCAGACCTGCGCGACACCGTCTTCACCTCAAGCGGGGACGTGGTGTCCAGCGCCCCCGAACTCGCGCGACTCACCCTCAACATCGCGGCCACCCACCATGACGCCCGCGTCGGGCAGCAGGGGCGACTGGTGTACGGCGGCCACACGATCGGCCTCGCGCTGGCCCAAGCCACTCGAGCCCTACCCAACCTCCTGACCGTGCTGGACTGGGAAGGGTGCGATCACACCGGCCCGGTGCACGAGGGCGACACCCTCACAAGCGACCTACACGTCGAGACCGCCACCACACTCGACACCGGCGGCGGCATCCTCGGACTGCGCTCGACGGTGGTGGCCGAGGAACCCGACGGAACCCGACGTCCCGTACTCGACTGGCGCTTTCGCGCCTTGATGGCCTGATCAGAGGAGCCCACACATGACCAACCCCGCCCCTCCCCTCGCCGGTCTGCACGTCGTCGAGGTGTCGAGTTTCATCGCCTCCCCGCTGGCCGGACTCACGTTGTCGCAGTTGGGTGCCGACGTCACCCGGGTCGACCCGATCGGTGGTGCGGCAGACGTCCATCGGTGGCCGGTGACGGCAGACGGCAAGTCGATCTACTGGACCGGCCTCAACAAGGGCAAACGATCGGTGACCGCCGATCTGCGCAGCGACGACGGACAGAGAATGGTGCAGCGGATGGTCGCCGACTCGGGACCCGGCGGCGGAATCCTGCTGACCAATCAGGCCGGACGATCCTGGATGAGTCACGAGACCCTCTCGGCGCTGCGGCCCGATGTCATCACCGTGGAGATCCTCGGCCGCACCGACGGCACCCCGGGCGTCGACTACACGGTCAACGCGGGCCTCGGATTCCCGCAGATCACAGGCCCTACCTCCCATGCGGATCCGGTCAACCATGCGCTCCCGGCCTGGGATGTGGCCTGCGGGCTGTATGCGGCGCTGGCCATTTCGTCCGCGGTGCGGCGTCGGGAACAGTCCGGCGTCGGGTCACAGATCACGCTGCCGCTCGAGGACACCGCGCTGTCGATCGCGAGCGCGCTGGGATATCTGACCGAGCCGCAGGTCAACGGCCACGGCCGCTCCGGCACCGGAAACGACGTGTACGGCACGTACGGAACCGATTTCGCCACCGCAGACGGTGGCCGATTCATGATCGTCGCGCTGACACCTCGACACTTCCGCGACCTGCTGGAGCTCACCGGAGTCGGTGATGCGGTGGCCGCCGTGGAGAAGGCACTCGGCGCCGACTTCGGCCGCGAGGACGACCGGTTCACGCACCGCACCGTGCTCAACGGGCTGATCGCCCCCTGGTTTGCCGCCCGGTCGACAGCGGACGTGGCAGCGGCGCTGGAGAAGTCGTCGGTGCTGTCACAGCGCTACCGCACCTTCGACGAGGTGGTCGCCGACGGCGACCTGAGCACCAATCCGATGTTCAGCGCACTGGATCAACCCGGCATCGGCACCTTCCTCGCCGCCGGCCTGCCCGCCGCCTTCGACGGCGAGCACTACACCACCGGCCCCGCCCGCGCCCTCGGCGCCGACACCCCTCGCAAGTAACCCAAGCAACTCGACCCACGGAGGCCGCGAAACTGCGTTCCGTCGGCCTCCGTGCCGGCCGCGATGTCCGGTCGGGTTACCGGTGGTTCTCCTCGAGCTCGGCGAGGATGGCTTGGGTGTGTTGGCCCAGCGCGGGCACATCACCCATCGGGAGCTCGACGTCGGCGAAGGTCATCGGCGGCAGCACCGCACGTATCGGGCCGGCCTCGGTACCGACCTCGCGCCATCGGTCGCGTTCGGCGAGCTGCGGATGCGCGAGGACGCCGTCGAGCTCGCGGATCTCGGCGGCCGGTATCCCGGCGGCGGCGAGGGTCTCGTCGAGTTCGGCCGTGGTGAATCTCTTGGTTTCGCCGGCAACGAGGTCGTCGACCTCGCCGCGCCGCCGGACCCGCTCGATGTTGGTGGCATAACGCGGATCGTCGGCCAACTCCGGGCGGCCCAAGACGTCGTCGATCAGCACCCGCCAACCACGGTCGTTCTGCACGCCGATGAGGATCTCCCCGTCACGTGTCGGGTAGCGATCATACGGCACGATCGCGGCATGACCGACCCCCGAACGCGGGATCTGACGGTCACCGTAGAGCCGCATGTACAGCGGGTGACCCATCCATTCGACCGTCGCGTCGAACATCGACACCGCCACCGCGGCGCCCGCGCCGGTGGTCGCACGCCGGAGCAGGGCGCTGAGCACCGAGGTCAGCGCGTACATACCGGCCGCGATGTCGGAGGTCGGGACCCCGGTCTTCGCGGCCTCGTCGGCAGAACCGGTCACCGAGATCAACCCGGTCTCGGCCTGTACGAGCATGTCGTAGGCCTTGCGCTCGCGGTACGGTCCGGCGTCGCCGTACCCGGACATGTCGACCACCACCAGACCGGGATTGTTCCAACGTAAGTCCTCCGCACCGAATCCGAGCCGCGCCGCCGCCCCGGGCGCGAGATTCTGCAGGAACACGTCGGCGCGCGCGATCAACCGTCGGAGCACATCACGTCCGGCATCGGTCTTCAGATCCAGCTCCATCGACTCCTTGCCGCGGTTCAGCCATACGAAGTGCGACGCCAGACCGTGCACGGCGTCGTCGTAGTCCCGGGCGAAGTCGCCCTCGCCGACCCGCTCGATCTTGATCACCCGCGCTCCGAGATCGGCGAGGTGGCGGGTGGCCAGCGGTGCGGCCACCGCCTGTTCCAGGGCGATGACGGTGATCCCGGCCAGTGGCGGGCCCGCAGAGTTGTCGATCACCGGGCAACAATCGCCCGGCCACGACCACCGCGTCAACCGGTACGTTCCCTGACGCAGGTGATTGCGCATAGGCAGTTCCTCATCGAGCGTGAGCCGGACCCACTTTGAACGCGATCCGGGGCACGTGGTCGGATGGAAGTTGATGCGCGCAACTGTCTGAAGCTGCGGGCGACGATCTGGAGGTGCAGATGACCACGATCGAGGTCACCGGACATCGTCAACGTGAGGCGTGGGCAGAGAAAGTCCTGCCGCCGGTCGAGGAGGTCCGCCCGGGACTCTGGTCCATCCCCGTACCGATGGCTCCCAACCCTCTGCGGTACGTCCTGATCTACGCTCTGGTGCTGCCCGACGGCATCGCCCTGATCGACACCGGTTGGCCATCCGACGACGCCTGGCAGGCGCTGGTCGACGGAATCCATGCGACCGGCCACGACATCACCGAGGTCCGACACGTCTCGATCACCCATCTGCATCCCGACCATTTCGGTCTGGTGCCACGGCTGCTCGAACACGTCGATCCCGTCCTGGCGATGCATCACAATGATGCCTGCCACCTGCACCACGTCACCGAGGCCGAACTCGAGCGCCAGATCGCGACGGCCCGACACGAGCTCGAGGCGCTGGGCGCACCCGATGTCGTCGACAACGGCTTCCGACACATCGCCCGCCTGCCCAAGGGCCGCACGATCGACGTCGAGCTCGACCATGACGATCCACTCGATCTGCCCGACTGGAACGTCCGCGCATTGTGGACACCCGGGCACACCGCTGGGCATCTGTGCTTTGCCGACGACGACGCCGGCGTCATCTTCACCGGCGACCACCTGCTGCCACGGATCAGCCCGAACATCTCGACCAATGCGTTCCAGGCCCACAATCCGCTCGACCAGTATCTCGTTTCGCTCGCGCACACCGAGAAACTCCCCGACCTCGAGGCGCTCCCCTCGCACGAATACCGGTTCCGCGGACTCGCCGACCGTGTCACCGACCTCCTCGACCACCACGAAGAGCGACTCCGGGAGATCACCACGGCGGTCGTCGACAATCCAGAGAGCACCGCGTGGGAGATCACCCGATCGGTCACGTGGTCGCGGCCGTTCGAACAGCTCGGCACGGACCTGGCGCGGATGGCCATGCGCGAGACCCATGCGCACCTCGTCGTCCTGGAACAACGCGGCGTCCTCACTCCGACCGAAGGCTCGCCCGTCCGCTGGAATCGGACTCAATCTGCCGCCGGCCCCACCGCTGACAGGAGTGTCCGATGAGTTCGGTGACCACCGAGTTCGCCGACGGCGTCGCCGTCATCACCATCAACCGTCCCGAGGCCAAGAACGCGGTCAACCTCGACGTCGCCGAGGGTATCGCGGCGGCCGTCGAGGAACTCGACGCCCGCGACGACCTGACGGTCGGCATCCTGACCGGCGCGGGCGGGACCTTCTGCGCCGGCATGGACCTCAAGGGCTTCACCCGCGGTGAGCGTCCATTTGTATCGGGCCGCGGCTTCGGCGGACTCGTGGAGGCCCCACCGAGCAAACCACTCATCGCCGCCGTCGAGGGCTGGGCACTGGCCGGAGGGTGCGAACTTGCGCTGTCCGCCGACCTGATCGTGGCCGCTCGCGACGCGCGGTTCGGCCTGCCCGAGGTCAAGCGCGGTCTGGTCGCCGCTGCCGGCGGCTTGTTGCGGCTGCCCAAGATCCTGCCGTACCAGCTCGCCATGGAGATCGCATTGACCGGCGAACCTCTCAGCGCGGCACGCGCACACGAGTTCGGGCTGGTGAACCGGCTGACCGAGCCGGGCGATGCCCTCGCCGGAGCACGACAGCTCGCGGCGACGGTCGCCGCGAACGGGCCGATGGCCGTCCGCGCCACCAAACAGGTCCTGTCGATGGCGATCCGCTACACCGACGGGGACCTGATCACCGAGCAGCGCCGCCACATCGACCCGGTCTTCGCCTCACAGGACGCCCAGGAGGGCGCGCTCGCCTTCGCCGAGAAGCGCGCTCCCCGGTGGACCGGGAAGTGAACGCTCGCCGGTGACCGAGCGCACACCGGTCACCGAGACCTCCGTACGATGAGTCCGTGGACCTGCACCTCGTCACCTACTTCGTCGCGGTGGTCGATCATGGCGGGATCACGAAGGCAGCCCAGTCGCTCTACATCTCGCAACCGTCGTTGTCACAGGCGATCCGAACCTTGGAGCGCCGACTCGGAGTCACCCTGTTCGACCGCTCCGGACGACGACTCGAACTGACCGAAGCGGGTCGCAAAGTCGAGGTCGCGGCACGCCGCATCCTCGACGACGTGGACCGCGCCAAGGCACGGGTCGCCGCCGTCCGTGAGCTTCGCTCGGGTCGCGTCGACGTGGTCACCCACAGCGCGTTCAGCATCGATCCGATGGTGGAGATCGTTCGCGTCTTCCGCGAACGCTTCGGCCACCTCGCCGCGCGCATCGTGGCCGCCGATGGCCCGAGTGGAGTTCTCGCGACGCTCCGCCGAGGGGATGCGGAGATCGGTCTGATGGACGCCTCGGCCGACCACGCCTCGTTCACGGCCATCCCGCTCGGCACACAGGAACTCGTCCTCGCGGTCCCGCCGGAGCGTGCCTTCGACCTGCCGGATCCGCTGTCCCGAACCGATGTTCGCGACATCCCGCTGGTGCTCGACATGGCCGATCCGGGCACTGCCGAGGTGCTCGCCGACGTGATCGCCGAGAACGGCCGCAATGTGGTCGTCGACTGCGCCCACCCCACCGCGACCTGGGACCTGGTCACTCGCGGCACCGGCGCCACCGTTGCCCCCGATATCGTTGCGCGACAGCAGATGCCCGGCGCACTCCGGTTTCGGATCGAACCACCGCTCACCCGCGGATTCGGGCTGGTGTTGCGCTCGGGCCGGCCGTCACCGGCAGCGATGGCTTTCATCTCGGTCGCACGCGGCCTCTTCGGCACCCAACCCGCACAGCCGTCCGCCGAACTGACCGACGTCGGTGATTGGTGATTCTGTGGAGCTACGTCAGATCGAGTACTTCCTCGCCGTCGTCGAGCACCAGGGCATCGGGGGCGCGGCAGGCGCGCTCGGGGTCGCCCAACCCACCGTCTCGCAGGCGCTGCGAGCGCTGGAACGGGAGTTGGGGGTACAGCTCTTTCACCGGATCGGACGCGGCATGGTACTCAGCTCCGCCGGACGGTCCATGGTGGGCCCGGCACGCCAGATCGTGCGTGACGTCGATGCCGTCGGAGATCTGCTGGCGGCCCCCTCCGACGAGTTGACCGGGCGACTCGACATCCTCGCGGTACCGTCGGTGGCGTCGGGTCCACTCGTCGACCTCCTGGTCCGCTTCCGATCCGAATACCCAGGTGTCACGGTACGTTTCGGCGAACTCCGAGACGAGACCCAGGCCGCGTCGGCGATCGAGGACGGTCACTGTGAGTTCGCTGTCGCCCACCTGCCGATCGCCGGCGACGACCTCGAGGTCGTCGTGGTGGGTGAACAGGAGTACCTGCTCATCTATCCACCCGGGACCCAGGTACCCGACGGCCCGATCCCCCTCGAGGAGTTGCCGTCGGTACCCATGGTATTCGTGCCGCGGGGCCAGTCGGTCGCCGACGAGATCGAGGAGGCGATCCGCGTCGCCGGGGCCCGACCGCCGCTGGCCGTCCTCTCCGAGCATCGGGAGGAACGACTCCCGATGGTGCTCGCCGGCATCGGTGGGACGATGCTGGAGAAGTCGATGGCCGAGGCCGCCGCCGACCGCGCCGTCGTACGGACGGTGCAGCCCCGATTCGTCCGTCCGTTCGCGATTGCTTACGACCCCACCACTGTCTCCCCGGTCGGCCAGGCCTTCGTGGACCTGATCGGCACGGTCCTCGAGTCGAATGGGCGCTGATTGCGAAGGTGCGCTATGCCACCCGCTCGAAGACTGCCGCTAGTCCCTGCCCGCCACCGATGCACATCGTCTCCAGGCCGTAGCGCACCTGCCGGCGATCCATCTCCCGAGCCAGCGTCGCCAGCATGCGAACACCGGTGGCGCCCACCGGATGTCCCAGTGAGATACCAGAGCCGTGCACATTGGTGCGGTCGAAGTCGCCGCCGGCACCGAAGCGGCCGAATCCCCACTCCCTGGTGACCGCCAACGCTTGCGCGGCGAAGGCCTCGTTCAGTTCGATGAGGTCGATGTCGGCGAGCGACAGGCCGGCCTTGTCCAGCGCCTTCGCGGTAGCGGGAACAGGACCGATACCCATTGTGCGCGGAGCGACGCCGGCCGCCGCCCACGACACCAGCCGCGCCAGCGGGCGTAGCCCGTGCCGCTCGGCGACCTCGGGAGTGGTCACGATACACATCGCGGCCGCATCGTTCTGACCGCTGGCGTTGCCCGCAGTCACCGTGGCGTCGGGATCCTGCTTGGCCATGATGGGTTTCAGCTTTGCCAGCACGGCGGCAGAAACATCCGGTCGCGGGTGCTCGTCGGTGTCGATCACTCGCTCGCCGCCTTTCCCTGCGACGGTCACAGGGATGATCTCCTCCGCGAAGATGCCGTCCTTCTGGGCGCGGACCGCACGGAGATGGGATTCGACGGCCAACTCATCCTGTTCGGTGCGGCTGATCTCGTATTCTTCCCGCAGGTTCTCGGCCGTCTCGATCATGCCGCCTGGCACCGGATAGTTCTTGCCGCCGGCGGTGGACCTGGCGCGAACCAGGCTGTCGTGCATGGCGATACCCGACCGGGCGCCACCCCATCGCATATCGACGGAGTAGAACGACGCATTGCTCATCGACTCGGTGCCACCTGCCACGACGACATCGTGGTCACCGCCCGCGACCTGGAAACCCGCCTGGATGACGGCCTGCAGACCCGACCCGCATCGTCGGTCGATGTGCATACCGCCCACCGTGACCGGCAACCCGGCGTCGAGCGCCACCACCCTCCCGATCGCCGGTGCCTCACTGTTGCCGTTGCAGTGTCCGAGAATCACATCCTCGACGGCCTCCGGAGCAAGTCCCGACCGATCGAGCATCCCCCGCACCGCCGTCACCCCGAGGTCGACGGCGGTGAGATTCTTGAACATCCCGCCGTACCTACCGATCGGTGTGCGTACGGGTTCACAGATGACAACGTCTCTCATGGTGCGCCTTTCGGTGATCGATAATCGGATCTGATGGTTGTCACATGAACCGTCCGCCGGTCACCTCCAGCACGGTTCCGGTCATGTAGGACGACATATCCGAGGCGAGGAAGAGTGCCACGGAGGCCACCTCGTCGACCTCACCGGCGCGTTGCATCGGGATCTCCGCCATCTTCTGATCCCAGGCCTTCTGCGGCATCGCCTCGGTCATCGCCGAGCGAATCAGCCCGGGTTGAATGGCATTGACCCGGACACCGTGATGTGCCATCTCCTTTGCCGCGGCCTTCGACATGCCGACGATCCCTGCCTTGGCGGCCGAGTAGTTGGTCTGACCGACCATGCCGACCTTGCCGGACAGCGACGAGATGTTCACGATCGCACCACGTTTGGCCTCGCGCATGATCGCGGCCGCCTTGCGGGTGCCGTTCCACGTGCCCTTCAGGTGAACCGAGACGACGAGATCGAAATCCTCCTCGCTCATCGTCCGCATCGTCGCGTCGCGAGTGATTCCGGCGTTGTTGACCATCACGTCCAACGAACCGAAGCTGTCGACGGCGTCGGCGAGCAGGGTGTCCATCTCTCCCGCGTCGGTGACGTCGCATCGCACCGCACGCGCGACCTCGGCGCCACCGAGTTTGCCCGCCGCGGCCGTCGCGGCGTCGAAGTTCAGATCCCCGAGGACGACGCGCGCCCCCGCGTCCACGAAACACCGGGCGATCTCGAAGCCGATGCCCTGAGCGGCGCCGGTGATCACCGCGGTTCGTCCATCGAGCAGATTCTGAGGTGTAGAGGAAGCCATGGGTCGGAATCTACCGCCGACCGGCCACCGGCGGCCCCGTCGATCCATACAAAGCAGCTAAGGGTGCGAGAGGGAGTTCGATGTGGACCGGCACCGCAGAACCCGTCAGAGTGGGAGGATGACCAGTGTCGTGAACACCACCGCCCAGCGCGAGGTCAGCGATGACGACTTCGCCGACATACTCGCGGCGACACGCGAATTCATCCGAGCGAAGGTCGTCCCGCGGGAACAGGAGATTCTCGACCTCGATGCGATCCCCGAGGACATCCGCGCCACCGCCAAGGAAATGGGACTGTTTGGCTATGCGATTCCCCAGCAATGGGGAGGGCTAGGACTCGATCTGACCCAGGATGTCGAACTCGCGATGGAGTTCGGATACACCTCGCTGGCGCTGCGATCGATGTTCGGAACCAACAACGGGATCGCCGGCCAGGTCCTGGTCGGGTTCGGTACCGACGAACAGAAATCCATGTGGCTGGAGAGGATCGCCTCTGGAGAGGTCGTCGCATCGTTCGCACTGACCGAGCCAGGCGCCGGCTCCGATCCCGCCGGACTACGCACCAGAGCGGTTCGCGACGGATCGGATTGGGTCATCAGCGGCGAGAAACGCTTCATCACCAATGCCCCGATCGCCGACCTGTTCGTGGTCTTTGCGCGAACCCGCTCCAAGGACGAGAACGGAACCGGCATCGCGGTGTTCTTGGTTCCCGCCGACACGCCGGGCGTGAGCGTGGGCGCCAAAGACCGCAAGATGGGCCAGGAAGGCGCTTGGACCTCCGATGTCCATTTCGACGATGTCAGGGTGCCGGCTACCGCCCTGGTCGGAGGGAACGAAGATGTCGGTTACCGGGCAGCGATGACCTCGTTGGCGCGTGGCCGCGTACATATCGCCGCGTTGTCGGTGGGGACCGCCCAGCGGGCGCTCGACGAGTCGGTCGCCTGGGCTGCGACGGCGACCCAGGGTGGCACACCCATCGGCGAGTTCCAGCTCGTGCAGGCGATGCTCGCCGATCAGCAGACGGGTGTGATGGCGGGCCGCGCCATGGTGCGCGAGGCAGCCCGCGCCTGGGTGGACAACACGGACCGCCGAATCGCGCCGTCGGCCGCGAAGCTGTTCTGCACCGAGATGGTCGGCAAGGTCGCCGACCTCGCGGTCCAGATCCACGGCGGCAGCGGCTACATGCGCGAGGTTCCGGTGGAGCGGATCTACCGGGATGTCCGGCTGTTGCGGCTCTACGAGGGCACCAGCGAGATCCAGCGCTTGATCGTCGGTGCAAATCTGGTCAAACAGGCACAGAAATCGCGCTGACCTGGCCGTCGCCGGCAGACTCAACAATTTTCGACAATTCGCTTGACTTCGAACGTGAGTTCGAATACCTTGTTTGCCAGCAGGCCGAGATGATGACGATATGCCGGACCGGATAAGCACGCACAGGAGCGAATGCGTTGCTCGGCACGGTAGGAAACCCAGAACGGCCGCCTGCATCACCGGTTACACCGGTGCCGTTGTCGTATCTGCTGGGGAGTCGTCATGTCTGTCATCGCTGAAGTGTCTGTATCTGCTGATTCGGCTGTCGATGCGGAGTTGTCTGCGGTGGTCTCGGTATTGCGCGAGCTGCGCTGCGATGACCTGTCGGGGCGTGCCACCTTCGACGCCATCGGTCAGGTCCTGGCGCTACGCAACCTCATCGATCATCACGCGGCCCGCCTGGCCGCACAACTCGACCGACTCGGTGTGGCCCGCGACCACGGCCGCAGTACCCGTGAACTGCTCATCGTGATGGGATTCGCACCATCGGTGGCCCAACGACTGCTGCGTATCGCCGGCTCGCTCGACACACTGCCCACCCTGCACGCGCACGCCGCCGACGGCGCGATCCCCGCCGAACACCTCGACGCCATCGTGCGCGGAGTCAGCCATATCGCCGGCAGATCGGCGGAACCAATCGACGACGCATTGCGTCTAACCCATGTGACCGATCTTCTCGGACAATACTTTTCCGGCGCCACCCCCGCCGACATCGACACACGCGCCCGCACCCTGGGCAACCAACTCGCCGCCGGCACCAACGGCCTACCCGCCGCCGAAGACCGCCAACTCAACGAACTCACCCACCACCGCGACACCGACGGCCGCCTCCACCTCGAGGCCAGCCTCGACCTCGAAGTCGGCGAAAAACTCTGCGCCGCCCTCAACGCCCTCGGCGCACCCCGACCCCAACCCGACGGCTCCCGCGACCCCCGCACCATCGCCCGCCGCCACGCCGACGCCCTCGACACCATCCTCGACATCGCCGCCCGCATGCCCAGCGACATCGCCAGCGCCGCACCCAAAACCCAACTCCTACTCACCATCCCCGCCGACACCCCCACCCTGGCCGAACTCGACCTCCTCGGCTCGGTCACCCAAGCGACCCTGCGTCGACTGTCCTGCGATGCGGCCACCACCACCCTGCTCGTCGACGACGAACGCGTCCCCCTCGACATCAGCCGCGAGAAAAGATTCGTCCCACCACACATCCGAAAAGCGTTGCACGTCCGAGACGAATGCTGCATCAAATGCGGCGCACCCGCCAACCGCACCCAAGCCCACCACCTGACCCACTGGATCGACGGCGGCGACACCAGCCTCGACAACAGCTGCCTACTCTGCCCCACCTGCCACACCGACATCCACCACAACGGCTGGGACGTGATCCTCGGCACCGACCGCCACCCCTGGCTCATCCCACCCACCGCCGTCGACCCCGGACGCACACCCTTGCCCGCCCACAACCGGCGGACCCTCAACCTCGACAACCTGCCTGCTGCCGCCTGACCGTCACAGCAGTAGCCGCAGATCTCGATACGCCACCTCGCCTAGCGGCTCGGCGGCTACTCGATCAGCTAGTGTCCCGCGTCGGAAATTCGTTTCATGAGTTCGGCGATCCAGGTGGATGCATCGCGAGGCGGCGGAGGAGCAGGTACTGGATGTACCTGCGACGACGCCAACGAAGCGAGGCGCCACCTGGACGTCGAAATCATCAACGAATTTCCGACGCGGGACACCAGACCGCACCCGACCACAACGGGACCGCATCTGTACCTTGACAACTCCACAGTGTGAACAAGCCTGCTGACCGACCGACCCGAACGTCAGCGACGGACGCGACACCATCGCGGCCGGTCGGTCAGCACGCTCGATCAGCAGGCGGGTCGGCACCCACCGACACTCGTCCCCCTGCGACCGTCGCAACCGTCATGCGGTGACCAGACGCTCCCGGAGCGCAACCTTTTGGACCTTGCCGGCGGCTGACGTCGGTAGCGAATCCACCACGAGGACGTCCCGGATCTTTTTGTACGGCAACACTTGTTCGGCAACGTAGGCCTGCAGGCGATGGGTGTCGACCTGGTGACCGGCTGCTGCGACGATGAAGGCCACGGGTTCCTGGCCCACACTGCCCGCCTCGCGACCGACGACGGCCGCCGCGGCGACGTCCGGGTGGGTGACGAGAATCTCCTCGAGCTCACGCGGATACACGTTGTAGCCCTTGTAGATCAGCATGTCCTTTGCCCGATCGCAGATGTAGAGGTAGCCGTCGTCGTCGCGATAAGCGATGTCGCCGGTGTCGAGCCATCCGTCGACGTACTGAGCGGCGGTGATCTCGGGATGGTTGTGATAGCCGTCGGTGACCTGCGGTCCGCGGACCCAGAGCTCGCCACGCTGCCCGGGTTCCAGAACGGTCGCACGGTCGTCGGCGGACCGAATCTGGATCTCGGTGTCGAATGTAGGTAGTCCGACACTGCCGAGCCGATACTCGCCGTCGCCGGTCAGCGGAGCCGACGACACCAGGCAGGTCGCCTCGGTGAGTCCGTAACCCTCGACGACCGCGCCCGCAGGGAACGCCGATGTCAGCGTCTCCAACGTCACCTGATCGATGGGGGCGGCACCAGAGGACACGACGCGCACCGACGTCAGGTCACGATGAGCGACATCGGGGTGTGAGGCGAGTGCGTGCCACATCGCCGGGCTTCCCGTGACATACGTGGCCCGATGCCGCTCGATCAGTTCGAGCATGCCCGCCGGATCGAATCGGCCGGCCAGCACCTGGGTGGCGCCGCAGAGCAGCAGAAAGGACATGTTGATCAGGGCATGTGCGTGGAACAGCGGTGACACCACAACGGTCGCCGCCGACCCTGGAACCACGCCGCGCTCATCGGCGCCGTCGCGGCTCTCGAGCCGCACCAGTCCGGTCGCGTCGGCGACCACCGCATGACCGGCCCGCCACCCGACCATCTGCGTCACATTCGCCACGACATTGCGGTGCAGCACCCGGACCCCCTTCGACACGCCCGTCGTGCCGCCGGTGAAGGCGAGATGCGCCAGATCCGATCCGACCACGTCGGTGATCGCCGGATCGGTATGGCCGGCAGTGAACTCCGCCAAGGTGATCACACCGTCCGGAACGGTTTCGACATCGACACCGGGTCGATCGGCCAGCACGACAGCGGTCACACCGTGATCGCTGTCGGCTTCGAGGAGACGATCGAGCTGCGCACTGCCCGTGAACGCAATCGACGCTCCGGTCTCGGCCAGTTGTGCTCGCAAGCCTGGCATCGGCTGCAACGGATTGACCGGCGTGACAGCCGCACCGGCGCGCAACGAACCGTAGTAGCAGACGAGGAACTCGATGCTGTTGCCCAGATGCAACAGCACCACGTCGCCGTCCCCGACACCCGCGGCACGCAGCGCCGCGGACACACGTGCCGTCGCCACATCGAGTTCGTCGTAGGTGACTATGCGGTCCTCGTCGACCACAGCGGCCCGCGAACCGTACATCCGCGCCGTACTCGGTGGCAGCGCCGCCATCGTGATGTCCGGGTAGTTCAGCTCCGTGCTCATCGATCTCCTGTCTCGGTGCGCCCCGAATGCATGTCCTCGCCGGGCCGGCGTCAGAGACGCTCGACGATGGTGGCGTTGGCCATCCCGCCGGCTTCGCACATCGACTGCAAGCCGTACCGGATGCCGTTGTTGCGCATGTGATGTACGAGTCGCGTCATGAGAATCGCGCCGGAGCCACCGAGCGGATGGCCCACCGCGATGGCGCCGCCGAGCGGATTCACCCGATCCGCGTCAGCACCGGTCTCGATCTGCCAGGCCAGCGGCACCGGCGCGAACGCCTCGTTGATCTCGAACGCGCCGATGTCGCCGATGGTCAGACCGGACCGCTCGAGAGCTTTCGCAGTTGCTGCGATCGGGCCGGTGAGCATGATGACGGGGTCGTCACCGGCTACCACCGCCGTGTGTACCCGGGCAATCGGCGTGAACCCGTGCTCAGCCGCAGTCTGCGAACACATGACGAGCAACGCCGCCGCACCATCGGAGATCTGAGAAGCATTGCCGGCGTGAATAACCCCGTCCTCTCGGAAAGCGGGCTTGAGCGCCGACATCGACTCGAGCGTGCCGCCACGCCGAATGCCCTCATCCCCTTCGAGGACGCCGGTGATCGGCGCCAGTTGCCCGTCGAAGGCGCCCGCATCAGCGGCTTGGGCGGCGAGTTCGTGTGAGCGAAGGGAGAACTCGTCGAGGGCGGTCCGGCTCAGCGACCATTTCTGGGCCATCATCTCCGCCCCGATGCCCTGACTGAAGCGATCGACGCCGTACCGGTCGAGGACGGTGGGCGGCTGACTCTCCCCGTTGGGCGCGGCGCTCCCCATCGGCACTCGGCTCATCGACTCCACACCGCCGGCCACCACGACGTCCTGTTGACCGGAGATCACCGCGGCCGCAGCCATACTGAGCGCTTGTTGGCTGGATCCGCAGGCCCTGGTCACCGTGGTGCCCGGCACCGATTCCGGCCAACCGGCGGCCAGAATCGCAGTACGCGCGACGTTGCCTGCCTGCTCGGAGGTCTGACTGACACACCCCCAGACGACATCGTCGATCACGGCCGGATCGAGCCCGGTCCGCTCGACCAACGACTCGAGCACATGTGCCGACAGGTCGGCGGGATGGATGCCGGACAGGGCGCCGCGTCGACGTCCGATCGGCGTGCGGACGGCATCGACGATCACTGCATCACGCATGGGATCTCCTTGAACTGAAATGCGGCTTGTACTGATGTGCGGCTCGGCTGCGGTGGCGAGACGCGCCCTCCCATCGAATGAACCTCGTGCGGCATACGAGCACAAGATGTTTCACACTCACGGTGCGATAGCCCTCGCCTATGTCGCGTGCGCGCCGACCGGCAGGTCCCGGCGCACCAGCACCTTGTCCCGCTCCGGATTCGCGAACACCAGGGCGAGGACCGCGCATACGGAGGCAACGATGCCGATGATCTGGAACGAGGTCGCGTAGCCGGCCGCCGGGGTCGAGGCGTTGTCGACGATGACGCCCGTGGCGTACGGGGCGACCAGACCGCCGATGGCCATGATCGCGAGGAAAACACCCAGCGTCCCGGCGGTCTGGCGCGGCGGGCAGATTTCCGAGATGGCTGCGTTGAACAGCGGGAACACCGAGGTGGCGCAGCCGTAGCCGAGCGAGACCACCAACACCGCGAGGGCCGGGGTACTGATCCCTGGGAGGGTCACCAACAGCACGCCGGCGACGAGCACGCCCGTCGAGGGGACGATCACCCGCAACTTGCGTGATGTCGCACCGCGAGAGATCAGCCGGTCACCGACCACGGACGTCACGAGCATCATCGCGAGTCCGACGATCGAGGGCAGCGCGAACATCGACCCGGCTTCCAATCGGCTGTAACCCAAGCCCTTCTCGAAATAGGAGGGCAACCAGGTCAGCACCACCGTGACCAGCGCGTACACGCTCATCACCAGAAGTGCGGCGCTGATGAAGGTCCGGGTGGTGAAGATCCGCACCCACGGCACAGCAGGTTCGTCTGCTCCGGATACCGACGTAACCGAGGTGCTGTCGCCCGAGCCCTTGGGCTGCTTGCCGCCCGCGATATAGGGTCCGTCCTTCCAGGTGGCCAGCCAGACCACGCACCACAACAGACCCGCGACCGAAAGCGTGATCAGGGCTGCCCGCCAGCCGAGGTTGACGGTGATGACCGCCAGGATCGGGGCGATGGCGATCTTGGCGATCGATGCCGCCCCGGCCAACAGCGCGCCGGGAAGTGCTCGGCGGGCCGGTGGATGCCACGAGTAAGCGGCCGTGTGCAGCAGCGCCGAACTCGGCCCCTCGGCGAATCCTAGGAACAACCGACTCACGATGAGCACCGAGAACGCAGCGACCGCCACCATCGGCAGCATGGCCGCCGCCCAGCACACGGCCAGGATGACCAACGCCCACCGCAGCGACAGCCATCGGTTCAAAGCGCCGGCAAAGAACCCGCCGATCGTGAAGGTGAGGAAGAAGAGGCTGCCGACCAGACCGATCTGCGATGAATTGAAACCCAACTCGTCGGCGAGTGACTGCGCGATGATCCCGAGGACTGCCTTGTCGGCATAGTTGACGACATACAGAGCGACGAGCAGGGAGGTCAGTCCCCATGCCCGGCGCCGAAGCGCGCCATCGGCGGGGACTGCGTCGGTCACGGGCGCACCTCCGGTGGCCGCGTCCGATCTGGCCTTGATGGTGGGCATGTCGTCCTCCTGCGACGGAAAATGGATGGGGGTGTCGAGCGAAGTAATCAGCACAGGTGACGTGAGCGAGGCTCGAACATCATCGTGTCGTGGATCACATCTGCGATCATTGAACCCCTCCCGCGCAATCGCGGGCAATGCCGGTTCGACGAATCGACAGACTGCGAATACCTATGGGTGCGGTCACCATGTCCCGCGACCACCCGTCATTGGCTCCCGCTAACAGATCGTTAGTCGATGACCTCGTTCCGCTACCGAGGTCTGCAGGGCATGCTGAGAGGGTTCAGTGATGCCGGCCACCGCCGGCATCACGCCACGACTGTCTCTCCCCGGCCGAACCGCACCCAAAAGAGAAGAGATCACGATGGCCCGCCTCGCACAGACCCTGGGTCTCACCGACATCCAGACCGAGATTCTGGCGAACGTCCGACAGTTCGTCGACAAGCAGATCATCCCGAACGCCCAGCAACTCGAGCACAACGATTCATATCCACACGAGATCGTCGACGGGATGCGCGACATGGGCCTGTTCGGCCTGATGATCCCTGAGGAATACGGCGGGCTCGGCGAGTCGCTGCTCACGTACGCGTTGTGCGTCGAAGAACTGGCGCGCGGGTGGATGAGCGTGTCCGGGGTGATCAACACCCATTTCATCGTTGCCTACATGCTGCGTCAGCACGGAACCGAGGAACAGAAGCGCAGATTCCTGCCACGGATGGCGACCGGCGAAGTGCGCGGCGCGTTCTCGATGTCCGAACCGGAACTCGGTTCGGATGTGGCCGCGATCAAGACCACCGCCAAGCGCACCGCCGACGGTGACTACTCGATCAGTGGCCAGAAGATGTGGCTGACCAACGGCGCGAGTTCGACGCTGGTGGCCGCGCTGGTGCGGACCGAGGAGGGCCAGGACAAGGCGCACAAGAATCTCACCACCTTCCTGGTGGAGAAACCCGCCGGGTTCGGCGAAGTGCTCCCCGGGGTGACCATCCCGACCAAGATCGACAAGATGGGCTACAAGGGAATCGACACCACCGAGCTCATCTTCGACGGTTACCGCGCCTCGGCCGACGACATTCTCGGCGGCTTCCCGGGCCGCGGGTTCGCCCACATGATGGACGGGGTCGAGGTGGGCCGGGTCAACGTATCTGCACGCGCCTGTGGAGTGGCCCAGCGCGCCTTCGAGCTCGCCGTTCGCTACGCCCAGCAACGATCAACCTTCGGTAAGCCGATCGCACAGCACCAGGCGATTGCGTTCAGCCTCGCCGAAATGGCCACCAAGGTGGAGGCCGCACACCTGATGATGGTCAACGCCGCCCGACTCAAGGATTCCGGCGACCGCAACGACGTGTCGGCCGGAATGGCCAAATACCTGTGCAGCGAGTACTGCGCGGAGGTCACCCAGGCAAGCTTTCGCATCCACGGTGGCTACGGCTACTCCAAAGACTTCGAGGTCGAACGGCTCATGCGGGAGGCGCCGTTTCTACTCATCGGTGAGGGCACCAGCGAGATCCAGAAACAGATCATCAGCAAGGGACTACTGCGCGACTACCGCGAGAACTGAGGGGAAAACCATGCAGCGCACCGTGTTCAACGACGATCACGAGACATTCCGCAAAACCCTTCGCGACTTCATCGCCAAAGAGGTCGTGCCGCACTACCACGACTGGGAGAAGCAGGGCCACCCGCCGCGCAACTTCTACAATCGGCTCGGCGAACTCGGCGTGCTCGGCATCGAAGCGCCTGAGGAGTTCGGCGGCGGCGGCATCAAGGACTTCACCTACTCGATGGTGATCGCCGAGGAGACATCGGCGGCCGGCGTGACCTTCGGCAGCTATTCGGTGCATTCGAATCTCATCCTGCCCTACCTGATGGAGTACGGAACCGACGAGCAGAAGCACCGCTGGCTGCCCGGATTCTGCTCCGGCGACATCATGTTCGCCATCGCGATGACCGAGCCGGGAACCGGCTCGGACCTCGCCAACATCTCCACCACCGCCACGCTGTCCGAGGACGGCAGCCACTACGTGCTCGACGGCGCGAAGACATTCATCACCGGTGGTGCACTCGCCGACCGCGTCCTGGCCGTCTGTCGCACTTCGCCGTTCGACGCGGACAACCGCCGGTCCGGGCTCTCAATCCTGGTTGTCGACACCACCTCCGAAGGGTTCTCCGTCGGCCGCAAGTTGGAGAAGATCGGGCTGAAGGCATCCGACACCGCGGAGCTGGCGTTCAGTTCGGTTCGCGTTCCCGTCGAAGATCGCCTCGGCGACGAGGGCGCGGGATTCTCGTATCTCACACACAATCTCGCGCAGGAACGGCTGACCATCGCGGTCGGCGCATCGGCCACCGCCGCGGCCGCAGTACAGCACGCGCTGGCATACACCACCGAGCGCGATGTTTTCGGCAAACCGGTGTCGTCGTTCCAGAACACCAAGTTCGTGCTTGCCGAATGCTCCGCCGAGGTCGAGGCGATCCGGCAGTTCGTCGACCGGGCCATGGAACTGCACAACGCCGGGGATCTCTCGGTGCCCGACGCGGCACGAGTGAAATTGTTCGCCACCGAGACCGCCGGCCGGGTCATCGACAAATGTCTGCAACTGCACGGCGGGTACGGCTACATCCTGGAATACCCGATCGCCCGCCTCTACGCCGACACCCGAGTGTCGCGAATCTACGGCGGCACCAACGAGGTGATGAAGACGATCATCGCCAAGGACCTGGGGCTGTAGCGGACTCGGTCATGGTGGCACCGCCGACGCGAGGACCGACGTGGGACCGGGCGGCCCTCGGATAGGCTCGCAGTGTGTCTGTCTATGACCACGGATTCGCCCGGGTGACCGGAGCGGTCCCACTCGTCGCCCTCGCCGACCCGGCCACCAATGCCAAACGCATCATCGAACAGGTGCGCGCATCCGCCGACGATGGCACGGCTCTCGTGGTGTTCCCGGAGTTGGGATTGTGCGGTTACAGCATCGACGACTTGTTTCACCAGGACGCGATCATCGACGCCTGTCTGGCAGGTCTGGCGACGATCGTCGAGGCGACGACGGGGCTGCGGCCGGTGGTGGCAGTGGGGTTGCCGCTGCAGGTCGGCGACGGCCTCTACAACTGCGCCGCAGTGATCCACGACGGCGAGGTGCTGGGCGTGGTGCCGAAGTCGTATCTGCCCAATTACCGGGAGTTCTACGAACAGCGCTTCTTCGCGGCCGCCCGCGACGCACCGGTCACCACCGTGACCGTGCTCGGCCGCGACGTGCCGTTCGGGGCGGATCTGATCTTCGAGGCGACCGACCTCGAGGGTTTCGGAGTTCACGTGGAGATCTGCGAGGACGGTTGGGTGCCCATTCCGCCGAGCACCTGGGCAGCGCTGGGCGGTGCGACAGTGCTGGCCAACCTCTCCGGCAGCCCGGTCACCGTGGGCAAAGAGAGCTATCGAAAGGCCCTGTGCACCAGTCACTCCGCTCGGTGCGTCGCCGCCCACATCTATGTGGCGGCCGGGTTCGGGGAATCGACCACCGACCTGGCCTGGGACGGCGACGCCTTGATCACCGAGAACGGGACCCTGCTGGCACGCTCCGAGCTGTTCGCGATGGAGGCACAGACCATCACCGCCGACATCGACCTGGACCGGCTGCGTCAGGAACGGATGCGGATGATCAGTCTGCGCGACCAGGTCGGCGATTTCGCCGACGACCTCAAGCCGTTGCGCCGGATCCGATTCGCCCTGGGTGAGACCGCCTCGGCAGACGACAGCCTGCGCCGCGCGGTCCCTCGATTCCCGTTCGTGCCCGCGGATTCCGCCGACCGCGACGCGCGCTGCCGCGAGGTAGGCAACATCCAGGTCCAAGGACTCGCCGCGCGGCTGCGCGCCACCGGCATGGACAAGATCGTCATCGGCGTGTCCGGCGGTCTCGACTCCACTCTGGCGCTGCTGGTCGCGGTGGACACCTTTGACCGACTCGGGCTGCCGCGCGAGAACATCCTCGCCTATACGATGCCCGGTTTCGCGACCGGATCGGCAACGCTGCGGCGGGCACACATCCTGATGGACAGCCTCGGTGTGAGCGGCACCGAGATCGACATCCGTCCGTCCTGCGAGCAGATGCTCGCCGACCTGGGCCATCCGTACGCGCGTGGCGAGCAACTCTACGACGTCACCTTCGAAAACGTACAGGCCGGCGAGCGGACCTCGCATCTGTTCCGGCTGGCCAACCACCACGGCGCGTTCGTGTTGGGCACCGGAGATCTCTCCGAGCTGGCACTGGGTTGGTGCACCTACGGGGTGGGCGACCAGATGTCGCACTACAACGTGAACTCGTCGGTGCCCAAAACGCTGATCCAACACCTGATCCGGTGGATGATCGCCACCGGCGCCTATTCCGACGAGACGGCCGACGTTCTGGCCGAGATCCTCGACGACGTCATCTCACCGGAGCTGGTGCCGGCCGACGACGACGGTCGCATCCAGAGCACCGAGGACACCGTCGGCCCCTACGAGCTGCACGACTTCTTCCTGTATCACCTCACCCGGTTCGGTTACCGTCCCGAGAAAATCGCCTACCTGGCGGGCCAGGCGTGGGGCGACCGGGACCGCGGCGCGTGGTCGGAGTTGCTGACCGCTGATCGGCGCAACGAATACGATGCGGCCACCATCGACAGTTGGCTCCGGGTGTTCTTGACGCGGTTCATGAACAGTCAATTCAAGCGCAGCGCGATGCCCAACGGACCGAAGGTCGGTTCCGGTGGTTCACTGTCCCCGCGCGGGGATTGGCGGGCCCCCAGCGACTCGGGTGCCCGCGCGTGGCTCGACAGCTTCTGACCGACCGCCCGCCGTGACCGGAGTCAGTCGCAGGCCTCGAGCAGCTGCTTGAGTTCCTCGTCGAAGGCGTGCGCGATCGACCAGACGTCGGGTGTCTGGTCGGTGCAGGCGACCACGCCGACGTTGATGTGACCGTCGGCGGAGAACACGGTGATGTTGAGCCCGAGGCCGTGAAAGATCGGCCCGAGCGGATACACCGACGTCACCCGCGCACCGAGGAAGTAGAGCGGGAAATCGGGGCCGGGGACATTGGATACCAGCACGTTGAAGATCGGCGGATGACTTGTCGCGAGGTGGCGATCGCCATAGAACTTCATCAGCGTCGACATCGTGGTTCCCGGCGCGAACTGGGCCCAGCCGCGCAACATGTTCGCGTCGATCTCTGCGTGATGCTCCTTGGAGGTCCGGGTGAGGTCGGCGGCGCGCTCCACCCGCGCGACCGGGTCGCCGAGATCCGACGGCAACCGCGTGAACATGCCGGTCACCTTGTTGGTGCCGGTGGTGACCAGTGAGCTCTCATCAGACCCGTGTACCGACACCGGCACCATCGCGATCAGCGGCTGTTCGGGTAGCTCGTCGTGTTCGAGCAGGTAGCTACGCAACGCTCCGCCGGTGATGGCGAGCACGACGTCGTTAATCGTGACGCCGAACCGGTTCTTGACCCTCTTCACGTCGTCAAGGGACAGCTGGGTGAGCGCGATCGACCGATGCGGGGTGATCGGCCCGTTGAAGCGGGTCCGCGGCGCCTGGAACGGCGCAGGCATGGCCGACTTGGAGCGGCTGCGGCGAAACCATCCGATCGGGACGCCGACAGTACCGGGCACCAACTTCGCCATCGCGATCGGTCGCTGCACGAAGAAATTGACCGCCCCACCGACGGCCATCGAGGTCCGCGACGACGGGCCGGCCGTCTCCTGCATCTTCGCGGTGTCGAGATCCGGGGATTCGGGTGTGAGCGTGCACAGTTGGGCGAGCATCTCGGCGCTGGTCACCCCGTCGGTGCCGGCGTGGTGCATCCGTAGCATCGCGGCGATCCGGCCGTCGGCCATCCCTTCGATGATCCACAACTCCCACAACGGCTTTCCACGGTCGAGGGTCTGCCCGGCAAGATGTCCGCACAGTTCGGCGACCTCGAGTTCGCCACCGGGTGCGGGCACCGCCACGCGATGCACGTGTCGCTCGATGTCGAACCGTTCGTCCTCGATCCACACCGGGTGATCGATGTTGAGCATCGAATTGTCCAGTTTGCGTCGAAAAGCCGGCATGGCCGCGATGCGGCGTTCGAGTTCGTCGCGCATCTTCTCGAAGCTGTAACCACCGGGCACGGTCGTCGGGTCGATCTCCATCAACCCGATCACCTGCATCAGCTGAGATCGGGTCTCCAAGTACAGGAATGACGCGTCGAGTCCGCTCAACCGTTGCATACGATCACCATCTGCTCCCACCGATCTCACTGCCGAGCCACCCCGGGTGATGCCCGCCGTTTGCGAACCGTCCTCATCATGCCTGAGGCCCGCGCCGCGACGGGCCGGTTCAGCTCAGGTGACCGGCTGCGGCGAAGCCACCCGAATGAGAACACGTTCAGGGTAGGGTCGCCTCCCGATGAGCACATACAGCCACGCCGAGCTCGACGACGCCTTTCGCGTCTTCCAGAAGACGGTCGCCGAGATCGCGGTGACCCGTGACTGGGATCGTTTCGCCGAGATGTTCACCACCGACGCCCGCTACATCGAGCACGCGCTGGGCACCATGGCCGGGCGCGAGGAGATCCGCACCTGGATCTGGAAGACCATGACCACGTTCCCCGGCAGCCACATGACCGGCTTTCCAGCCCTGTGGCACGTGGTGGACGCACCGACGGGGCGGGTGATCTGCGAGGTCGACAACCCCATGCGCGACCCCGGCGACGGCACCCACATCACGGCCACCAACCTGACGATCCTCACCTACGCCGGGGACGGTCTGTGGTCGTGCGAAGAAGATGTGTACAACCCCTTGGAGTTCGGACAGGCCGCGGCGCGTTGGTGTGAGAAGGCCGAGCAACTCGGCACCCTTGACGCCGAGGCCCTCCGGTGGCGGGAGACCGTCGGTGCGATGTTCGCCCGGCGCCGGTAGCACCCGACGATCACGCGCCGGGCATTCGGCGCATGCCCGGCGATGTTGGATGTGATCCCCCGGCCGGTGGTGAATCCGCCTGTTTTGCTGTGAATTCACTGCGAGCGGTACCGATGATCGGCCGGTATCGGGCACCATCGACAGGCAACGAGCACGAGGTCGAGGCAGGTGACCGAGGACACGCGAGCCGCACGTAACGAAGCGGGGCCGCGGTTACGATTGCGTAGGTATGGACTTGGGTCGACCGGCCCGGTGACGTACCCTGGACGACTGATCACCGTGTCAGTCGGGCGTCGAGACCACCAGACACGACATGCGGACAACACCGTTCGGAGGAAAGTATGCCACGCGAGCTGACTCAGCTTGAACTGCTCAAGGAGCTGTCGCCGGTCGCCGAGGACAACGTCAACCGGCACCTGAAGATCGCCAAGGACTGGAACCCGCACGACTACGTCCCGTGGGACGAGGGCCGCAACTTCGCCGCTCTCGGCGGCGTCGACTACGACCCCGAGCAGTCTCAGCTCGACGAAGTCGCCAAGGCCGCGATGGTCACCAACCTGCTCACCGAGGACAACCTCCCCTCCTACCACCGAGTGATCGCCGAGAACTTCTCGATGGACTCGGCCTGGGGCCACTGGGTAGGCCGCTGGACCGCCGAGGAGAACCGGCACGGCATCGTCATGCGCGACTACCTCGTGGTGACCCGCGGCGTCGACCCGGTCGCCCTCGAAGAGGCCCGGATGATCCACATGACCAACGGCTACGATCCGTTGCTGGCCGCAGCCGACCGTGCCGAGGAGATGAAGGAAAAGGGCGAGGAGGTCGGCCTGCTGCATTCGGTTGCCTACGTCACCTTCCAGGAGCTCGCCACTCGTGTCAGCCACCGCAACACGGGCAAGGCCTGCGCGGACCCCATCGCCGACAAGATGCTGCAGCGCATCGCCGCCGATGAGAACCTGCACATGATCTTCTACCGCAACATCTGCGGCGCCGGCATGGACATCTCGCCCGACCAGACGCTGCGCGCGGTCACCGATATCGTGACGAACTTCCAGATGCCCGGCGCGGGGATGCCGAACTTCCGCCGCAACGGCGTGCTGATGGCCAAGCACGGCATCTACGACCTGCGCCAGCACCTCGAAGAGGTCATCATGCCCGTTCTGCGGAAGTGGAAAGTCTTCGAACGCGAAGACTTCTCCGCGGAAGGCGAGAAGACCCGCGAGGAGCTCGGCAACTTCCTCGAACAGCTCGAAAAGGACACCATCCGCTTCGAGGAGATGCGCGACCGCTCACTCGCCCGCGAGGCCAAGAAGCGGGAACGGGAGCAGCAGGCATCCTGACCACGACCATCAACCGCCCGGCGCCTTCGGACATCGAAGGCGCCGGTTCGGCGTCTCCAGAAGCCGGAACCGCAGCTCTGCGGATCGGTTCCATCGAACTGGCCAGCCCCGTCGTGCTGGCCCCGATGGCCGGGGTCACCAACGTCGCCTTCCGCACCCTGTGCCGCGAACTCGAACTGGCCCGCACCGGCACGGTGTCGGGTCTGTATGTGTGTGAGATGGTCACCGCCCGCGCACTCGTTGAGCGACATCCGGTCACCATGCACATGACGACCTTCGGTCCGGACGAGAATCCGCGATCGATGCAGCTCTACACCGTCGACCCCGAGAACACCTACGCCGCGGCCAAGATGATCGTCGACGAGAACCTCGCCGACCACATCGACATGAACTTCGGTTGCCCGGTCCCCAAGGTGACCCGCAAGGGCGGCGGATCAGCAATTCCTTACAAGCGCAAGCTTTTCCAGCGAATCGTCGCAGCCGCGGTGAAGGCCACCGAAGGCACCTCGATCCCGGTGACCGTGAAGTTCCGGATCGGCATCGACGACGAACACCACACGCACCTCGACGCGGGCCGCATCGCCGCCGGCGAAGGCGCACAGGCCGTGGCCCTGCACGCGCGCACCGCTTCTCAACGCTATTCGGGCACCGCCGACTGGGACGAGATCGCCCGCCTCAAAGACCACGTCACCGAGGTGCCGGTCCTGGGCAACGGCGACATCTTCGAGCCCGCCGACGCGATCGCGATGATGCGTCACACCGGGTGCGACGGGGTCGTGATCGGCCGCGGTTGCCTCGGCCGCCCGTGGCTCTTCGCCGAACTCGCCGCCGAACTGAACGGGCTCGAGGCGCCTGCTGCGCCAAATCTCGGCGAGGTGTCGAAGATCATCGTGCGCCACGGTGAACTGCTCGCTGCCCACCACGGCGAGAACAAGGGCATGCGCGAGATCCGCAAACACGTCGCCTGGTACCTGCGCGGCTTTCCGGCCGGCTCGGACCTGCGTAACCGACTCGCTCTCGTCGGCACCCTCGAGGAGCTGCGCGAACTGGTCGCGACGCTGCCCGACGACGCACCGTTTCCCGACGACGGTCACGGACCCCGCGGTCGGCAGGGCTCCCCGGCCAAGGTGGCGTTGCCGGAGGGATGGCTAGACGACCCGTACGAGGACGTCGTGCCCGAAGGCGCCGAGGTGATGCACTCGGGTGGATGACCTGCCCATTGCGCTTGTCCGCATGGTGGCTGAGAGATCTTCTCAGGTGCAATCAGTACTATGACGCGGAGGTTCCGCGTGCGCGGAGCCATGTCATGGTGCGCCAGAGCTGGTGCGCGAGAGCCGACAACCCGGTGCGCCACTGCGTCGGGGTCGAGGGGAATCAGAGTTGAGTCGTAGGGGATCGGGACCGGACGAACCGGCCGACGAGGGCAGTACGCCCCGCCGGGGCCGGCGCGCGGGCCGCTCCGGAGCCGCCAACGACTTCTCCGAGATGTTCGGTCAGGCCCCCACCAACGATGCCCCGGCGCACGGGGCCCTCCATGAGCCACGCGCCACCGACCGCTATGTGCGCGGCCGCACCCGCCTGACGGTGCGCGAGCTCATGGAGCAGATGAACGCGGGCGGTGAGGTCGGCCCGGCCGAGCCCAGCGGAGCTCGCCCACAACCGCCGGCCGACGAGGCACCGACCGAGGTGCACCGGTTCGAGGACCTCGAACGATTCCCCCACGAGAACGACGTCACCACGCAGATCCCGACGATCCGGCCGCCGGCGACTGTCCCCGACACCGACGTCGATCTCTCCGACGACGCCACCCGCGAGCGGGTCACCGCCGAGTCACGCGGTCAGGGCAGTCGCGTGCGGCCGTTGCAGCCCACTCCGGATCTATCCGACACCATCCCGCCGAGGTCGCGACCTCGGCGCCATCCCGGCGCCCGCGCGGGCCGTCGCAACCTCGGTCACAACGTCACCGTCACCGGACGCATCCTCGTCGCGGTCGCCTGCGTGATGGCACTGGTGGGCACCGGTTTTGTCTGGGGTTATCTGCAGTCGTGGAACGGCAACTGGAAGACCATCAACGCGGTCAACCCCGAAGACGCCAACATCCGCAACAAGGATGCCCAGTACGGCGACGAGAACTACCTCATCGTCGGCACCGACACCCGGGCCGGCCAGAACGCGAAGGTGGGCGCAGGAACCACCGATGACGCGGCGGGCGCCCGCTCCGACACCATCATCCTGGTCAACATCCCGGCCAACCGCAGTCGCGTCGTCGCCGTGTCCTTCCCGCGTGACCTGCAGGTGGACCGGCCCGCCTGCCAGCAGTGGGACAACGCCACCGGCACCTACGGTGAAGAACTACCCCCCGCGTACGGCGTCAAGCTCAACGGGGTCTATGCCGACGGCGGCCCGAAGTGCCTGGTCAGCGTGATCACGCAGATGAGTGGTCTCAACATCAACCGGT
This sequence comes from Gordonia sp. NPDC062954, assembly GCF_044543825.1. NCBI lineage: Bacteria > Bacillati > Actinomycetota > Actinomycetes > Mycobacteriales > Gordoniaceae > Gordonia > Gordonia sp. NPDC062954. Next base: position 103,807 of record NZ_JBITWL010000002.1, on the reverse strand, counting down.
TCATCGCCATGGACTTCTTCGGCTTCGAGAAGGTCGTGCGCGCGGTCGGCGGCGTCGAGGTGTGCTCCCCCACCCCGCTCTACGACTACGAACTCGGTCAGGTGCTGCGCAAGCCGGGTACCCAGAAGCTGACCGGCAGGCGCGCGCTCAACTACGTGCGAGCCCGCAACATCGCGTCGGAGGGCAACGGCGACTACGGACGCATCAAACGCCAGCAACTGTTCATGTCGTCACTGCTGCGGGCGACCCTGTCCGGCAATGTCCTGTCGAGTCCCAACAAGCTCAACAGCATCGTCAACACATTCATCGAATACAGCTTCGTCGACGGGGTCGACACCCAGTCGCTGCTGAACCTGGCCGAATCGATGCAAGGTATCGAGGCCGGGCGCGTGACCTTCCTGACCATCCCGACGTCGGGCACCACGACCGACGGGCTGAACAACGAGATCCCGCGCACCGACGACATCAACGCCATCTTCAACGCGATCATCGACGACGCCCCCCTGCCCGGCGAACAGGCCAAGCAGCAGGCGGCATCGTCGTCGAGCAGTTCGTCGACGTCGGCGACGTCACGCAGTACCACCTCCGAGTCGGCGCCGACGCAGGTGTCGGCGACCGCACAGAACCCCGGCAACGTGGGAGTCCGTGTACTCAACGGCAGTGGGCGTACCGGCGCCGCCGGCGACACCTCCGATCAACTGGTGTCGATCGGCTTCGACGTCCGCGGGGTGGCCGATGCCTCGGAGAACCGCGAGGACACCGTCATCCGGTACGGCGGCGGTGAAGAGGACTCTGCCGCCACCCTGGCCACGATGTTCCCGGGATCGTCGATCCAACTCGACCGCACGGTGAAGTCGGGTGTCGAGGTGATCCTGGGTTCGGACTACGACGGTTCGATGGGCTCTCCGGCCGCCGTCGGGAGCACGATCTCGGTGTCGCAGCTGCCGCCGGCCTCCAACACGTCCAACCTGCCCAACGACCTCGCGGTGACCAACGCAGGCGACACTACCTGCAGCTGACCTGCGCGAACACGCCAAACGCGCAGTATGCACCGGGCGTTCACGGCTCGTTCATCCGCAGGGTCCACAAGCCCACCGGTGTGCCAAGTATTGTGGACTACATGCGTACCGCCTACCATGAGCAGCTCGACGCGCTCAACACCATCCTCGGCGAGATGTGCGAACTCGCCGGCTCGTCGATGGCCCGCGCCACCCAGGCCCTGCTCCAGGCCGATCTGGCCATCGCCGAAGAGGTCCTTTCCGAGACCGAGAGAATGAATCAGCTGTCGGCCCGCGCCGAGGAACAGGCGTTCGCGCTGCTCGCCCTGCAGGCGCCGGTGGCCGGTGATCTGCGTGGGATCGTCAGCGGTTTCCAGATCGTCGCCGACGTGGACCGGATGGGTGCGCTGGCGCTGCATGTGGCCAAGGTCGCGCGTCGCCGTCACCCCGCCAAGGCACTGCCCGAGGAGGTCAACGGCTACTTCGCCGAGATGGGCCGCCTCGCCGTGCAGCTGGCCACCACCGCCCGCGAGGTGCTCAACACGCAGAATCCGCAAGATGCCATCCGCCTGCAGGAGGATGACGACGCGATGGACGACCTGCACCGGCACCTGTTCACGGTCCTGATGGACCGGGAGTGGAGCCACGGCGTGGCCGCTGCCGTCGACGTCACCCTGCTCGGCCGCTACTACGAGCGCTTCGCCGACCACGCGGTTCTCATCGGACGCCGGGTGGTCTTCCAGGCGACCGGTCAGACACCCGAGCAGTTCCTCGAGGTGTCCTGACACGCCGACCTGTGCTTCCCCACCGCACCGCCGATCTCGCTCGATGAGGCCGGCGGTGCGGTCGTCTGTGGTACCTCGTCCCCACCTCCGATGCGGTCCAGATCCCTCGACGTATCTGTTTGAGACGGCGCTCACCATGTCTGACTTGGGATTTCGCCCTCGGACCGAGTGCACGCTAGGGTGACCGACATGGATCGGCACCATCGTGTGGAACCCGACTTCAACGCCGTCGACGACGACGGGCACGCTGCGGCTGCCCACCGACGACAGATCCTCACCTACAGCGGATTCACGCTGTCGCTGATCGCGTTGTTGGTCATCCTGGTCGTCAGTATGTGACCCTCCCTCGGTCACACACTAAACCCTCCCCCCACCGAAACGACTCGCGCCGCAGACCTTGTCGGTCCGCGGCGCGAGTCGTCGATCGTGTGGCTGTCGGATTTCAGCCGAAGCGGCCGGAGATGTAGTCCTCGGTTTCCCGCTTGGTCGGCGCCGAGAACATCGTCTCGGTGTCGTTGATCTCGATCAGCTGACCGGGCTGGCCGACGCCTTCGAGGTTGAAGAACGCGGTCTGGTCACTCACACGGGCAGCCTGCTGCATGTTGTGGGTGACGATGACGATCGTGTAGTCCTTTTTCAGCTCACCCATCAGATCCTCGATGGCGAGCGTAGAGATCGGGTCGAGCGCCGAGCACGGCTCGTCCATCAGCAACACGTCCGGCGACACTGCGATCGCACGGGCGATGCACAGACGCTGCTGCTGTCCGCCCGACAGGCCGCCGCCCGGCTTGTCGAGGCGATCCTTGACCTCTTCCCACAGGTTGGCGCCGCGCAGGCTGCGCTCGCACACCTCGTTGAGCTGACTCTTGTTGCGGACGCCCTGCAGCTTCAGCCCGGCCACCACGTTGTCACGGATCGACATGGTGGGAAACGGGTTCGGCCGCTGGAACACCATGCCGATGGTGGTGCGCACCGCGGTCGGGTTGATGTCCTTGGCGTAGATGTCCTCACCGTCGAGCAGCACGCTGCCCACCGCGTAGGCGCCCGGAATCTCCTCGTGCATGCGATTGAGCGTGCGCAACACGGTGGACTTGCCACACCCCGACGGCCCGATGAAAGCCGTGATGCTGCGGGGCGGCACCGAGAGAGTCACGTCCTTGACGGCGTGGAACTTGCTGTAATAGACGTTGAGATCTTTGATGTCGAGGCGCTTGGCCATGATGATGCCTTTGCTGTGTGGCGGCGGTCGAGGACCGTTTTACTTGGTCTTGGGGGCGAGGAACTTGGCGGTCATGGCGGCGACGAGATTGAGCGCCGCGATGATGATGATCAGCGTGAGCGCCGCACCCCAGTAATAGAAGTCCGATGCCGGCTGCGCGGAGGCCCACATGTCCTTGATGAACAGCGGCAACGAATTCATCCCGCCCTCGAACGGGTTGGTCTGCACCTGCGAGCTCGCCGGGCCGGCCAGGATGAGCACCGGGGCGGTCTCCCCCATGATGCGGGCGATGGCGAGGAAGACGCCGGACAGCATGCCCGACAGGGCAGTGGGCAGCACGACCTTCATGATGGTCCGCCACTTGGAGATACCGAGAGCGTACGACGCCTCGCGCAGTTCGTCAGGGACCAGTTTCAGCATCTCTTCGGTGGACCGCACCACGATGGGGATCATCAGCAGGATCAGCGCCAGGCTCACCATCAGCGCGCTCTGGCCCATCCCGAGTCCGATCACGAAGACGGTGAAGATGAACAGGGTGGCGACGATCGACGGGACACCGGCCAGGATGTCGACCATGAAGCTCACCGGCTTGACCAAAGGGCTGGTCGGATACTCGACCAGCATGATGCCGGTCATCACCGCGATCGGCACCGAGATCACGGTGGCGATCAATGCCTGGATCAGGGTGCCGATGATCGCCTGAGAGATACCGGCGCCGTACTGCGTGGTGGTGTCCACGCCGTAGGCATTGCCGAACCACCAGTTCGGGTCGGCAAGCGCGGGCGCACCGTTGGAGATCACGGTCCACAGCAACCACACCAGTGGGATGACGCCCAACACGAAGCAGAGCGCGAACGTGCCGCGGGCGACCTCGTTGCGCATCTTGCGACTGGCCGACACCTCTCGGAAAGCGGTGGCCGAGGACTTGACCGGCCCACCGGGTGTCGTATCGACGGTCACGGTCATCCGTTCACCTTTCCACCGGCGATCACACGGGCGATCGCGTTGACGACGAATGTCAGGACGAAGAGGACGAGGCCGGCCGCGATGTAGGCACCGGCGGATGACTCACTGCCGACGAACTCGCCGACGTCGCGGGCGATCTTCGAGGCGAAGGTGTCACCGCCTTCGAACAGCGACCAGTTGAGTCGGCCGACGGCCGCACTCAGGATGATCATCAGCGCGATCGTCTCGCCGAGGGCGCGACCGAGCGCCAGCATCGACGCCGCGATCATCCCGGATCGGCTGTACGGGAAGGCGGTCATGCGGATGACTTCCCATTTGGTGGCACCGAGCGCCTGCGCGGCCTCTTTGTGTCCACTGGGCGTCTGCCGCAGCACCTCGCGGGTGATGGAGGTGATGATGGGCAGCATCATGATCGCGAGCACGATGCCGGCGGTGAAGATGGTGCCGCCGCCGGTGATCGACGTCTTCCCGCTCGAGAACAGGAAGAACCACCCGAAGGTGTCGTTGAGCCACACGGCGAACGGAGCGATCACCGGCGCGAGGACGTAGATACCCCACAGACCGAAGATGATCGACGGCACCGCCGCCAACAGGTCGATGACCGCGCCGAGCGGTCGCGAGACCTGCCTCGGAGCGTATTCGACCAGGAAGACGGCGATGCCGATGGCGATCGGGGTCGCCAGGAACAGCGCGAAGAACGAGGTCAAGACCGTGGCCCGGAACAGCTCCCAGACACCGAAGGATGCGGTCCCATCGGCGAAGGCAGCTCCGCTCGTGTTCCAGTCCGAAGAGAAGAGAAAATTCGCGTTGTTGTCGAGAAGCGCCGGAATGGCATCGATCAACAACGAGATCCCGATCCCGGCGATCAGGATGATGACCAGCAGACCGGTTCCCTGCGCCAGGTACGAGAAGACCCGGTCGCCCACCTGACCGCGACTGCTACGCAGACCCGGGTGTAGCTGTTCTTCTAAATCGTCGCCGGGGGTGAGGTTCGGATCCTGATCGGGCGTCTGGGTCGGCACCGAGCCGGACGAGTGCTTACCCGTCCGGCCTCGGCCGACACCGGTGGTGTCATCCACTGACATGATGGTGAATCGCTCTTCTCTCGGTTGAGTTCGAGCCGCAGTTACTGAATGGCCTCAATCGAACCCTGCAGCTTGGTCTGGAACTCCTGCGGCAGCGGGATGTAGCCCGCGTTCTGCAGATCCTGTCCCTGGTTCTGCGGTGCCGAGGCAACGCTCAGGAACGTCTTGACACCCTGTGCGGTGGCGTCGTCCGCGTAATCGGAGCACACCATCTCATAGGTCGCCAACACGATCGGGTAGGCACCCGACTCGGTCGGCTTGTAGAACGAGGAGGTGTCGATCACCATGTTGTGGCTCTCGTCGCCATTGGCCAGCGTGGCACCATCGATGGTCTTTCCACCGGACTCTGCGGTCAGGGCGACGCCCTCGGGGTCCTGGTCGGTGATGATCTTGGCCATCGACAGGTTGTTGGACTGTGCATAGGCCCACTCGACATAGCCGATCGATCCGGCGGTTGGGCCGATCGCCGAGCCGACGCCCGGGTTACCCTGCTTGCCCTCGCCGACACCGCCGTTGAAGGTCTTGCCGTCGCCCTTGTCCCAGCCGCCGGCGGCGGTCAGGTACTTCTGGAAGTTGTCGGTGGTGCCCGACTCCTCGGCGCGGTAGATCACGCTGATGGGCAGATCCGGCAACTCGACGCCCTCGTTCTCGGCGGCGATGGCCGGGTCGTTCCAGTTGGTGATCTCGCCGCCGAAGATCTTCGACAGCGTCGGGCCGGAGAGCGCGAGGTCATCGACGCCCTCGACGTTGTAGGCCACCGCGATCGGGCCGAAGACCAGCGGCAGGTTCCACGCCTCGGAGCTGCATCGCTGCTGGGCGGCGGCGGCGTCGTCGCCTTCCAGCGGCGAGTCGGAGCCGCCGAAGTCGGTCAGGTTCTGGGTGAAGTCAGAGACGCCCTGGCCGGAACCGCCACCCCCGTAGGCGAGTTCGAAGCCGGGGCAGGTCTGGGCGAACGACGTGGAGAAGATGGTCATCGCATTTGCCTGCGCGGTCGAGCCACTGGCCTGCAGATCCTGTTTGCCCTCGCACTGGATGTCCGCCACCGCCGACGCGGGTGCGGCGCTGCTGTCCCCCCTCTCCGAGTTGTCACTGCACGCACTCAGGATGAGCGCGGAGGTGGCCGCCAAGGAGGCCACCGCAACACCGGAACGACTCAATTTCACAGGATTCCTCCAGCATCAGAACATGGTGCACCGCAGTCACGGCATCACCCGGTCGCTGGAGACATTAGGATTCGCTGGTGGACACTCCGCGCCCCGAGGGTTAACGGAAGATGAATTACCATCGCTATACCTTCGCCGAATGTGATCCAACACTCAACGCACCCGAGTGCGCATCCGGCAGAACAAACAGCCGATCCGCGATAGTCGCAAAACATCCTGTCCCAGAATAGCGCTCGGCCCCGAGCGGCTACGCGAAACACAGAGAACGGGTGAACACGAGGTGAACCGCAAGGACCGCCGCCCGCCGGTGTCCGGCGGCACCCGAGTGGCGCTGATCGACCTGCTGCACGCACAGCGCCGTTGCGCCTCGGTCTTCGGCCCGATGCCCGTGCCGACGGTCGACGAGGCCCGCAACCGCCTGTACGCGATGGCCGCCGCCGGCCCCTCGCTGCGACTCGGTTTACGTCCATCGGCGCACCACATCCACTGGCAGACCGCGCCGCCGGCCACCGCGGTGTCGATCGCCCCCCAGTGGATTTCCCCCGGGCGGATTCCCCCCGCGTGGATTTCCCCCGCGTGGATTTCCCCGGAATCGGTTGCCACGGAGTCGGATGCCCAATCGGCCTGCACGCAGTCGATCGCCGACAGGGGTCGGATCGAGCCCGAAGGAGATCCGCTGGCCCTGCTCGAATCGGTGCGGGCACTGCCCGACGCCGGTCTGCGCGTGGTGTGCGCGGGAGATCTGGTCGCCGTCGATTTCAACCACGGACTCGGCGATGTCGCGTTCACCCAGGCCGTGGTCGATGCGATGATCGGCGGGCTGACGATGTCCGATGCGCACTGGGACCGATACCGAGGCACCACCCGTCCGCTACTCGCGGCCGCCATCCACACCTTCGGCCGCCACCCCGGACGGCTGGCGAGCCTCGGGCACTCCCGTCGGCACCGACTCCCCACCGATGACGCCGACACACAACGCGCGGCTCCACCGGAGCCCGGACCGGGCGCACCTATTCCCGCCGGCGCCGGCAGACCCCCGAGCGCCGCCACCGTGCGCATCCCCGTCATCGAGATGCGCCTGCTGCGCGATGCGCGGGACCGCGATCTGCCCGGGGTGAGCATGTTCGCAGTGCTCACCTGCGCCCTGGTCCGGGCGCTACTCGACGCGGGCATCGACCTCGACCCCGCGGTCACCATCCCGTTCGACCTCCGCCCGTACCTCCCGGCCGGCACCGATACCCTCGCCCCGCTCTCGGCCGGCCTGACCTTCCCAGTCACGGCGGACACCGCGGCCCGGACACTGACGCAGATGCTGGACGTGGCAAGCCGCTCCGGTCGGCCGGTGGCGACCATGACGATCGGCACGATGGGGGAATGGACGAGTCGACTCGCCCGTCGACACCCGCCGGCGCCGGACTCGTCGTTGCCACGCGCCCAGCTGCTCCATTCATCGGTGGGTCGCCTGCCACAGACCGCGCATACCCGGTTCACCGATCCGGCGCGCGCGGTCAACTACACCGTCAGCGATCCCGCGACACCGACGGGCATAACCGTGACGTCGTCGACGGTCGGTGGCGCGCTGTGCGTGACCGCCGCGTTCTATCCTGAGTATTGCGACGCCACGGCCGTCAGAGCCGCCCTCGCGGCGCTCCCCGGCCATGTGGCGACCACCCTCCACCACAAGTGACATAGACCACAAAAGAAGCTGAGAATTAGGCAAGGGTTACCTAAACAAATAGGGTCACATGCAACGACAGTTGCGTGGTGACGGGCGCTCGAAGCGGTTCCGCCACATGCGCGGACTCGATGACGAAGGGGCGCTGTGACCGGCCAACGAGTAGACCTGGGCAAGACCACTCCGCGAGTAACCGTGGTGATCCCCATGCGCAACGAGGCCCTGAACCTTCCATACGTGGCCGAACGGATGCCCTACGTCGACGAGATCGTCGTGGTCGACGGCGCATCGGTCGACGACACCGTCGCGGTGGCTCGTCGGCTCTGGCCGGACGCCGTGATCGTGCAACAGACGCGCACCGGAAAAGGCAACGCACTGGCCTGCGGGTTCGCCGCGGCCACCGGCGACATCATCGTCATGATCGACGCCGACGGCTCGACAGACCCCGCCGAGATCCCGGCCTTTGTGCGCGCCCTGACCGAAGGTGCGGATCTCGCCAAGGGCAGTCGCTTCTCACTGGGCGGCCACAGCGACGACATCACCGCACTGCGCCGCCTCGGCAACAAGGGACTCAACGGCCTGGTGAACCGGATCTTCCACACCGGGTTCGCCGACCTCTGCTACGGATACAACGCTTTTTGGCGCCGGCATCTCCCCATCATCGACCTGCCCTCGACCGACACCACCGAGGCGCAGTGGGGAGACGGCTTCGAGGTGGAGACGATCATCAATGTGCGGATGGCCCGTGCTGGCCTGACGATCACCGAGGTCGGTAGCCACGAGAGTCGACGAATCCACGGACGCAGCAACCTCAACGCGGTGAGTGACGGACTGCGGGTGCTGCGCACGATCGATCGCGAGCGACGCTCGCGAAGGGCCGGGCAGCGGGGCGCGCACAGTGAATCGGACGCCGCCGAACCCTATGACGTCGCCGCCGATACCGTCGTCGCCGAAACCGGTGGCGCCGAAACCGGTGTCGCTGAAGCCGAAGTCGTCGAAGCCGACACCACCCCGGCCGCGGTTGCGCGCTGACCAGCACTACCGATCGAGAAGTATGACCCACGAGATCAGAACACAGGTCGCCATCATCGGCGCCGGCCCCGCCGGGCTCACCCTGGCGCAGATGCTTCACCTGCAGGGCATCGACACCGTCGTGATCGAGCGGCAGTCGCAGGCACATGTGCGCGCCCGGATCCGGGCCGGTGTCATCGAACAGACCACCGTCGACCTGCTCGATGAGATCGGCCTGGCCGGCCGACTCCGACGTGAAGCTCTGGTGCACAACGGTTTCTATATCCGTTTCGATCGCACCACACATCATCTCGACTTCCACCGCCACCTCGACAGGCACGCATTCGTCTACGGGCAGAGCGAACTCGTCGCCGACCTGATCGATGCGCGCCACGCCACGGGTCGTCCGCTGCACTTCGAGGCGACCGACGTCAGCGTGCATGACATCGGCACCGACGCCCCGTTCGTCGAGTTCGTCGTCGACGGACGGGCCCACCGGATTCGCGCCGACTTCGTGGCGGGATGCGATGGCTTCCACGGCATCTGTCGACAGGCTCTCGATCCCGACCGGACCACCGTTGCGAACCGGACCTACCCGTTCGCCTGGCTCGGCATCCTCGCACGCACCACCCCGGTCACCGACGAGGGCATGTATTGCGCGCACCCCGATGGGTTGTCGGTGCACAGCATGCGCGGCCCGCACCTGACCCGCCAGTATCTGCAGGTGCCGGCACACACCGACCTCGGCACGTGGTCAGACGAGCAGATCTGGCGGGAACTGCGTCGACGCAGCGCAGCTGACGACCATCCCGAACTCGAGACCGGCGAGATCATCGAGCGATCCCTGGCGCCGCTGCGCAGTGTGGTCACCGACCCGATGCAGCAGGGTGCGCTGTTCTTGCTCGGGGACGCGGCCCACATCGTGCCGCCCACCGGAGCCAAGGGCCTCAACCTCGCGATCTCCGACGCCTGCGTCCTGTCCCACGGCCTCGGACATTATTACGCCACCGGGGACCACACCGCGCTGGACCGGTACAGCGAGACGGCGCTGCCGCGAGTCTGGCAGGCACAAGCGTTCTCGTGGAATCTGACCACCACGCTGCATCGCCTCGGCGACGATGGGTTCGACTGGCACCTACGCCATGCCCGGCTGACGAGATGGACGAGCTCGGTCCACGAGGAACGCGCGCTCGGCGAGGTCTACCTCGGCCTGCCCTTCCCGACACCGTGGCGCCCCCGCGCAACGTCGCGCGCATGAACCTTCCCCCGGATTGCCGCATGTCAATAGGCGAGGCTAACCTTACTGAACGAGTGTCGTCGCTCCGCGCCTCGCGGACCGACGACAACCGCACGCTCACCGATCGGAGAACAGTGTGATCGACAATCCCGACGCCCGCAGGCACCTGCCATCGGGCAAGCAGATCCGGTTGTCCCGGATCTTCGGTGCCGTCAATCGCCGCGCCCTGGTGGTGCCGCTCGATCATTCGGTGACCATCGGCCCGCTCGGCGCGGCCGGACATGCCGATCACACCGCCGCGATCCTGGAAGTTGCGGGCGCCGATGCCCTCATCGTGCACAAGGGCCGGGCACGCACCATCGCACCGACCCGATTCGGCGCCATGGGTCTGATCGTCCACCTGTCGGCCGGCACCAACCTCGCTGTGGACCAGACCCGCAAGGTGCTCGTCGGGTCCGTCGAGGAGTGCTTGGCTCTCGGTGCCGACGCGGTGAGCGTGCACGTGAACGTGGGGGCGCCCACCGAAGCGCAACAGTTGACCGACCTCGGAGTCGTGGCAGCGGAATGCGACCGCCTCGGTGTGCCTCTGCTGGCGATGATGTATGCGCGCGGCGGCGTCGCCGACACCGCGCCGACGTCGGTGTCGACACTCGCCCATCTCGGTGCCATCGCCACCGATCTGGGCGCGGACATCGTGAAACTCGACTATGCCGGTGCACCCCAGCAGATGGACGAGGTCGTCGACACCTGCCCGCTGCCCATCCTGGTCGCCGGTGGTCCGGCCACCGCCACCGACGACAACGCCATCGACTTCGGCATGCGGGTCGCGGAGTCCCGGGTGGCCGGCCTCAGTTTCGGCCGCCTCATCTTCGGCGCCGACCATCCCCACCGCGTGGCGAGGGCGTTGGCGGAGCGTCTGCACCGCGGATCGGACCCGAGTCGACCACTGGCCGCCGCCCTCGAACTCGCCTGATCGGTTTACCGACCCCGAGCCTCCATCCCCCGAGCCCAGCCCAGCCAAACAGAAAGACCACCGTGAACTCCTCCACCGATATCGTCACCGACGACATCACCCCACTGACCGCGGTCCCCGCTGCCGACAACGGCCCCGGGCCGGACGGCACGGCCCGTGCCCACTTCGCCTGGATCGACATCCGAGGCACCGTCGGCGACGTCCGCGCCGCACTGGTACAGGCGGCCATCCACCACCGCATCGACGGCATCGTGAGCGACGACGCCGACACGTTGTCCGATCTCCCCCCCACGATCCGCCGGGTCCTGGCTGTTGCTTCGCCGGAGGTCGACGTCGAGGCTGCCAGTCAGGCAGACATCGTGCTCGCCGCGCACACGGGCCGTGATGTCAACCCGATCGTGGACGCGGGCCCGTCCGCCGAGGCGGGGGTACACGTGGTGGTCTCCGATGCAGACACCCTGCGGCACGCCTGCGAGACGGTGCGCCGGGCGCCGTGGACACTGCTGACCTTCACCGATCCCACCAAGATCCCGCTGGAGATCGTGATAGCGGCGGCGGAGAACTCCGGCGGTCGAACGGTGACGGTGGTCAACGACATCGAGGACGCGGGGATCGTCAAGTTGGTTCTCGAGCACGGCTCGGACGGCTTGTTGCTGGCCCCGCGCAGCGCCGATGACGTCGCGACGCTCGCCGACGTGATCCGGCCCAGCGCCGATCGCATCGAACTCGGTGAACTCACCGTCACCAAGGTTGAACACATCGGCATGGGTGAGCGGGCCTGCATCGACACCTGCTCCTTGCTGGAGAAGGACGAAGGCTGCCTGATCGGTTCCTTCTCCACCGGGATGTTTCTGTCCTGCAGTGAAACCCACCCGCTGCCCTACATGCCGACCCGGCCGTTCCGTTGGAACGCCGGTGCGGTGCACTCCTATGTCCTCGTGCCCGACAACCGGACCCGGTATGTCAGCGAACTGCAGGCGGGCCAGCCGATCCTGGCCATCCGCAGCACCGGCGAGGTCCGCGAGGTGCGGATCGGCCGGGTGAAGATCGAACGGCGACCGCTGATCTCGGTGACCGCGACCACCGATGACGGCCGGGTGGTCAACGTCATCGCACAGGACGACTGGCACGTGCGACTGCTGGGACCGGGCGGGTCGGTGAACAACGTGACCGACCTGACGCCCGGCGACAAGCTGCTCGGCTATGCCCCGCCGGAATCCCGACACGTCGGCCTGCCCATCACGGAATTCTGCGACGAGCGCTAGGTCATGAGCATCGCCGAACTCGGGACCGACGTCGGCATCGAACCGGGGCGTGCCGGGCCGCAAGTCCTCTGGTACATCAATCCGACCGACGGCGAGGTTCCGTGGGAACCGTCCGAACGGGTGGCACCCACGTTCGATGTGATCCGTCACCAGGCTCGGACGCTTGATCGGCTCGGCTACTACGGCGCGCTGACCACCGCGCGCGAGGCGATCTCGCTGGTGGCCGACACCGAACGGCTACGCTTCCTGATCCCCGAATACCCGGGAGTCAAACCTCCGGTGCTGCTCGCCGAGGAAGCTCAGGTCTTCGATCAGTATTCCGGTGGTCGACTGATCTACAACCAGGTCAATGGCGCCGACCCCGTGCTGCACCGGTACGGCCGCTTCGGCTCCAAGGCCGAACGTTACCGCGTCTCGGCTGAGTTCTGGACGCAGGTCAAACGTCTCTACCTCGACGACGCTGAACCGTTCGAGGGTGAGTTCTTCTCCTACGGACCGCGGTACAAGCCCGCGATACCGGGTCCGCGCCAGCCTGGCGGCATCGAGGTGTGGGGCACGGGTGCATCGCCGGAGGGCATCGCACACGCCGCGGAGGTGCTCGACGTCTATCTGTCGTTCATGTCCGAACCCACCGCGCTGACGGGCCTGTTCGACCGGGTCCGCGCCGCCGCCGCCGAGCGCGGCCGACGTCTCCGGTTCGGGGTGCTGGCCAGTGTCATCGTGCGCGAGACCGACGAACAGGCGTGGGAGCGCTTCGAATGGCAAGTGAACCGCACCCGCCCGGAGACCGTGCTGGCCACCGCCGATCGTAATCTCCGCAGCTTCGGCTACCCCGGCCTCGATGAACTCAGCAGTCGCGATCCGCAGGTCCAGAATCGGATCGACGCGTTGCGCGCCGGCCGCCTGCCGGACCGCGCAGATCTGGAGTTCGCTCCGAACATGGCAGCGGGACTGACCACCTGGACCGCGGCCGAACCACCCTTCGATATCGCGGGCAAGGGCACCGGCACCTATTTCGTGGGCAGCCCGGAGAATGTCGCCGCCGCGATGTCGGCGGTGGCCGAGCAGGCCGGTGTCGACATCTGGATTCTGTCTGGCTGGCCGTTGGCGGCTGAAGCCGAGATCACCGCCGAACTTCTTCTACCGCTGTTGAATCCGTCTCACGCAAGCACTTCGCCGCAGACCTGACGCCAGGTCGCCGACACGAGTCGGCAGATCACACGCGCACCGTGACGATCACCCCGTGATGATCCGACCCGGGAATATCGATGCGCCGCAACGATGTCGGGACGGGTCCATTGCGGGTGAGCACACGATCGAGCGCCAGGAGCGGCGGGTAGCGGCGATCGGCGGGATAGGTTGCCACGATCCCGGACCCGAGATGCTCGGCGGCATCGACGAGTTGGGGTGAGCCGTCGACGTCGGAACCGGTGAGCAAGTCGCGAAACGGCCGGTGATCATAGGTGGAGTTCACGTCGGCTCCGATGATCAGCGGCTGCGTGTCGGCGGCCAAGATCGCCTGCAGGCGTCGCAGCTCAGCATCCCAACGCCAAGACGCCTCCGGGTAGGGCGGCAACGGATGCAGCGCGTACACCGATACGCCGCCACGTCCCGGAACATCCAGCCGGGCATGGAGATTGGCGAGCCGGAATCCGTGCAGCGCGGCTCCACCGTCGAGCGGCGTTCGAGCATAGATCCCGGCGCCACCGCCGCCGTCGCGCGGGACCTCGAAGGCGTAGGGCAGTTCTCGCCGCAGACCTGCCGAGTCGAGCGCGGTGACCGCCGCTCCGGTCAGTTCGATGACGGTCAACACGTCCACCCGCGCATCGCGGACCTGCGCAACAAGGGCGGCCGGGTCCGCGGTGCCCCTCTTGATGTTGGCCTGCATCACGGCCAGATCAGTGGTCGAGACCTGTTCGGTCACACCGCGATACAGCGGTGCCTGGGAAGCGACACCGGCGGCCGCGACCACCACGGCGATGCCGGCGAACACCCACGACCGGCAGATCAGCAACAGGACCGCCCCGAGGATTCCCACGGCGATGAGCACCGGCGCGAACGACGCGACCCGGGTGACGGTGTTGCTGACCAGTCCGGAGAAGTGGGCGCCGATCCCGCACGCAGCCAAGGCGACGCACAGGATTCCGATCACACGGACGACACGCAGCATGACATCGATCTTGTCATGTTCGCCCACAACGATTGTGATGCACCGGCACCGACCGACGCGCGGCCGTCGTCAGCCGTAGGCGACGTCGATGGCGTAGCGGGTGAATCCGAGACGTTCGTACGTGCGCAACGCGGCGGCGTTGTCGCCCTCCACGTACAGTTCGACCTCTGTCATGCCACGCTCGGCGAGATGATGCAGTCCGGCAAGCGTCAACAACCGCCCCAACCCGCGGCCCTGAGCCGCCGGATCGACCCCGACGATATAGACCTCACCAAGATCGGCGTCGTGCTGCTTGGTCCAGTGAAAACCCAACAACTGCGCGGGATTGGCGGCGTCGAAGGCCAAAAAGAGGCCGGCCGCATCGAACCAGGAGCTGTGCACCCGATCGGAGATCTGGTCGGCCGTCCACCCACCCTGCTCCGGATGCCAGTCGAACGACGCATTGTTGACCCGCAGGATCTCGGCGTCGTCGGCGGAGCCGGCATAGGTCCGCAACACGATGTCGTCGCCCACCTCGAGCGGGGGCAGCGCGTCGGCGGCGCCACCCACGGGGCGGCGCAGCTGCAGGAGCTCACGCCGCCGGGTCAGGCCCAACGCCGCCGCCGTGGCCACCGCAGCAGGCAGATCCCCGTGTGCCCACACACGCGGCGCCGGTTCGGCGACCATCTCGCGGGCGACGTCAAAAGCCTTCAGTAGCAACTCACGGCCGTGGCCGCGTCCGCGCGAACCGGGGTCCACCACCGCCTCGATCATCGCCGGCTCATCGTCGCGGCCGACGCTGACGTTGGCATAGCCGGTGTCGGAAAGAATGTGGCGCACAACCGGATCGGCGGCATCGCCGATAGCCTTTTCCGCTTGCTCCGACAGCGGCGCAACGCCGTCGACCGCCCGCGCCGCGGTGACCATCGCCCGTGCCCGAGCAGCCTGCTCCGGCGTCAGCCGATCCATCACCATCGGATCTGCGGCAGACCCCTCAGTTCCCTGCACTCGCACTGAACTCCTCGTACGGACCGCCCAGATCGTCCGTGTCGATGTCGTCTTCGCCGATGTCGTCACCGGCGGTGTCGTCGCCCATCACGTCGAGTGAGTCCGCCGCACCGCTGCCCCGACCGCGGTTGGGGCGCACCGCCTTGTAGCCGACGTTACGCACCGTACCGATCAGCGACTCGTGCTCGCTGCCCAGCTTGGCGCGCAACCGTCGAACGTGCACGTCCACGGTCCGGGTACCGCCGAAGAAGTCGTATCCCCAGACCTCTTGCAGCAGTTGCGCCCGGGTGAACACCCGGCCCGCGTTCTGCGCGAGGTACTTGAGTAGCTCGAACTCCTTGTAGGTGAGATCGAGCGGGCGCCCGCGCAACCGCGCGGTGTAGGTGCCCTCATCGATGACGAGTTCCCCCAGCGTGACCTTGCCGCTCGCCTCCTCGGTGGTCATGCCCCGAGTACGCACCACCAACAACCGCAGTCGCGCGTCGAGTTCGGCCGGCCCCGTACCCGGTAGCAGGAACTCATCGAGCCCCCAGTCCGCGTTGACCGCCACCAATCCACCTTCGGTGAGCACTGCGGCCACCGGCACCGACGACCCGGTGCTGCCGAGTAACCGACACAGACCGCGTGCAGCCGCCAGGTCGGTGCGCGCATCGACGATCGCGACGTCGGCATTGCCCGCCTCCATCAACGACGACACCTCGGTCGGCGCGGTCCGCACGGTATGTGCCAGCAGCGACAACGACGGCAACACTGCTTCCGGGTTCGGATCGGCTGTCAACAGCAAGAGATCCATGAACCACTCCGATCTCGTCGTTCCCCAAACCCTCGGTCACGCCCTCCCGAGCGCCCCTGTGAGCCCGGTGCGACGTCGGAATGGACCGCCGGCGATTGTTTACGCCGCCTTACCAACGTGTGCGCGATAGATGACAGAATAGCGCCAATGGGGCGTTTCGCTGTCAACAAGGCGACCGGGGAGGGTCGGCGACAGCGCGCAGAGCACCCGCGCCGCGCACTGCGGCGAGGCATCGGGATCGGCATCGTCGCGATCGTCGTACTCGGGGCCGCGGCGCTGCTCGCCGACACCCTCGTCGCGATGCGGGCCGAACACTCGCTGTCGAAGGCACTGCTCGATTCGCCACGCCTGAGCTACGACCCCGAGGTCACGATCAGCGGTTTTCCGTTCACGAGCCACGCGCGCGCCGGCGAGTTCGGCGGCGCGGTGATCACCGCGCGCGGCGTGTCGGTCGATTGTCCAGGACTCACGGACTGCCACGCGGAGATGGGCGCGACCCTGGGGTCGATCTCGGTGCCCGACGGCTTCGAATTTCAGCCAAGTGACTTGATACACACCTCGTCGATGCAGGCCTACACGCGGCTCGATTCGGTCAATCTCGGGCGCATGCTCGGCATCATCGACCTGACCGTGAACACCCCGGCCCCCGCCGACCGAGCGGGTGGCGGCGGACCCGCGGACGGACTGTTGCGGCGGACGAGCGGTGTGCTGCTGACGGGCACCGTCGCGCTCCCCCCGGTCAATCGGGCCACCGATGTGCCGCCGTCGGCGTCGATGTATCCCGGCCCGACCGTACGGGTGAGTGTCGCGGCCGACCTGTCGGTCGACGACGGTCGGCTGCGAATCACCGCGACCGATTTCTATCGCGGACCCGAAGAACACGTCGAGTCCGATATCGCCGACGACCTGCACGCCTACGTTCTGTCCCGCTTCAGCACTCTCCTCGGCCCGGTACCGATGCCGTGGGGTATCACCCCCACCGAGGCCACCAGCGAAGGTAGCGATGTCCTGCTCATCGGCGACACCGGGGCCCGCGATCTCCGGCCCGACGAGTTCTGAGCACCCAGCCGTTTGGGAGGGCCGATGCGTCCCTGTATGGTGAGGCGCATGCAGCTGCGCCGTGAGTTCATGCTCACTCGCCGTCGTGCGATCGACTTCTGTCGTGTCGCCGACTGTTGCTGTCGTTAGACGGTGGACGTGGCGTCGGAAGATCGACGCGTTCACCTTCTCGATGGCGGCCGGGCAGTCTTGCACACCTCATCTATTGTGTCCGATCCGGACTCCTCCGTCGGTGACGACATCTGCCACGACGGTTCGGCCTTCATCACCCGCTCCACATCGCACACAATCTCCGATAGTTCGGGAAGGATCAACCATGGCACGCAGCGACGTCCTGGTCAGCGCCGATTGGGCTGAGCAGAACCTCAACGCCGACAAGACCGTCTTCGTCGAGGTCGACGAGGACACCAGCGCGTACGACGGTGGCCACATCGCCGGCGCCGTGAAGCTCGACTGGAAGACCGATCTGCAGGACCCGGTCCGTCGCGACTTCGTCGACGCCGACCAGTTCTCCAAGCTCCTGTCCGAGCGCGGCATCGCCAACGACGACACCGTCGTCCTCTACGGTGGCAACAACAACTGGTTCGCCGCCTACGCGTACTGGTACTTCAAGCTCTACGGCCACAACGACGTCAAGCTCCTCGACGGTGGCCGCAAGAAGTGGGAGCTCGACGGCCGTCCGCTGTCGACCGACGCAGTGAACCGCCCGGCCACCAGCTACAAGGCCGCCGAGCCGGACACCTCCATCCGCGCTTTCCGCGACGAGGTCGTCGACGCGATCGGCGCCAAGAACCTGGTCGACGTGCGCAGCCCCGACGAGTTCACCGGCAAGATCCTCGCCCCGGCTCACCTGCCGCAGGAGCAGAGCCAGCGTCCCGGTCACATCCCGGGCGCGATCAACGTGCCGTGGAGCAAGGCCGCCAACGAGGACGGCACCTTCAAGAGCGACGAGGATCTCGCCGAGCTCTACTCCGAAGCGGGCCTCGACGGCGAGAAGGAGACCATCGCCTACTGCCGTATCGGCGAGCGGTCGAGCCACACCTGGTTCGTGCTCAAGGAGCTGCTCGGCCACCAGAACGTGAAGAACTACGACGGCAGCTGGACCGAGTACGGTTCGCTGGTCGGTGTCCCGGTCGAGCTGGGAGAAGGAAAGTAATCATGTGTGCTGCACCCAAACAGGGCCAGAAGCTGCCCGCCGGCGTGGACGTCGAGAAGGAGACCGTGCTGACCGGCGCCGTCAACGATGAGTCGGGCACCCCGGTGGCCGGCGCGTTCGTCCGGCTGCTCGACTCCACCGGCGAGTTCACCGCCGAGGTCGTGGCCAGCCCGACCGGCGACTTCCGATTCTTCGCCGCTCCCGGCAAATGGACGTTGCGTGCGCTGTCGTCGTCGGGCAACGGCGACGTGACCGTGTCCCCGGAGGGACCCGGCGTGCACGAGCACGACATCGTCGTGAGCAAATAGGTCGTCAGCGAGTACGTGGTGAGCAAGTAGCACGCCACTGGACCACCGAGGCCCCCGGGTACCACCCGGGGGCCTCGCCGTGTTCGGGCCGCTCATGGTGATGGAGCAGCGACCACCGCGCAGGACCCGAAAGCCGGGCGGTAGACTCCTCGCGTGGTCATCTTCTTCGAGATTCTGCTGATTCTGGCATCGATCCTGATCGCCTGGTTCGGTGTGTACGTCCTCTACCGTCTGATCACCGACGAGTCGTGACCTCCGCAGACGCGGACGGCGCCGACGACCAGCCGACCCCGGCCGGCCGCCGGTCCGGCGACGAAGCAATCACCCAGGCGGCCGAACGCGCGCGGGAGACCGCCGAACGGAACCTGCCCGAGTGGGGCGATCTGCCGCTGCCGCACGACACCGCCAACCTGCGCCACGGCGCGGATCTGCATTCCGGTCTGCTCGCCCTGCTACCGATGGTGGGGATCTGGCAGGGCGAGGGTGAGGCGAACGACCCCGAGACCGGCGAGGACTATCACTTCGCGCAACAGATCGTGGTGAGCCACGACGGCCAGAACTTCCTCAACTGGCAGGCACGCTCCTGGGTGATCGACGAGGATGCGCACTTCGTCCGTCCGGACCTGCGCGAGACGGGCTTCTGGCGGATCGGTGACGACGACAGCATCGAACTGCTTCTCGCCCATGCCGAGGGGTCGATCGAACTCTTCTACGGTGCACCGCTGACCCAAACGTCCTGGGAGCTCGCCACCGATGTGGTGATCAAGGCCGACTCCGGCCGCCGCACCGGTGGGGCCAAGCGGCTCTACGGACTTGTCGAGGACGGTGACCTGGCCTACGTCGAGGAACGCGTGGACGCCGACGGTGACCTCATCCCGCGTCTGTCGGCCAAACTGCGCCGCGTCGCCGGCTGACCGCCACCGTCGAGCACTCAGTGCTGCGACCGACGATGCCGACGGTGACGGCGATCTGACCAGGGACGATCTGACCAGGCGAGATACAGATTCTTCTTCGGGATGGCGCTGTAGACCACGGTCCCGAGCATGACCACCACCGACCCGTAGTTGGTGGGGGTGCCGGGCCGCCCGGATGCGCCCGGGACGAACCCACCCGCGGAATCCACACTCGCCGCACGCCCGGCGGTTCCACCCCGTCGCGTACCCACCACCGAGAACACCTGCCCGGTGTCGGCATCCGACCGCACCGGGAACACCCGTCTGCCGCGCGGCGCGATCTCGGCGACTGCCCGATCCGATCCGAGGTTGTAGATCACCGCGATCGACTCGTCGCCGGTATTGCGGATGGTCAACGTCTCGGCGCCCGTTCGATACTGGTAGGTCACCCCGTCGGCCTCGGCGTCGAGGTGGTCCTGCTGGTTGTAGCCACACTCCCAATCGGCACTCCACGGCGTCAGGAAGTTGCGGGCCAGGTGATCACGACGATCGGGGACGGGCAGCGCACTGGGCATCAGTACACCACCGGCCAACCACATCACGCCCAGAATCGTCGGGCTCCCGTCGGTCCGCGGCGCCTGCACGTAGCAGACCTGGTCGCCGGGTGGCACCGGCACCGACTCGCCCGGCTCGGCGACCAGGAGGTCCAGCGGCCCGTCGGCGCCCACGGTCAACACCGCGACGGGCCCGTCGGAACGGTTGTGAATGGTCACCTCGGAATCGATCCGGGTGTGATGAACCCCGTGCGTCAGCGGGTCGACGAAGACGAATGACGGCGACGTGGGGACCCCGAAATCGACGTCGCCGGGTCGCCAGAAGATGCCGTCGGGATCGCGCTGATCCCAATCGACCTCGCCGACTTCCGGGCCGTCGAGAATCATCTGCGGTTCACCGGTATGTGCGTCGCGGCCTTCGAGGATCTGCCCGACAAGCACCGGACGTCGGTCGATGCGCGCCGATTGCAGTACGTGGGAGTCGGCGGAAGGCAGAGCCACGGAGCTGCCGGCGGGCAGGTGGGTGAAGACATTGTCGGAGGTACCAGGCCGCTCGGGGACCGACAGCACGCCGAGCTCGGAATCGCCGCGATTGTGCAGGACCAGGTGGTCGGCGCCGGGTGCGTGCGAATACGCCAACCCGCTGACGTGACCGGCAACCCAGTTCGCGGCGCCGTCGTTGGTCCAGTCCGCATCATCGGGGGTGAGAAACCGCGCTCGGACGTGCTCGTCGACGCGGCCGTCGAGCTCTGCCGCCGACGCGCGCGGACCCTGCGCGATCGGCTCGTCCAGGACGGACACCACGTGTGCATGCGTCGTGGTCATGGCGGTCTCCCTTGCGAGTATTCGTTCATCTGTGGTTCGCGCCCCGGCCCGGTGCGGATGGGTCGGTGTGATCTGTGCTGATCGACGCCTGTGCCTAGTTCACGTCACGATCAGGTCGCGAACACGAGTAGTCGACTACTTGAATTACGCATCGACCCTGCGGTGATCTGCGTTACTTCCGGCGCATGGCGTCGAATGCCTGGTGCCGCGGACGCAGACGGCCCCCGTACCGCCCGTGAACGGGCCTGAGCCGATCGGACAAGGATCGGGGTACGGGGGCCGGGTGACCACCTGGGATTCGCCGACGCGGACCGGTGCGACGTCACCGATCCCTCTCGGCATCGGCCGCGCACTCCGCGGAGGTGAACACCTCGGTCCGCGCTAGCGGATGGTCACCTCACGTGTCCAACAGTCATACAACTTCGAACCACCTCCTTCCTCGTGTACCGACGAAGATACGCTCGGACCCGGCGCGCGGCAACAGGTTTTCAGCCGGTTGGCGACGGCAGCACCTCGAGCACCCGGCATCGCGGATTCTCCGACGAAATCTGTTGTGCTGCAGGATCATGCGTGATCACCACCACGATCCGCGCCGAATCGAACAGGCCGCGGGTACGCCCGAGAAGTCGGTGCAGCAGCACCGCCGAGTCGGCAGCGTCGAGGTGCTCGGTCGGCTCGTCGAGCACCACCACCGGCGCCGGGTGCACCACAGCCCGCGCGAGCAGCAGACGTCTGCGCTGCCCACCACTGACGGCCGCCGACCCCCCGACGAGCTCGGTGTCGAGTCCGTCGGCCAGACCCGCCAGCCAGGTCCGCAGACCCACGGACTCGAGGGCGGCGACCAGCTCGTCGTCGCTCGCGTCCCCGCGGGCGACCCGCAGATTCTCCCGCAGCGTGGTGGAGAACAGGTGGCCTTCCTCGGCGAAATAGCAGCTCGCCGAGCGGACGTCCACTGTCGCGCCGTGGTCGTCGCGGGTGTCGATGCGGCCCGCGTGCGGTGCCAACAGCCCGGTCACGGTGAGGCCGAGGGTGCTCTTGCCCGCGCCGCTCGGACCGACGATCACCAAGCGGTCGCCCGGTGACAAGTGCAGATCGAGTCCGTCGGCCGATCCCAGGCAATCGCCGGCAGGCCATCCCCACCGCAGGCCGGTGGTGTCCAGGGTGACCGGGCCGGAGTGAATGGCGCGATCGGGTCCGTCGCCCTCGGGTTCTCCTGCGGCGCCGTCCACACCGGCACCGTCCACCAGGGCCATCACCCGTCGGGCGCTCTGACGACTGCGCTCGAGTTGGATACCCGCCTCGGTGAGCGGACCCGTCGATTCGAACGCCGACAACGGCAACAGGATCAGGACTCCGAGCACCATCGGTGTCAGCCCCTCCCCCGATGCCACGTCGGCCAGCGATCCGGGGATCTGCGAGGCCAGGTGCACCCCGATGAGGCATGCCGCGAGCAGTGATGCCCCCATCGACAGCGGTGTGGCGGCACTCGCCGCCGCCTCGTAGCGCAGGCCGCGGTCGGCTGCGGCCAGGGCGTCGGCCTCGGTGCGCCGCGCGATGGCCAACACCTCGGAGCGTCGACGGGCCACGGTCAGTTCCGGCGCATGCCACAGCGCGGTGACCGCGGCATCGGCCGACCGGTCATGTGCGGCGGAGGAGTCCGCGATGGTCCGCGCCGCTCCCCGCGCGGCCAGCGCCGGTGCGAGCAGTCCGCTGACGATCATTGCGACCGCGAGCACCCCGGCGGCCCACCAGGAGACGGAAGCCATGATGGCGACGGCCGCCACGCTGGTCACCGCGCCCACGGCGATCGGGATGACGCCGCGGATCAGGGCGTTGCCGATCTCGTCGATGTCGTCACCGGTTCGGCCGAGCAAGTCCGAGCGCCGCAGGCTGACCGAGTAGGCGGGCGAGCCCGCGGCCAGAGTCCGGTACACCCGCTCGCGTGCAGTGGCCATCGCGCCGAGCGCCAGATCATGGGTGGCCAGACGCTCGAGATAGCGAAAGACACCGCGAGAGATGCCGAGGGCGCGCACCGCGGTGATCGCGACCGACAGGTAGAGCACGGGCGGCATCTGCCAGGCGCGGGTGATCAGCCAGGCCGACAGCGCGGCGAGTCCCAGTGCCGAAAGGGCTCCGCCGACACCGAGGAGGATCGACTTGACCAGCGGGCGCCCACGCAGCCCGAGGAAAGCGAAGGCCCGGCGCAGCGCGGCGTCCGATGACACCGGGGGCGCCGTGCCGATATCCCGGCCGGGTCGGGTCGTCATGCCGACTCCTGTCCGACTACGAGAACACGATCGGCGAACGCGCGTGCCACCGACTGATGGGCCACCACCACCACGGTGTCCCCCGCCGCCGCCCGGGCGGACAGGACCTCGAATACGGCACGCACCGATGCGTCGTCGAGATGCGCCGCCGGTTCGTCGAGCAAAAGCAGAGGCGCCGGGGACGCCAGTGTCCGGGTGAGCGCGAGACGCTGACGCTGGCCGGCCGACAGCCCCGAGCCGTCCGCACCGATCGGGGTGTCGACGCCGTCGGGCAGGGCCGCGAGCACCCTGTCGAACCCGGTGGCAGCCGCGGCACGGGCCGACGCAGCCGATTCGAGCCGGCCGAACAGCGCAAGGTTCTCGCTCACCGTGCCGGGCACCATCACGGGTTGCTGCGGCAGCCACGCGATCTGTTCGTGCAGGAGGCTCGGTTCGAGTTCGGCGACGGGAATCGAGCCGATCAGCACCGACCCGCAGTCGGGAGCCACCAGCCCCATCACCGCCAGCAGGGCGGTGGACTTCCCGGCCCCGTTCGCCCCGGTCACCATGGTGAGCCGGCCGGGTTCGAACACGGCGTCGAGGTGCTCGGGTGCCCAGCCGTCCCGGCCGTGCACACCGACATCGAGCAGTCGGACCGGCTGCCCGGCCACCGAACAGCTCCGGCGGCCCGGCGCGATCACCGCGTCGTCGGGTGCCGACTCGATCAGGTCGAGGACCTCGCCGGCGGCGGCGACGCCGTCGGCGGAGTTGTGGAACTGGGCGCCCACCTGCCGCAACGGGTGATAGGCCTCGGGAGCCAGGATGAGCGCCAGCACACCGGCATACAGGCTCATGTCGCCGTGGACCAGCCGTAGACCGATGCCGACCGCGACCACCGCCACACTCAAGGTGGCCAGCAGTTCCAGCACCGCCCCCGACAGGAACGCCACCCGCAACGCCGACATCGTGCTGCGTCGCTGCGCCCGACCAAGTTCGGCCACCCTCGCCGCCGGACCACGAGCGCGGTTGAGCGCACGCAGAGTCGGTAGTCCGGCGATCAGGTCGAGCAGTTGCGCCGCCAGGCGACTGGTCGCCGCCAGTTTGCGATCGGTCCGTTCCCGGGTCATCAGACCGATGAGGATCATGAACAGCGGGATCAGCGGCAAAGTGATGAGGATGGCCACAGCCGACGGCCAATCGGTGAACCCGATCACCACCACGACCGTCGGCGTGACCGTCATCGTGACGATCAGTGCGGGAAGGTAACCCGACAGATATGGTCCCAACGCGTCGAGTCCCCGCAACACCACCGTCGCGGCGTGTTCGCGACGGGCCACCAGGGCACGCACCGAGGTCTGCGTCGGGTCCGTGAGGACGTCGAGCGCCCGGCCGCGCAGCTGGGCGATGACCCGCGCGGCCCCACGGTGGGCGTAACGGTCGTGCAAGTAGGTCAGCATTCCGCGCGCGACGAGAGCCCCGGCCAACACCGCCAGATGCA
Organism: Gordonia sp. NPDC062954; assembly: GCF_044543825.1. Classification (NCBI taxonomy): domain Bacteria; kingdom Bacillati; phylum Actinomycetota; class Actinomycetes; order Mycobacteriales; family Gordoniaceae; genus Gordonia; species Gordonia sp. NPDC062954. Next base: position 78,941 of record NZ_JBITWL010000002.1, on the reverse strand, counting down.
GTTGTTGTGCACCCAACGATCGCCGGCTCGGGTCGACGATGAGTTCGGAGACGATCGAAGCCGCCATCGCCGCTGTCACGATGGTCATCGCCACACCGGCGAAGGCGAACATCGCCGTGGCGACAACGTAGCCGCGGGCAACCGTGGAGTGCCGCAGCAGTCGCGGATCGACCGGCCCGGACCGTCCCGCGGTGGCCGGCCCGGGATTCGGCGAACCGTCCTCGGTCGTGGCCTCGGCCGTGGCCGTGGTAACCGGGGCGCGGAGGGGTCGGGTCACTGCGAACGCATACGCAATGACGGCAACCCGGTGGGCGCCGGGATCTGCTCCACGGACAGCCGCTTGCGGAAAACCCAGTAGGTCCATGCCTGGTAGGCCATGACAACGGGGGTGATCAGCACCGCGGCCCACGTCATGATGGTCAGCGTGTAGTTGCTCGACGAGGTGTTGGCGATGGTGAGGTTGTAGGCCTCACTCGTGCTTGACGGCAGTACGTTCGGGTAGAGCACGGCGAACAATGTTGCCACCGTGCCGCCGATGGCGACGAAGGTCGCGGCGAAGGCGATGCCCTCTCGGCGGATCTGCGTGGCGACCACCATCACCACCGCGGCAACCGCGCCGATCAGCACCGGTATCCAGGTCCATCCGTTGCCGTAGGCGAACTGCGTCCAGAGCAGGAAGACCGCGGCCACCACGAGCGTCGGGATCGCGAGCCGTGCGGCGTAGGTCATCGCGTCCTGTTTCAACACACCGGAGGTCTTGAGCGCGAGGAAGACCGCGCCGTGGGTCAAGAAGGCGAGCAGCGTGGTGAGTCCGCCGAGCAGGGCGTACGGGTTGAGCAGGTTGAAGAAGCCTGCGGTGTACTGATATTCGGCATCGATCGGAATGCCACGGACCACATTCGCGAACGCCACTCCCCAGAGGATCGCCGGAATCCACGAGCCCAGGCCGATACCCACGTCGGCTGCCTTGCGCCACTTCGGATCGTCGATCTTGCCGCGCCATTCGATGGCGCAGACCCGGGTGATCAGCCCGATCAGGATGAGGAACAGCGGGAGATAGAAAGCGCTGAACATCGTCGCGTACCAGCCGCCGAACGCCGCGAACAGCGCGGCGCCGGCGGTGATCACCCATACCTCGTTGCCGTCCCACACCGGTCCGATGGTGTTGAGAATGGTTCGACGCCGAGCATCAGGATCGGCGATCTCCTCGGTGGGTGACACCGATTCGTCACCGCCGGTGTGACTGCGGCCGAGGAATGGCATCAGCATGCCGACGCCGAAATCGAAGCCTTCCAACACGAAGTAGCCGACGAACAGAAACGCGATGATCAGGAACCAGAGTTCGGGCAGACCCATCGTCGACCTCCTCAGTACGCGAACGAGAGTTGTTTGGGCTCATCAGTATCCGACGGTTCGTCGGGCGGTACCGCGTCATAGGTGGCCGGACCCTCGATGATGTATCGGCGTTGCAGCATGAACCAGACCACGCCGAGCGCACCGTAGAGCAGGGTGAATCCGATCAGCGTGACCCACACTGTCGCCGCCACATGGTTGGACACACCGTCCTGCACCAACATATGTATCCGCAGTGGATCGAGGTCGTCTTCCCAGTTCGGCACCACCACCCACGGCTGGCGGCCCAGCTCGGTGAAGATCCAGCCGGAACTGTTGGCCAGGAACGGGGTCGGGATCATCCACAGCGCGAACAACCCGAATCTGCGGGATTCCACCACCCGCTTCTTGCGGGTGAGCCACAGCGCGCCCAGCGCGAGCAGGGCCGACCCGAGCGCCCAGGTGATCATGGCGCGGAAACCCCAGTAGGTGACGAACAGATTCGGCGCGAAGTTCTGGCCCGGCATGCCGAATTGTTCCTGATACTGCACCTGCAACTCGTTGACACCCTGCACAGTGCTGTTGATGTCCCGGTTGGCCAGGAAGGACAGCATGTTCGGGATCTCGATGACCTGGGTGATGTTGTCGCAGTTGTTCTGCCGTCCGATGGCGAGCACCGAGAACGGCGCGCCGGTGGTGGTTTCGCACAGCGACTCCGCCGAGGCCATCTTCATCGGCTGCTGTTTGAACATGATCTCGGCCTGGATGTCGCCGGTGATGAACAGCGCGACACCGGAGACCATCACGACCCACAGTGCCAATCTGGTCACCGGGCGCCAGAGACGACGGGCGTCGTGCTCCAGATCTTCCGGCGTGGCGTCGACCTGGCTCGGCGAGGTGGTGGGCGGCAGATCGGCGGTCTCGCCGGCTTCAGACGCCGCGCGCAGTTTCTTCGCCCGCCACATGTTGCGAGCCATCCACCAGCAACCGATCGCCGCGACAAAAGTGCCTGCGGTCAGGAAAGCGCCGGCGATCACATGGGGGAAGGCGGCCAACGTGGTGTTGTTGGTGAGCACCGCCCAGAAGTCATTCATCGCCGGTCGGTCACGTGAGTCGTCCCAGGCGACACCGACCGGATGCTGCATCCAGGAGTTGGCGGCGATGATGAAGTAGGCGGACGCATTGACCCCGATTGCGGCAAGCCAGATGCAGGCGAGGTGTACCCGACGCGGCAGCCGGCCCCAACCGAAGATCCACAGTCCGATGAACGTGGACTCCAGGAAGAATGCGACCAGACCCTCGAACGCCAGCGGCGCACCGAAAACGTCGGCGACGAACCGGCTGTACTCGCTCCAGTTCATGCCGAACTGGAATTCCTGCACGATGCCGGTGGCGACGCCGAGGGCGAAGTTGATCAGGAACAGCTTGCCGAAGAACTTGGTGGCGCGCAGCCACTGCTCGTTGCCGGTCACATGCCAGACCGTCTGCATCACCGCGATCATCGGCGCCAGGCCGATGGTCAGGGGGACGAGGATGAAGTGATAGACGGTGGTGATCCCGAATTGCCATCGGGAGACATCAAGAGCGTCCATGTCGCCTCAATCAGAGTCGGTGCATCGGGCTGCGATGCACGGGCCGGTCCGGCTGTGCGAACTCCTGACCACCGAACCACACCTACTACAAGACGTCGTAGTAGCTGTGTGGCCCACGCTACGCTGCGCAGATCGTCCGGCTCAAGCCCTCCGCAGTCAGATCGCACCCGGATTCAATTGTGGGATGCATCGCGTTGTTCGGCGCGCCAGAGCTCGGTCACCGCCGAAGGACCCGATGACGACATCATTCTCGATCAACACAAATGGCACGGTCCACTAAATCGACGAAATCGTGGTGGTTCGGTGACACCGGCATGATGTAGCGATTGAGCGAGGTGACCCGCGCGGCCAGCGCGACACTGCTGATCAGCCAGACCGAGTCCGCCGCGATGAGGTCGGCGCGGCCGAGCGCGTCGGTGCGGGTGGTCCACCCTTCGGACGCCGCGGTTTCGAACACTGCTCGTTGAGTGGTGCCCGGCAGGATTCCGGCCTCCGACGGCGGGGTGGTCAGGGTGGTTCCGGTCACGGTGACGACTGTCGAGCGCGGCCCCTCGAGGACCGAGCCCTCACTGCTCAGGTAAATCACGTCATCGAACCCGTTCGCAGCCGCGTAGCGCAGCGCAGCCATGTTGGTCGCATAGCTCAAGGTCTTGGCGCCCAACAGCTGCCACGGGGCGCGGTCGGCGAGGTCGGTGGAGAACCCGCGGTCCAGCGTCACCACCGAAACGCCCTCGGACCGGGCCGCGGCGACCCGGTCGGCAACCGGCCCGGCCATCAGGTAGGCCGTCGGTCCAGCGTCCGGGACACTCTCCCGGCCGCGCGAGTAGACCAGGCGCAGCCATGCCTCGGCATCAGGGTTTGCGCGGGACCACTGCTTCTCGACGACCTCGATGGCACCGCGCCACTGCGCACGGTCGGGCGCGGGCAGCTCCATCATCGCTGCACTGCGCTCGAGCCGGTCGAGGTGCGCGCCCACCTTGCGGGTACGCCCGGAACGGATGAGCAGCGTCTCGAACACCCCGTCCCCGCGCAGCGCGGCGAGGTCGTCGGCGTGCAGGAACGGGACGTCGGGGTCATGCACCGTGCCGTCGAGGGTCACCAGGATCTGCGCAACAGCCATGGCACGAGGCTAGCTACCCACACCGAGGATTCGCGGGATCCCGTAGGCAGTGCGCCTTTCGGGCCGCCAAGATGCGAACGCGTCGACCCGTAGGATGGACGTTGTGGCCGCGTCACCAATTTTGACCAGGTACTCCGACCAGGGCGCCGTGCCCGGTCCCGATTCCGCCGACGACCTGCTCCATGTCGCCTGGCACTATGGAGATCCTCTCGGGGAGCAGCGGGCAGCGCAACGCACCGCGGTGATCGTCGACAGGTCCGATCGGGCCGTCATCGAGATCCCGGGCGCCGATCGTTTGTCCTGGCTGCACACCATCTCCAGCCAGCACGTCGCGTCGCTCGCCGACCGGCACAGCGCCGAGAACCTCTCTCTCGACCTGAACGGGCGTGTCGAGGAGCATTTCGTGCTCACCGACATCGACGGGATCACCTGGATCGACTGCGAGGGCAGCCGGGGCGCCCCGTTCACGGACTTCCTCACCAAGATGGTGTTCTGGGCCAAGGCCGAACCGGCCGCGCGCCCCGACATGGCGGTGTTGACGCTGATCGGTCCCGACATCGTCGGTGGACCCATCGCCGAGCTGCTCGAACTGACGCCCGATGCCGAGGTGTACACCGCCGGCAGCCTCCCCGAACTGCACCACGAGGACGAGCCGATCGGCTTCTGGCGGGTCATGCCCGGCCTCGGTGACGGCGGACGAGTGCCGGTGGTCGACCTCGTGGTGCCCGACCATGCGGTGCAGTCGTGGTGGGCGCAGCTCACCGAACTCGGCGTCCGGATGGCCGGCACCTGGGCTTACGACGCGATGCGCGTCGCGGCGCTGCGACCGCGGCTGGGTGTCGACACCGATGAACGCACCATCCCGCACGAGGTCGACTGGATCGGGGGTCCGGAGGTTCACGGTGCGGTCCACCTCGACAAGGGGTGCTACCGCGGCCAGGAGACGGTCGCTCGGGTACACAACCTCGGCAAGTCGCCGCGACGCCTCGTCCTGCTTCACCTCGACGGCAGTGGGGACGAGCGGCCGGCCACCGGCGACCCGGTGACCGCGGGCGGTCGGACCGTCGGCCGGGTCGGGACGGTGGTGGATCACTTCGAATGGGGCCCGATCGCCCTCGCGCTGGTGAAGCGGTCGGTGGGACCCGACGTCGACCTCCTCGTCAACGGCGAACATCCGGTGTCCGCCCGGATCGATCCCGATTCGGTGCGCTCCGACGACCACGTGCAGGCCGGACGCGCAGCGGTCGAGCGGCTCCGCCGCGGCGGACAGAACTCGTGAACGACGCGCCACCGAGCGGCACCGTGCTGACCGTCTGTGCCGCAGGCCACGATGTGATCCTGGACAACGTCGGCGCCAGCGGAATAGACAAACGCCCGCAAACAGGCCGGATTCAGGTCACCGAACTAGGCCTGGTGACCGACCACGTCGTCGATACCAAGCACCACGGCGGGATCGACCAGGCGCTGTACGCCTACAGCGAACGCGAGGCGCAGCGGTGGGCCGAGGAACTCGACCGCGACCTCCCGCACGGGTGGTTCGGGGAGAACCTTCGCATCGACGGGCTCGAGACCACCGACGCGGTGGTCGGTGAGCGGTGGGAGATCGGCGACGACGGTCTGGTGGTGGAGACGACGATCCCGCGCACCCCGTGCCGGACCTTCGCCTCCTGGGCTGGTGAACCGAAGTGGGTGAAGCGATTCATGGCACGTGCCGACACCGGCACCTACCTGCGCATCGTGCGGCCCGGCAGTGTCGCCGCAGGGGACGTCGTGCGGGTGACATACCGACCCTCGCACGGCGTTCTGGTGCGCCACCTACTCGCCGGCACCGAGGCCGATGCCGAGGCTCTGTCGGTGTTGCTCTCCCACGACGGTCTCGCACCCAAGGTGCACCGCGAGGCCTCCCGCAAGCTCGCCCGGACCGTGAATTTTTGACGCTCTGCGCAGCACATTCTGCGTCGGCGTCGGCGTGTACGGCAGGGCGATCCGCATTATCGAGACGAGCGCGCTAAACTGGGTCCCACGACAGATTCATTACCTAGAGAACGGGGCCGCCAAGTGTTTGGCCGCCCCGTCATTGTGCGAGGGGGTCCCACATGGGCCGCGGCCGGGCAAAAGCAAAGCAGACGAAGGTTGCTCGTCAGCTGAAGTACTCCACTCCCCACACCGACTTCGACAGCTTGCAGCGCGAGCTGTCCGGGTCGGACGACTCGGCGGATCGCCGGGATCCAGTGGATGAGTGGGCCGATGAGGACGAGTGGCGTAGAGCCTGACTCTCGTTCGACGTCGGCATGACCCTCATGCCTCTGCATCGTTGTCGGTGCGCATCACACGAAACCACACCTGATCGGCAAACTCTGGGCATTGTTGCCCGTCTTCGCCCCGGGTGTGGTTTCGTGCTGGGTCTCTGACGTGCGACCGAACCATCGCCGGACCACCTGCGGGCGGTCGGTCACGTCGCGTCCGAATACCACCAACGCCCTGTGCGCGGGACCGGTCGGCCAGGTCGCCATTGCGGCGTCTCGTCGCGTGCCCGAAATCATGTGCCGACAGATGCTGCTGCGTTCGCTGACTGGCGCCATGCGCCACCACAGCGCGTGGACCTGATGTCCCGCGCCGTTCCCTTCACAGAACAGGCGGCGCCTCCGGTCGTTTTCCGGGCACCCCGCAGGTAGCGCCCCGCCATTCAGCTCAGAACCGGGGATGCTCCCCGGACAGCGCCACACGAGGAAGGTCGGGGTTCTTCGGTTCGGCGGCGCGCTTGATGGAGCCGAGAACCCAGTTGTCCACGTGCCGAGCCGTCAGCACCGCCTGAGCCCGCTCGGTGTCCTCTGGCGCGACCACGGCGACCATGCCCACACCCATGTTGAAGGTGCGTTCCATCTCTTCCCGCGCAACCCGTCCGCGTTGAGCGATGAGCGCGAACACCGGCGCCGGGGTCCAGGTCTCCCGTTCGATCTCCGCGACGAGGCCGGCTGGGATCACCCGGGCCAGATTCTCAGCGAGCCCACCACCGGTGACATGGGCGAATGTACGGACATCTGCCTCCGCGGCGACGGCCAGACAATCCCGGGCGTAGATCCTGGTCGGTTCCAGGAGTTCCTCGCCGAGCGAGCGGCCGAACTCCTCGACGTGGCCGGCGAGATCCATGTGCCCCCACTCCAGGAGCACCTTGCGGGCCAGCGAGTAACCGTTGGAATGCAGGCCCGACGACCCCATCGCGATCACGACGTCTCCAGGCCGCACACGCTCGGGCGAGAGGATCGAATCCGCCTCGACCACACCGACGGCGGTGGCCGACAGGTCGTAGTGATCCTCGTCCATCAGACCGGGATGCTCGGCCGTCTCGCCACCGAGCAGAGCGCAACCGGCATCGACGCAACCGTCGGCGATCCCGGCGACGATCTGCGCAACGGTCTCCGGTACGACCTTGCCCACAGCCACATAGTCCTGCAAGAACAACGGCTCGGCGCCGCACACGACGAGGTCGTCGACGCACATGGCGACGAGGTCGCGCCCGACGGTGTCGTGTTTGTTCATCGCCTGAGCGATGGCCAGTTTGGTGCCCACACCGTCGCTTGCGGCGGCCAGCACCGGCTCGCGGTAATTGCCCTTCAATGCGAAGAGACCGGAGAACCCGCCGAGACCGCCCATCACCTCCGGGCGAGAGGCCCGCTTGGCGTGCGGGGCAAAGAGTTCGACCGCGCGCTCACCGGCGTCGATGTCGACGCCCGCGGCGGCGTAGGAAAGACCATCACCACGGTCGTTGGCCGTTGCGTCGGCAGCCGAATCCCGATCGGTCATCTAGCTGAGCACCCCTTGTCGAAATCCAGGTGGTCGGATCTCCGGGCGTCGGAGCCTCCGTCGTCGTACGGTCGGCTCGCGCCTGAGGTCACCCACGAGTCCCGACGCCGAATACGCTACCCGACCCTGCGATGGCCGCGGGCAGGGTGTCGCGCCCTGATCCGAACCCGGTCAGGGCCGCATCACCGCGCTGACATTGTCGTTCGAAGCGGTCAACGGGTCGCGGCCATCGCCGGCCGCACTGGCCAGCATCTGTTCCAGAACGGCTTTGCCCATCGAGGTCTCCTCGGGCAGTTCGATCGGATAGTCACCGTCGAAACACGCGGCACACAGGTTCTCCGCCGGCTGTTCGGTGGCGGCGATCATCTCGTCGATACCGATATAGCCGAGCGAGTCGGCGCCGATCGCCTGCCGGACACCTTCGACCATGCCTTCTTCGGACTCCATGCCATTCGCAATGAGCTCTGCGGGCGAAGCGAAGTCGATCCCGTAGAAGCACGGCCAGCGCACTGGGCTCGAGGCGATACGGACGTGGATCTCGGCCGCACCGGCCTCGCGCAACATCCGGATCAGCGCTCGCTGGGTGTTACCGCGCACGATCGAGTCGTCGACGACGACGAGGCGCTTGCCCCGGATGACTTCCTTCAAAGGGTTGAGTTTGAGGCGGATACCGAGCTGGCGGATCGTCTGCGACGGCTGGATGAACGTGCGCCCGACGTAGGCGTTCTTCATCAGCCCCTGTCCGTAGGGGATACCAGATTCCTGGGCGTATCCGACTGCGGCGGGAGTGCCCGACTCCGGGACGGGGATCACCAGATCACCCTCGGCCGGGAACTCACGGGCGAGCCGCCGACCGATCTCCACCCGGGTGGAGTGCACCGAACGCCCATGGATGACGCTGTCCGGCCGGGCGAGGTAGACGTACTCGAAGACGCAGCCGCGCGGCGTCGGCTCGGCGAACCGCGAGCTGCGCACCCCGTCGGCGTCGATCGCGAGCAGTTCGCCGGGCTCGATGTCGCGCACGTAGGAGGCACCGACGATGTCGAGCGCCGCGGTCTCCGACGCGACCACCCAGCCGCGATCGAGGCGTCCCAGACACAGCGGTCGCACGCCGTGCGGATCACGCGCCGCATACAGCGTGTGCTCGTCCATGAAGGTGAGACAGAACGCACCCTTGAGATGCGGCAGCAGTTCCATCGCCGCCTGCTCCACACTGCTGTCGGCGGCACCATGCGCGAGCAGGGCGCCGACCAGGTCGGAGTCCGACGTCGCGGCCGTGCTCATCACGCCCAGCCCGCGGGCGCGGCTCGCCAGGTCGGCGGTGTTGACCAGGTTTCCGTTGTGTCCCAGCGCGACGCCGGTGCCGGCGGCGGTGGTGCGGAAGATCGGTTGCGAGTTCTCCCAGGTCGTGGAGCCGGTGGTGGAATATCGGCAATGCCCGATCGCCACGTGCCCCACCATCGCGCCGAGAGTCTGCTCGTCGAAGACCTGACTGACCAGCCCGAGGTCCTTGAAGACCAGCACCTGAGAGCCGTCGCCGACGGCGATTCCGGCGGCCTCCTGACCACGATGTTGCAACGCGTACAGGCCGTAATACGAGAGCTTGGCGACATCCTCACCCGGCGCCCACACCCCGAACACGCCACACTCTTCACGCGGCTCGTTCTCGGGCTCCTCGGAGATCTGGGGCGCACCGCAGGTACGCACCGGCGCGAGCAGGTTCTTGCTGGTGATCGACAAGTCGGTCATTCGAGGTGCGCTCCCTGGGGCTCTACAGATCACGGCGGTACAACACGTTGACGGGGCGAGACGTCGACGGATTGGGAGATACCGCGAGTTTACCGGTCGGTAGTCGGCCCGTGCGAATCAAGCAGCGGTGCGCCGCGGCGGGAAATTCCGCGGTGTGAGGCATCGCACTGTCTCCGGACACTAGACCTGACGGTCGAGCGGGACGATGGGCAACAGGTCCACGATGGCCGGCGCCCGGTGACCCGACGCGCTGAGCCGCCCCGCGCCGACGGCATCGTCGTAGCCGGCGAGCCCGGTCGCCAGCAACAGCCAGGTCCGGGCATCCGTCTCGACCACGTTGGGCGGTGTCCCCCGGGTGTGGCGGGGACCTTCGATGCATTGCACGGCCACAAACGGCGGCACCCGGACCTCGACGGAGTTGCCCGGAGCGAGCTGGGCCAGGGTACGGACGCTGAGGCGCACTGCAGCAGCCAGTTCGCTGCGTGTCGGTTCGGGGGCGGCGTCGTCGAGCAACCAGGGCGCCACGGCCAGCACCGCCGCACGCACGGCGACCGGATCGATCGGTTTGCGCGCTGCCACGCCGACCATCATGCACCATTGACCCATGGGCACCGATGTGGCCGAACGCGAGTTCACCGGCGACGACCGGGTGCGGTTCCGCAGGCAGGTCAGCCGCGGAACCGAGGCCATCGCCCGCATGCTCGCCGACGGCCTGTTCACCGATCAGGGCCGTCCGCCCGAGCCGCTGCTCGGCATGGAGGTGGAGCTCAACCTGGTCGATGAGGACATGAACCCGGCGATGGCCAATGCGACGGTGCTCGACGCGATCGCCGATCCCGACTATCAGACCGAGCTCGGCCAGTTCAACATCGAGATCAACGTCTCCCCCCGCCCATTCGTCACCGACGACACGATCTCGCTCGAGCAGGCGCTGCGCACGTCGCTCAACCGCGCCGAGGAGCGCGCGTCGCGCACCGACAACCACCTCGTCATGATCGGCATGCTGCCGACGCTGACGCACGAGCACTTCGCGCATCAGTGGATCTCGGCGAACCCGCGTTACGACCTGCTCAACCGGCAGATCTTCGCAGCCCGCGGTGAGGACATCGAGATCGACATCGCGGGCGTGCCGCTGAGTGAACGGCACGCAGGCGAACGGCTGCGCACCACCACCGACTCGATCCTGCCCGAGGCCGCGTGCACGTCACTGCAATTGCATCTGCGGGTGGCACCGGAGGACTTCGCCGCCTATTGGAACGCCGCACAATCGATCGCCGGTGTGCAGGTGGCGCTGGCGGGCAACGCCCCCTTCCTCGCCGGGACCGCGTTATGGCACGAGAGTCGTATCCCGGTTTTCGAACAGGCCACGGACACCCGTCCGCTGGAGTTGAAGAATCAGGGCGTGCGCCCACGAGTGTGGTTCGGTGAACGATGGATCAACACCATCTTCGATCTGTTCGAGGAGAACACTCGCTACTTCCCCGCCCTGCTGCCGGTGTGCAGCGACGTCGATCCCATCGATGAGATCGACGCCGGCCGCATCCCCGCACTCGACGAACTACGCTTGCACAACGGCACCGTGTACCGCTGGAACCGGCCCGTCTACGACGTCGTCGACGACCGCGCACACCTGCGCGTGGAGAACCGGGTGCTGCCCGCGGGCCCGACCGTCGTCGACACCATGGCCAATGCTGCGTTCTACTACGGACTCGTGCGTGGCCTCGTCGAATCGGACCGGCCACTGTGGTCACAGATGTCGTTCAACGCGGCTGCGGAGAACCTGCAGTCGGGTGCTCGCGGAGGTATGGAGGCACAACTGTATTGGCCGAACGTCGGGTGGGTTCGCCCCGACGAACTGACGCTGCGACGCTTGATCGACGTCGCCGACACCGGATTACGTGCCTACGGCGTATCGGGCAAGGCCCGTTCGCGGTACCTGTCGGTGATCGAGGGCCGCGCCATCACCCATCAGACCGGTTCGGCATGGCAACGCAGGGCGGTCCTGGCACGCGAGGATGCCGGCGAGGACCGAGCGCAAGCACTGCGGGGGATGTTGCGGGACTACGTCACCCAGATGCACGAAGGGGAACCGGTGCACACCTGGTCGGTGTAGAAGCGAGTGCACGCACAGTTCTACTCGGCGCTCACCTCCCCGCCACGAGCCCCCGACCACTCACCGGCGGAAGGTCCAGCGCGGTCACCAGCCCGGGCTTCGCATCCACAACCGCAGCAACCGAATTGACCAGCCGCATTGCCGTGACGATCATGCCGGACACGTTGTGGTCGCCGTTCTCGCCGTGGTGGGTGAACTCGACCTGCATCTGCGGTTCACCCGAGATCAGGATGCGGTAGCAGCCGTCGCCCTGAGCCGGGGTGGGCCAATCCGGACATTGCTCTGGATGGGTGCGCGTGAAATGTTCGAGAACCACCCGGTCGACGCCGTTCACCTGTCCGACGACCTCGAAATGCAGTGCCGCCATGGCCCCCTCGGGAATGTCGACCGACACCGTGGAGTAGTCGCGGTCGGCTGCGACCCGGTCGAATCGCTCCACGAGCGGTTCGTCGAGTGTCAGGTCGAGGCCGGCGGCGATCTGGCGCACCACGCTGCCCCACCCCATCGCGAGCACCCCCGGGTAGAGCAGCATCGGCGTCTCGTCCATCGACTGGCCGAACCCGAAGATGGTCTTCATGACCACGGGTTGGTAGTAGGTGGAGTAGTCGGCGATCTCCAGGCAGCGCACCTCGTCGATCCGCTGGGACAGGCTCGTCATCGACAGCGGCAGCATGTCGTTGGCGAAACCCGGGTCGATGCCGTTGACGTGCAGACTCGCGTTGCCACTGCGCCCGGCCGCCGCGATCCGATCGATCAGGTCCTGATCGAGGATGCCCTGCGGGAATTGCAGGAGAACCGGTCCGCTGGACACGACATTGATACCGGACTCGATGAAGAAGATGAGGTCGTCGATCGCCTCGAAGATGCGGTCGTCGGTCATCGCGGTGTGCACGATGCAGTCGGGCTTCAGCGCGATGAGCGCATCCCGATCGTTGGTCGCGGCGACGCCCAGCTCGCGTCCGAGGCCGGCGAGGTCCCCGGCGTCGCGACCGACCTTGGCCGGATCGGACACCCACACGCCGATCAGTTCCAGGTCCGGCCGGGCGTCGATCCCGGCGATGGCGTGCCTGCCCACGGTTCCGGTCGACCACTCGACCACGCGAAGAGTCATGCACTCAAACTAGAACACGTTTCACTTTTCGGTGGCGGGTTCGGCGAAACGGCGGCCCGACGGCGTAGCCACCAGCCGGTGATGGTCGCGACGATGAGCGCCATGCACATACCCGCCCCGGCGAAGGAAGTCACCAGAACTACTGTCGATGTGTCCTCGTCGACAAACGGGCCGGGCACGAAGGTCGCCACCAGGCCGACCGACCAGGCAGCCACATTCACCGGTATCCACCCCACCGCGTGCGGCATCACCTCGCGGAGCACCAGGAATTGCGCCGTCGGAATGCTCAGCAGGAGCAGGACCGCGCCCACCCCGAATGCGACCCACACGGCCGGATTCGACATGTCGGCGAGCACTCCCGCATCGTTCAGGATCGACGGCAACATCCCCAGCATCCACGCGAACGCCGCCGCAGCTGACGTCACCGCCACCCACTTCAACACCGGCACAGCCACTTCCGTGCCGTACAACGCTTCGGCCTGACCCAACCCGAGCAGGGCACCCTCGCCGGCTCCGAAGATCGCGACAGTCAGCCAGGTCGCCCAGGGCGACCACTCCGCCGCCGCACAGATCGCCATGCCCGCCACCGGAATCAGGAAGCCCACCGATTCCGCAACCGTCACGAAACCGATCCATCGTCCTAAACTGAACCGCATCGATGCCTTCCGTTCATCCGGGCGGCGTAGCGTCTCGCCGATGCACACCGACCCGGTCTTCACGCCTTCCACGCTGCCACCGGTGGAAGTGATCCACGAGGGCCATAGGACCTGCATCAAGTGGCATCGTGCGCGCCGACGTCCCACCGATCCGCCATTCACCGCGCGTCGGATCGTCGAGGGTATGACGGCGGGGGCGAGCGTCGAGATCGATCTGGTGATCCACGGCGAACGCGGTTTCGCCGTCCTGCACGACCTGGAACTCGGGCACACCACCACCGGGCGTGGCCGGGTGACCGCGGCCTCGGTCGCGCAGTTGCGCACCGTGCACCTCCGGGACAACGACGGGGTGCCCGTCGATCAACCGGTCCTGCTGCTGGAAGATCTTCCGGACCTGTTCGCGCATAGTCGGATTCATCCGGCCGCGAGGTTGCAGCTGGACTTCAAACAGGACGCTTCGGCACTCGACGACACCGTGATCGGCCACTTCGCGGACGCGACCGCCGACATGGCACCCAACATGATCCTGTCCTGCGGTGACGCCGAGGCCGTCCGACTCCTGACCGACGCCGTGCCCGGTATCCGGATCGGCTACGACCCTTGTCATCACGGCGCCCTGCGGCGCGTCCTGCGTTCCGAGGATTTCCACGGCTTCGTCCGACGAGCGATCGCCGCATCACCGCACGCCGAGATGGTCTATCTGGAACGCCGCCTGGTTCTGGAGGCCGACCGGCGTGGCTTCGACATGGTCGGCGCTTTCCACAGCCAAGGGCGCACCGTCGATGCGTACACAATCACCGGGGTCGACGATGACTCGGTGCGGCAAGCGCGGCGCCTGATCGAACTGCGCGTCGATCAGATCACCACCGACGATGCCGAGGGGCTCGTCGCCGCGGTGTGAACGGTAGTGAGCGTGCTCCTCAGCGCGGGCTCCTCAGCGCGCCGCGTTTTTGATGAACTCCTCAACACCCGCAGCAGGTTTGGTGCCCCCGAAGTAGCCACCACGCACATGTCTGCGCCGCGAGTCGTCGTCGGTCGCGCGGGCAGCGGAGTGCCACAGGTAGCAGTCATGCAGCAGGATGTCGCCGCGCTCGGCGTACACGGCGACCTCGCCGGGCACCTTCTCGAACCGCAATGGCATGTCGAAGGGCGGCGGCCGATCCGTGCGGCCGCCGGCCGGGCGCGCCGTCGCGGGCACCTCGACGCCGTTGACGTTCCGGTAGGGTGCCGGCGTCGCCCACAGGTGCGAGCCGGGGACGACGCGCAGGAAACCGTTGGCAGGGCTGGTCCCGTCGATGTGGATGGTGAACGCCGTCGACGGCCAGACGTCGAGGCTCGGGCCCGCCTGCCAGTCCGAATGCCAGCCGATCCGGGTGTAGCCGGACTCCCGGCCGGGTCGGGCATCCTGGTAGACCACGCCGAACTGTTCATGCGCACGCAGCCAGGCGCGTTCTCCGAGCAGCCGAGCCATTGCGTCGGCGAGTACCGGGTGGGTGACGGCCGCTCGCACCGCCGGCGAGATCTCGCTGACGTACTCGACGTAGTTGGCGAACCGCTGGGCCTTGGCCTCCTCGTCGAGGAACACCGTCGAGCCGTGGCGGATGTCGAGTTCACCGGCGATCACCGCCTGCTGCGCCGCGGTGCATTCACGTTCGACCGCCGCGACATCGGATTCGGTCAGCAGTCCACGCAGCGTCGCGTAGCCGTGCATGTCGTAGAACCACACCAGCGCGCCGAGCTCGTGTGGTCCGAACACGCCCGGCTCGGAGGACATCAGCCGAACAGCTTCGGCAGAGTTCCCTCGTGGGTCGCGCGGAGGTCGGCGAGGGTGACCTCGAACTGGTCCTGCACGGTCACCGAGTCGCTACCCTGGTCCACCACCCCGATCCGCGTCCACGGCATGCCGCGCGCGTCGAGCATCGAGCACAACCGCGACTCCTCGGTGCGCGGCACCGCGACCACGGCGCGGCCGGCGGACTCGGAGAACAGCCATACGAAGGGGTCTGCACCGTCGGGAAGCAGGATGCGGCAACCGGTCTCGCCGGCCAGCGCCGATTCGACGACCGCCTGGAACAGGCCGCCCTCGGACAGGTCGTGGGCCGCCGAGACCAGCCCGTCGCGCGACGCGGCGACCATGATCTCGGCGAGCAGCCGTTCGTGCGCGAGGTCGACCCGCGGCGGCACCCCACCGAGGTGATCGTGAGCAACCTGCGACCAGATGGAGCCGTCGAACTCGTCGCGGGTCTCGCCGAGCAGGATCAAGGTCTCCCCCGGCTCGGTGCCGAACCCGGTCGGCACCCGCCGATGTACGTCGTCGATGATGCCGAGCACGCCGACCACTGGCGTCGGCAGAATCGCGGTCGACCCGGTCTGGTTGTAGAAGCTGACGTTGCCGCCGGTCACCGGGATACCGAGTTCGGCGCAACCGTCGGCGAGGCCGCGCACGGCCTGCTGGAATTGCCACATCACCGCCGGGTCCTCGGGCGATCCGAAGTTGAGGCAGTTGGTGACAGCCTTCGGCGACGCACCCGACACCGCCACGTTGCGGTAGGCCTCGGCCAGCGCGAGCTGCGCACCCCGATACGGATCGAGGTAGGTGTAGCGACCCGATGCGTCGGTGGCCAACGCGATGCCTCGGCCGGATGCCTCGTCGATGCGGACCATGCCGGAGTCGGCGGCCTCGGCGAGCACGGTGTTGCCACGTACGTAGCGGTCGTACTGCTCGGTGATGAACTTACGGCTGCACAGGGCCGGCGAGGCGAGCAGCTCGAGTGCCGTGGCCCGCAGCTCGTCGGACGTCTCGGGCCGTTTCAGTGACGCGGTGGTCGACGAGGTGACGCCGTCCTGCCAGTCCGGCCGGGCGACCGGGCGCTCGTAGACGGGGCCCTCGTGGGCGACGGTGCGCGGTGGGACGTCGACGACGGTCTCGCCGTCCCAAGTGATGACGAGATGATCGCCGTCGGTGACCTCACCGATCACGGTCGCCAGCACATCCCACTTCTTGCACACGGCCAGGAACGCGTCGACATTGTCCGGCGTCACCACCGCGCACATGCGTTCCTGCGACTCGCTGGAGAGCACCTCGGCCGGGGTCATGCCCTCGGCGCGCATCGGCACCTTTTCCAGGTCGATGTGCATGCCGCCGTCTCCGGCGGCGGCGAGCTCCGAGGTGGCGCAGGAGAGCCCGGCGCCGCCGAGATCCTGGATACCGACGACGAGGCCCGCGTGATAGAGCTCGAGGCAGCACTCGATGAGCACCTTCTCGGTGAACGGGTCACCGACCTGCACACTCGGTAGCTTCTTACGGTTCGGCCCGGAGTTCCCGTCGGAGTCGTCGAACGTCTCCGACGCCAGCACCGACACGCCGCCGATGCCGTCCAGACCGGTCCGCGCGCCGAACAGGATGATCTTGTTGCCGGCTCCCGACGCGAAGGCCAGGTGCAGGTCCTCGGTGCGCAGCACACCCGCGCACAGCGCGTTGACCAGAGGATTACCCGCATAGCTGGCGTCGAAGACGGTCTCACCACCGACGTTGGGCAGGCCGAGGGAGTTGCCGTAGCCGCCGACGCCGCGGACCACACCGTCGACGACCCGGCGGGTGTCGGAAGCATCTGCCGGACCGAAGCGCAGCTGATCCATCACCGCGATCGGTCGTGCTCCCATTGCCATGATGTCGCGGACGATGCCGCCGACGCCGGTGGCCGCCCCCTGGTAGGGCTCGACGTAGCTGGGGTGATTGTGCGACTCCACCTTGAAGGTGACCGCCCACCCGTCGCCGATGTCGACAACACCGGCGTTCTCGCCGATGCCGGCGAGCATGCTCGCGCGCATCTCGTCGGTGGTGGTCTCACCGAAGTAGCGCAGATGCACCTTCGACGACTTGTAACTGCAATGCTCCGACCACATGACCGAGTACATCGCGAGTTCCGCGTCGGTCGGACGGCGGCCGAGGATCTCCTTGATCCGGGCGTACTCGTCGTCCTTGAGTCCGAGCTCACGGAAAGGCTGCGGTTGGTCGGGGCTGCCTGCTGCGGCTGAAACGGTATCCACCTGCGCACTCACTCTGACGAGTCTATGTCAGGCTCGGCCGCGGCCGCGTGTGGGAGTGGACAGGCGCCCCGCTACGCTGGGCACCTGACACGGACAGGTCACCACACCGTGGGTGACCTGCACGAGCACGGACTGGGGGACCCGATGGCTGACGTCCGCAAAGCGAGGCAATTGTTCGAACTCGGAGTGCTCTCGCTCGGCATCGCCGTCGAGGGCCAGGAACCGATCAACAATGCCGCCCAGGCCGCCAAGGCGTTCACGCGGGCCAGTGAATGGGACCCGTCGATGGCCGACGCGTGGCTGGGACGACTCGTCTGCGGCGAGGACACCGACGAGGTGTTGCTCGCCCTGTACCGAACCCGCAGCACAATCGGCCACGAGCAACGGCGACTCGGATTGCCGCAGCGAACGCTGGTCGGCCGGTGGACGGTGGGTCACATCACCTATCCGATGACCGATGCCACCGAGGCGGCGGCCGCCTATGCCGGTTCACTGACGCGTGGTCAGGATTTCGCCGGAGCCCAGGACGTCCTCGACGACGTACCCGCAGCCCATCGGACGCCGATCGTGGAGTTCGTGCAGGCGTTTCTGTACCTGTCGGCGAAACGCTGGCCCGACGTACTCACCGCCCTACGACGCTCGGAGCGGTGGAACGACAGCTTCCTGCAAGCGGCCGCTGACAACATGGTCGGCGCGGCGTGCGTGCAGATGGGCATGTTCGGGGAGGGCATCCGAAGGCTGCAGAACGTCGTCGACGGTCCGATTCCGGCCCTCGCCACCGAGGCGATGTACCTCCACGGCCTCGCGCTGCGTGAACAGGGCCATGAGGACAAGGCGCGGGCGATGTTCGAGCAGGCCTACGCCCGGGACCCGAACTCACCGGCCGGGCAGGCGCTGAAGTCGCCGAATTTCCGATTGGTCATCACCTCCCCCGACGCCATCGCCGAGCGGAGCGACCCGTGGGACCCCGACTCGGTGCCCGATCTCGCCGACTCGCTGGTCTCCGACACCGCCGAACGTCCCGAGATGGCGGACATGGTGACCGAGGCCCAACGTGAATTGTCCGACCAGATCGGCCTCGACTCGGTCAAGGAGCAGGTCGCCAAACTCCAGTCGGCCGCCACGCTGGCCAAGGTCCGCGCCGACCGTGGCCTCAACACCGCCGCGCGCAGTCTGCACCTCGCCTTCACCGGTCCGCCCGGTACCGGCAAGACGACCGTGGCCCGGATCGTCGCGAAAATCTACTGCGGCCTCGGGTTCATCAAGACCGACAAGGTGATCGAGGCGACCCGCCGCGACCTCGTCGGCGAACACCTCGGCTCCACGGCGCCCAAGACGTCGGCCGTCATCGATTCGGCCATGGACGGTGTGCTGTTCATCGACGAGGCCTACACCCTCATCCAAGAGGGGCTCTCCGGTGGGGATGCGTTCGGTAAAGAGGCCGTCGACACACTCCTGGCCCGGATGGAGGACGACCGGGACCGTCTGGTTGTGATCATCGCCGGATACGACTCCGAGATCGACCGCCTGTTGTCGTCCAACGACGGCCTCGCGTCCCGGTTCGCCCGTCGCGTGCGGTTCGAGTCCTACACACCCGATGAACTCGCCCGGATCGGCGACTTCATCGCTCGTCGGCGCGATTCACTGCTCACCCACGAATCCGTCATCGAACTCGAACAAGCCTGCACACCTCTGTATCACGATGTGCGGCAGAGCCCCTCGGGGATACGGCGAGCCAGCGACGTGGCCGGCAATGGGCGTTTCATCCGCAACATCGTCGAGGCCGCGGAGGAGGAGCGCGAATACCGGCTCTCGGCGTCCGACGATCTCGCATCGCTGTCCCAGGACGACCTGATGCGCATCGAGGTGGGCGACATCCGCACCGCCCTCCGCAATGTCCTTGCCGGACTCCAGCGCTGACCCTGATCGTTCCTCCGCTGATCGAGTAGCCCGAAGCGCCAGCGGAGAGCGTATCGAGATCCACCACAACAGGTTTCGATACACGCTGCGCTCGCAAGCTCACGCACCGCTACTCAACCAGCATGACCCACTCAACGAGACCACCCGACAGCTGATCGAGTAGCCCGGAGCGCCAGCGGAGGGCGTATCGAGATCCAGTACGGCCCACTACGACGACGCGGTCACCGCGAGAATCGCGTCGCGCAACTCGGGACGACAGATGACCAGGTCGGGCAGGTAGGTGTCGTCCTGGTTGTAGACGAGGGCACTTCCGTCGATGCGGCCACACCACAGCCCCTTGGCCTGCGCGACCGCGACCGGAGCCGCCGAATCCCACTCGTACTGGCCACCGGCGTGCACGTAGGCATCGGCCTCCCCGCGCACCACGGCCATCGCTTTCGCACCCGCGGAGCCCATCGGTAGCAACTCGCCGCCGATCGCCTCGGCCACCGCCTGCGAGAAGGCCGGTGCGCGCGAAGCACTCACCACCACCCGCGGTCGCTCGCCACGCGCAGACGATGCCAAGCCCGTTGTCGCCGCGACCGGTTCGCCACTGTCGACGTAGGTGACATCCAATGCGGGTAGCGCCACAGCACCGGCGATCAGGCCACTCTCGGCCGACCACAACGCCACGTGCACCGCCCAGTCGGTATGCCCGTCAGTACCGTATTCCCGTGTGCCGTCGACAGGGTCGACGATCCACACCCGCTCCGCATGCAGTCGACTCTTGTCGTCGGCCGATTCCTCCGACAACACCTTGTCATCGGGACGTGCGGCCGCCAACCGCTCCAGCAAGAGATCATTCGACCGCCGATCCCCTTCGGCACCGAGTTCCTTTCCGCGCAGATCACTCTCGGCGCGGATCTGCAGGAGCAACTGTCCGGCGGCGGTGGCGAGCTCGCCGGCGAGAACACGATCCTCTGACACGCTGTCTCCTACAGTCCCAGGTTGCGGATGATCGATTCGGCCACCTCGGCGGGCGAGCCATCCGATGGTGTCACGAGGACGTCGGGATCGGCGGGACGTTCGTACGGCGAGTCGATGCCGGTGAATTGGCTGATCTCGCCGCGACGGGCCTTGGCATAGAGCCCCTTGGGATCCCGCTGCTCACAGACCTCGAGCGGGGTGTCGACAAAGATCTCGTAGAACGGCAGGCGCCGCTCGGCGTGGATCTCCCGCGCACGCCGGCGTTCATCGGCGAACGGGCTGATCAGCGACACGATGGAAATCGCGCCCGCATCGGCGAACAACGCGGCCACCTCACTGGTCCGGCGGATGTTCTCACGCCGGTCGTCGTCGGAGAAGCCGAGGTCGGCGTTCAGGCCGTGCCGGAGGTTGTCGCCGTCCATGAGGTAGGCGAATCGACTTTCGGCCACCATCCGCCGCTCGAGTTCCACCGCGAGCGAGGACTTCCCCGACCCCGACAATCCGGTCAGCCAGATGGTCGCCCCTTGGTGGGTGCGCTGCTCGCGGGTGACCTTCGTGGTCTGCCACACGACGTGGCTGTCCTTGCTGACCGGCGCGGTGATCATGCCCGCTCCGACGGTCTTATTGGTCGCCTCGTCGATCAGGATGAAGCTGCCCGTTTCCCGGTTCTTGCGGTATGCGTCGAACAACAGGGGTTGCTGGGCGTGCACCGAGATGCGTGCGATCTCGTTGAGCTGTAACGTCTTGGCTTCTTCATCTCGGTGCAGGGTGTTGACATCGAGCCGGTAGTTCAGCCCGCTGATCTGCGCGCGCGTGGTACGGGTTCCGCACATCATCACGTACCGGTTGCCCGGCCGCAGTTCGGTGTCGTCGGAGAACCAGCACACCATCGCGTCGATGTCGCGGCCCACGTAGGGACGATTGTTCGGCCGTGCCAGCATGTCACCGCGGACGATGTCGATCTCGTCGGCGAGTTCCATCGACACCGCCATCGACGCGAACGCTTCGTCGACCCGCTCGCCGCCGGGTCCCCAGATGCCGGTGATGGTGGTGCTGAATCCGCTCGGCAGCACCACCACTTCGTCGCCCCGCGAGAAGACACCACCGGCAACGGTTCCCGCGTACGCGCGGTGATCGGCGCCGTCGCTACGCTGCGGGCGGATCACGTACTGGACCGGCATGCGTGCATCGATCAGGTTGCGATCCGACGCGATGTAGACGTTCTCGAGGTGGTTGAGCAGCGGCCGCCCCTCGTACCAGGGCATGTTGACCGATTGGTCCACCACATTGTCGCCCTGGAGCGCCGACAGCGGGATGAAGGTGAGGTCGGTGACATTCAGTTTTGCCGCGAAAGCGATGAAGTCGTCGCAGATCTCGTCGAACCGCTCCTGCGACCAGTCGACGAGATCCATTTTGTTCACACAGATCGTGAGGTGCGGAATCCCCAGCAGCGATGACAGGAACGCGTGCCGCCGCGTCTGTTCGAGAATGCCTTTGCGGGCGTCGACGAGAATGATCGCGAGATCGGCGGTCGACGCCCCGGTCACCATGTTCCGGGTGTACTGCACGTGCCCGGGTGTGTCGGCGATGATGAACTTCCGCTTGGGCGTGGAGAAATAGCGGTAGGCGACGTCAATGGTGATGCCCTGCTCGCGCTCGGCGCGCAGTCCGTCGGTGAGCAGCGCCAGATTCGCGTACTCGTCGCCGCGTTCGGCGCTGGTGCGTTCGATCGATTCGAGTTGGTCGGTGAAGATCGTCTTCGAATCGAAGAGGAGTCGACCGATCAAGGTCGATTTTCCGTCGTCGACCGAACCCGCAGTCGCCAACCGCAACAGTTCCTTGGGCATCAGAAGTAGCCCTCCTTCTTGCGATCCTCCATGCCGGCTTCCGAGATGCGGTCGTCGGCGCGTGTCGCACCACGCTCGGTGACGCGGGTGATGGCGATCTCGTCGATCACCTTCTCGACGGTGTCGGCGGTGCTGAGCACACAACCGGTGCAGGTGGCGTCGCCGACGGTGCGGAATCGCACGGTCTCGATCTGGGTCTGCTCACCCGGATACGGCTCCAGGAAGCGGGTTTTCGCCAGATACATGCCGTCGCGCGGTATCACCTCGCGCTGGTGGGCGTAGTAGATGGGCGGCAGTTCGATGTTCTCGGCCGCGATGTACTGCCAGATGTCGAGTTCGGTCCAGTTGCTCAGCGGGAACACCCGGATGTGCTCACCCTTGTGATGGCGGCCGTTGTAGAGCTGCCACAATTCGGGTCGTTGAGCCCGCGGGTCCCATGCCCCGAATTCGTCGCGGAAGCTGAACACTCGTTCCTTCGCACGCGCCTTCTCCTCATCGCGCCGCGCACCACCGAACACTGCGTCGAACCGGTTCTCCTGGATGCCGCGCAGCAACGCCGTGGTTTGCAGCCGGTTGCGACTCGCCCCCGGGCCCGTGTCCTCGACGACCCGACCCGCGTCGATGTCGTCTTGTACCGAACTCACCACCAGGCGGACGCCGGTCTGTTCGACGACCCGGTCGCGGTACTCGATCACCTCATCGAAGTTGTGGCCGGTGTCGACATGCATGAGCGGGAAAGGCGCGGGCGCCGGCCAGAACGCCTTGCGAGCGAGGTGGAACATCACCACCGAGTCCTTGCCGCCGGAGAACAACAGCACCGGCCGTTCGAACGTCGCCGCCACCTCGCGCATGATGTGCACCGACTCGGCTTCGAGCGCCGCGAGATGTGTCAACTCATAACCGTGGTGTACACGACCGTCTCGCGCACCCGCGTCTTTTGCACCCGTAGCGCTCGAAACCATTCGTTCTCCTTGACATGTCGAATACTCGACACTAAGCATTGACTATGTGACACAGACCGTAGGCGAGTCTGCTGACGCACGTCAACCGGGCTCGCCGCCGACCGCGCGTGTGATCAGCATCGTCGAACTCCTCGCCGGATCGGATCATCCGTCGCTGACGCTAGCGGAGATTGTCCGTCACACCGGGTTCTCGCGAGCCACCGCACACGCCATTGTCGGTGAACTCGTCGACCATGGTTGGCTGCTTCGCGAACCCGGCTCCGGCAGGTATGCGATCGGTCCGGGGTTCGTCACGCTCGCCCGCACAGCCCGACAGGCCGATCATGTAGACCGATGGGCCGCTGTGGCCGCCCACCAACTGAGTGAACGGTTCGGCATCGCCTACTTCGTGGCCCGCCGCGTCTCGCCGGATATGATCACCGTCGCTGATCATGTCGTTCCTGCGCCACTGGCCGACGACGACACCTCGCCATGGTTCCGGCATGGTCAGCGCGTTCGGTTGCGGCCCCCGATCTGCCGCGAGTTCATCGCCTTCGAACCCGAGCACATCCGCTCTGCGTGGCTTGCCCGAGCCCCGCAGACCACTCGCGCCCGCCTTCGCGACGTTCTCGACGTGGTGGCCCAACGCGGCTATTCGATCGAGCGGATGACCGACGACCACGTCGCCATGGTCGAGGCACTGAGTTCCCTCGACACCATGTCCGAACGCCTCCGGTCGCGGGTCGGAGACCTACTCACCGAACTGTCGATCATCGACTATCTGCCGCACGAGATCGTCGGTGACGTCGCGGTCGTGACGGTCGGGACACCCGTCCGCGACGCCGACGGCCACGCCGTCGCAGCCATCGTCGCCTGCCCCAACACCACGCTGAGCGCCGCCGAACTCACCGAGCTCGCCGAGGCGACTCGCTCGGCTGCGGCCGAGATCGCGGGACATCTGCGCTGACGGCACGCGATCGGCGACGCCACCACCAGCCCAGCAGGATGACCGCCAGCGCCACGATGACGACGACGTCGAGCACCGGGCTCGCCAGCATCGACGCGCCGTTCTGCAGCCACTGCTGAGTGTCGAGCCCCACCGGCTCGGGCACACCGAGGAAACCATCGGTGAGCCAGAATCCGATTCCCACCACGATGAGCAGCAACCCCGTGACGAGATGCGTGGTGTGCACCCGCACCCGACCGACCGACAGTTCACGCCCGCGCAGCCTCGATCGGCCGTCGTCGCCGAGTCGGTTCCAGATCGCAGCGATCGCCATGAGCGGCACCACCATCCCCATGCCGTAGACCGCGAGCAGGAGCCCGGCACCGCCCATCCCCCGTGACGCGGCCATCGTCAGCACCGCCCCCAGGATCGGCCCGGTGCAGAAGCCGGCGACCCCGCTGACCGCACCCAGCAGCAGCGTCTTGGCGAGGCCGGATCGCTGCATCGATTCGGCCTGAATACGCGACATCCCAGGCATCAGTCGCGTGAGGTCGAAACCCCGGCCGAAGATCTGCAGAACCCCGAGAAGGACGATGAGTACCGACGCACCGGTGATGATCTGGGACCGATGGTCGGCCACCAGGGCTGCGAGCGCACCGACCCCGATACCGACCGGCAGCAGCGTGATCATCAAGCCCACGTAGAAGACCACGCCATGCACGATCAGCCGCCCGCGTGCACCCACCGACGACGCGAAGAACGCCGGTAGCAGCAGTGCGGCACAGGGACTCAGCAGGGCCAGCGCTCCGCCGGCGAACGCGGCGAGTAGTCCGATGTCCACCGTCAGTTCCCCTCCAGCCCCGTCAACTCGTCGAGGGTGTCGAGAAAGACCTTCGTCGGCTGCGCGCCGGCAATCGGCTGGCCACCGAGAATGAAGCTGGGGGTCGAGAACGCTCCGGCCGTGGCTCCGAGCTGCTCATTCGCATCGATCGCCGTGCGTGTCGTCGCCGAGTTCATCTGCTCGCGGAACAGGTCAACGTCGAGATTCAGGTCGCGTGCGGTCTCGACCAAGGCCTCGGCGGACAACCCGGCACCCGTTCGGGGATGCCCACCGGCGAAGAGCGCGTCGTGGTAGTCGAGATAACGCCCCTGCAATGCCGCCGCATACGCGGCCAGCGCGGCACGCCGCGACGCCTCACCGAACACATTCACCTCCCGCATCTCGATGCGGAGTTGACCGTCGTCGACCCGCTTGAGCAGGACGGGCAGGGTGTCGTGGGACCACTTCGCGCAGAAGGGACACTGGAAGTCGCTGAACACGATCAGCGTGATGGGCGCATCGACCGCCCCCAGTGCCAAGGGATCGTGCGGGTCACGTCGTTCGAGCCCGATGTCGTAGGGGAATTGGTCGGTGCTGTTTGCAGCAGTGTCGCCGGACGTCGGTTGCGCATCGTCGTTCGTTTCGTAGATCACGACGAAGGCGACCAGGGCGATCGCGATCGTCACGATCACTCCGGGGATCAGCCACGACGACCAGAACGAACGCTGCACAGGCATGGGCACTCCGATTTCCACCTCGACATTACTATCTCGGATAGTAAACAACTATGCGAGATAGTAATCAATGTGGCATCGTCGGCGGCATGTCCGATGTCGCTGCACAGGTGTGGGCCGCCCTCCGCACCTCACCCCGGCTGGTCGCCACCGCCGTCCGCGACGCGACACGCGTCCAGATGGCCGCGGCAACCGCCGTACCCGTCGCGGTACTCGTCGGGGTGGCCACGGTGCTGATTCCCAACGACGTCTTCTCCCGCGAGGTCGCGCCCGTCGCCTGGAACTATCCGACGCTGCTGGTGACGGCGGTGCTGTCGGGGCTGCTGGCGGCGACCTATGTGCGAACCGACTCGTCCAGCCATAACAGCGAGACCGCAGATCCGGCGGGTGCACCCCCATCCCGGACCGACGGGCTCGGTCCGATTGGGGTCGTGTTCTCGTGGTTCGCTGTCGGCTGTCCGGTCTGCAACAAGCTGGCGGTGCTGGCGCTCGGGTATTCGGGTGCGCTCACCTGGTTCGCGCCGCTCCAGCCGGTGCTGGCGCTCGCGGGTATCGCGTTGCTGTGGACTGCGTTGGCCGTCCGGTTGAACAACCAGCGCAGTTGCCGACTCCCCCGCCACCATCGGGCAAGCGCGGCGTGATCGAGGACCGGACGGTGTACCCGTGCGCATGACAACCGGCACAGTCCGCCAACAGTTGGTTGCACTGGCGGCGACGGTGGCGGTGGCGGTCGCGGTGGTGATCGCACTGCTGACGAGCAACGACGATCGGTCGGCCGGTTCGCCCGCACCGGCGACGACACCGTCGGCCACCAACGTCAATCTGGGCCCCGCCGGCGATACGCCCCGCCGCGCCGACGACGACCCGCTGGTACTCGGTTCTCCCGACGCACCGGTGACCATGGTGGTGTTCGAGGACTTTCGCTGCGAGTACTGTGCGCACTTCACCCGTACGATCCAACCCGCTCTGATCGACCGCTATGTCGACACCGGAGTGCTGCGGATCGAGTGGCGGGACGCACCGATGGCCGGACCACAGTCACGCTCGGCAGCTCGCGCCGGTCGCGCCGCCGCAGCTCAGGGACACTTCTGGGCGTTCGTGCAGACCGTGATGGAAGCAGCTCCGGCGCAGGAACGGCCGGATCTGACACCGGAGGTGCTCACCTCTTTCGCCCGGCAGGCCGGTGTCGACGATCTCGACCGATTCGAACGCGACATGCGCAGCGACACCTTCGACTCCGAGATCGAGTCCGATCTCGCACTCGCGAAACGCCTCTTCATCCCGCCGGTTCCGGCGTTCTGGATCAACGGCACCCCCTTACTCGGCGGCCTGCCTCTCCAGGTGTACGTGAACGTCATCGAGGGCGTCCGACCACCGCGATGAGGGTCGAGCGCAGAACGAACCCACCCGGCAGTCGACTATCCCACATAGTCGAGGTACGGCATACTCGGGTCGTGTGGGAATCGGGTCAAACTGCGCGGGGGGCCACCCGCGCCGGCGAACGACGAACTCGTGGGCGCATCGTCGTTCGTTCATCGTCGGAGCTGATCGACGATGAATGATCGCAGCCCACAACAGCTCCCCTCGCCCACGCCCGATCCGATGCGGCTCGGCGCCCTCGAACAGCAGGTGATGGATGTGGTCTGGGACAAGCATCCGGTGGCCATCCGCGACATCATCGACGCACTGCCCGGCGAACCGGCCTACACCACCATCGCCACCGTCCTGCGCAACCTCGAGCGCAAGGAGATGGTGCGACCCAAGCGTCGACCGGGGTCGGTACGCTATCGGCCGGTGCGCGACCGCGAGGAGTACGCCGCGCACCTGATGCAGCGTGCGCTCAACACCGCCGGCACGAACCGCGAGTCGTCGATGCTGCATTTCGTCGAGACGCTCTCCACCGACGACATCGATGTCCTGCGTCGCTATCTCGCCGAGAACGCCGAGGGGCGATCCGAAGACCGATGACGTTCCTCCTGATGTTTCTGATCGCTGCGGCTGTCATCGCGTGGTCGGTCCTCGGCCCTCGCGCCCTGCGTCGTGCCGCCCCCTACCTGGCCCGGATGCCGCGAGCTGCGACGCTGGGCCACCTGGGTCTGATCGCGTCATGGGCGGCCGCCGCGCTGGCCATCGGACCGATGTTCGCCTGGATACTCACCGGCCCGGAGGTCCTGTCACCCGACACCACCGAGGTCTGTCAACGCTGCCTGGCCACCGCAAGCCCGATCGCCGGCGTCTCGATTCGCACCGGCCTGCCGACTGTTGCATTGCTGGTCGCCCCGGTTCTGGTTGCCGCCGTGGGCCTCGGGATGAGCGCCGTCCACGCCGCGCGCGCATGGCGCCGCGCGCGAAGCGACGGCTCAGATCTACAGACGAGAACCACCTGGCACCGAATCGCCGGACGGCGGGTCCGCGTACTCGAGCAGGACGATCCGACGGTGTTCGCGCTCCCCCGTGCCCACGGCGGCGTCATCATCTCCGAGGGCGCCTTACGCTTGCTCGACGATGACGAGGTGCGCGCGGTGCTCGCCCACGAGGACGCCCACGTGCGCCAGCGCCATCATCTGATCATGCTGATCGCGACCACCATCAGTGCACCGGTGCGTTGGGTGCCGCTGGTCGACTCGGCCATGTCCGCGATTCGCCAGTACCTCGAAATCGCCGCCGACAACGCCGCCCGCCGCGCCGTGAGCACCACCGCCCTGGCCAGTGCGCTCCTCAAGCTCGAGCCCCACCACCCCGAGGTCGGCGCCCACCATGCCGCCCTCCATGCCGGTGGCCCCAACCGGGTCCAGCAACTCGTGGCCAGACCCGATGCCCCGCGCAACGGCGCTGTCGCCGCGGCCGGGGTGGTGGCATATCTGCTGCTCTCCGCGACGGTCACGGCCGCCATTTATGCGTCCTACCTGCTGGCCGCCGACGCGTGTCTCCCCTGAGCAGCGGGTTTCTGACCACGCTGTCGGTGATCGACTCACTGTTGCCACCTCCGCATCGGGCCGGCTTGCGTACCTCACGGGACCTCCCACCTACCAACCAAGCACTTGCTAGGTTAAGCTCGGGTCATGAGTGATGCCGTCATCCCGCCCGCACTCGGCCCGGACGATCTGGGTCCGGATTCGTCGCCGGTCGCCTACGAGGTGGGTGGCCCCGAGAACGCCGTCGCCTACGTGACGCTCAACCGTCCCGAGTATCGCAACGCCCAGAACTCGGTGATGACATACTCGCTGGACGCCGCGTTCCGCAAGGCGGTCGACGACGCAGCGGTCAAGGTGATCGTGCTACGCGCCAACGGCAAACACTTCTCGGCCGGGCACGACATCGGCACTCCCGAACGTGACTTCGACACCTACTACGACAACGTCGCCACCCTGCACTGGGACCACTCCGACAAGTCCGGCGCCGACCAGCGTCTGGCCCGCGAGATGGAGGTGTACATGGGAATGTGTCGCCGCTGGCGGGAGATCCCCAAGCCGGTCATCGCGCAGGTTCACGGCGCCTGCATCGCGGGTGGGCTCATGCTGGCCTGGATCTGCGACTTCATCGTCGCCTCCGACGACGCCTTCTTCTCCGACCCGGTTGCCCGGATGGGCATACCGGGCGTCGAGTATTTCGCGCACGCCTATGCCCTCGGCACCCGACGCGCCAAGGAGATCCTGTTCACCGGCGAACGGTTCACCGCAACCCAGGCCGCGGAATGGGGCATGGTCAACCATGTTGTGACCCGCGACGAACTCGTCACGAAGGTCGACACCATCGCAGAGAAGATGACCGCGATGCCGATGCAGGGGCTGTTCCTGTCCAAGAAGGCCGTCAACATCTGCGAGGACCAGATGGGACTGCGCAACTCGATGGACTCGGTCTTCGGGTGGCATCACTACGCCCACGCCGCCAACGCCGAATCCGGCGGCGACTCACTTGGGGGGATGGATGCCAAGTCGATGAAGGCGTCGTCCGGCGCCGGGAGCGGGTCGAATGTGAACGGCAGCGGCAGCTGACATGGACCTCTTCTTCGACGACGACGCCGAGCAGTTCCGCGCCGAGGTGCGTAGCTGGCTCACCGACCACGTTCCTGCCCAACCCCTTCCATCCATGGACACCGCTGAGGGGTTCGAGGCGCACCGCGAGTGGGAACGCACCATGGCCGCCGACCGGATGTCGGTGGTGAGCTGGCCCGAGGAGTACGGCGGTCGTGATGTCGGCCTGTTGCACTGGGTGATCTTCGAGGAGGAGTATTACCGTGCTGGCGCGCCCGGCCGGGTCAGTCAGAACGGCATCTTCCTGCTCGCGCCGACGTTGTTCGAACATGCGCACCCGGATCAGCTCGCGCGCATCATGCCTCGGATGGCGCGTGCCGACGACATCTGGGGGCAGGCCTGGAGCGAACCGGAGGCCGGCAGCGACCTCGCGTCACTCCGCTCCACGGCCACCCGCACCGACGGCGGGTGGTTGTTGAACGGTCAGAAAACCTGGAGTTCACGCTCGAGTTTCGCGGACTGGGCCTTCGGCCTGTTCCGCACGGACAAAGAGGCGCAGCGCCACCGCGGTCTGACCTACTTCATGTTCGACCTACGCAGCCCGGGTGTCACGGTGCGCCCCATCGCGCAGCTCGACGGCGAGCCCGGTTTCGCCGAGTTGTTCCTCGAGGATGTCTTCGTCCCCGACGACCCGGCCGATCCAGGTGGCAGTGGCGTCATCGGCGCCGTCGACAACGGCTGGAAGGTTGCGATGAGTACCGCGGCCAACGAACGCGGGCTGTCGTTGCGTTCTCCGGGGCGATTCCTGGCCACCACCGACAGGCTGGTCGACCTCTGGAAGCGCAATCACGACGCGGTGTACGCGACCGCCAACGTCGATGCGCGCGTGGCGGATGCGTGGATCGGGGCGCGCGCGTACGAGTTGTCGACGTATCAGACGGTCAGTCGCCTCGCCGCGGGTGGACAACTCGGCATGGAGTCGTCGATCAACAAGGTCTTCTGGTCGCAGTGGGACATCGTCGCCCACGAGACGGCGCTGGACCTGCAGGGCGTGGATGCCGAGCTCGACGACGCGTGGATGGACGGCTATCTGTTCTCGTTGTCGGGGC
The DNA here is from genome assembly GCF_044543825.1 of Gordonia sp. NPDC062954. NCBI lineage: Bacteria > Bacillati > Actinomycetota > Actinomycetes > Mycobacteriales > Gordoniaceae > Gordonia > Gordonia sp. NPDC062954. The sequence goes on along the minus strand of NZ_JBITWL010000002.1, from coordinate 48,157 downwards.
CGATCTACGCCGGCACCAACGAGATCCAGCGCAACGTGATCGCGGAACGGCTCCTGGGCCTACCGCGTGGGGACCGGTGAACCATGGATTTTCTTCTCTCTGATGTGCACGATGACCTCGCGTCGACCGTCGACGCGCTGCTCGCCAAGGCCGACATCCCAGCGCGGGCACGGGCGTGGACCCATGGTGATCACCACCCGGTCGCAGAGGTGGTGACCGCCCTGGCCGAGACCGGGATCACCGGACTGCTCATCGACGAGAGCAGTGGCGGGTCATCGGCCGGTGCCACCGAGATGGTGGTCGCGATGGAACAGGTCGGTCGACATGCCCTGCCCGGGCCGATCGTGGAGACCGTCGCCGTACTACCGGTACTCCTGCGCAGCGCCGGCGTATCGGGCTCGCACCTCAGCGCATTGGCCGAGGGCGCACTGGCCACGTGTGCCATCCCACCCATCGCACCGCTGGCCCCCATCGCCGAAACCTCCTATGTGGTGATCGATGGCGTGCTGAGCACCGCCACCACAACCGACCGGGTAGCAACCGTCGATCCCACCCGAATCCTGGCCGAACTCGGCCCCGACGAAGTCCTCGCCGAGAATGTCGATGTTCACGACGCCGCCGACATCGGCACACTGGCCACCGCCGCCCAACTACTGGGGATGGCGAGCGCCATGCTTGCCTCGGCTGCCGACTATGCGCAGGCCCGCAAGCAGTTCGGGCGGGCGATCGGTTCGTTCCAGGCGGTCAAGCACCACCTCGCCGATGTGGCGATCGCGGTCGAGATGGCCCGCCCGCTCGTCTATGCCGCCGCCTTGGGCGTCGACGGTCTGGTGCCCGAAGGCACCGATGTCCGCCGGGATGTGGCAGCGGCGAAGGTCGCTGCCGGTGACGCCGCCTATCTCGCATCGCGACGCGCACTGCAGGTGCTCGGCGCGATCGGGTACACCACCGAGCACGATCTGTCGCTATATCTCACCAAGACGCGGGCCCTGCTGACCGCGTGGGGTACGCCCGCAGATCTGCGCCGACGAGTCCTGGAGTCACTGTGACCGCAACGACCGAATCGACGGCCATCTCCGCCGAGGATCGCGCCGCCCTCGCCGAGGCGATCAGCGAACTCGTCACCCGCCGAGGCGATTCGGCCAGCGCACGGGCCGCCATGCGACACACCCCGCGGATCGACCGCGCACTGTGGGACACCCTATGCGCCGAGATCGGGGTGGCCTCGTTGCCCATCCCGGAGGCCTACGGCGGGGGCGGTGCGTCGTTCACCGAGACCGGTGCGGTGTTGGAGGAGTTGGGTCGCTCGCTGTGCCCGGTCCCGGTGTTGACCTCTGCACTGGCGACCGCCGCCATCCTGCTCGCCGACGACGACGCGACCAATCGTGAACTCCTGCCCGCGTTGGCCGCCGGCGAACAGATCGCGACCCTGTGCTGGGCGGACCCGCGCGGTTGGTCGTCGCCGGGCGTCAACGCCGACGCCGGATTGCTCTCCGGCGCTGCCGAATACGTTATCGACGCAGAATCTGCCGATCTGTTCATCGTGTTGGCGGGCGGACGTGAGACCACGACGCTGCACGCCGTCGGAGCCGACGCCGACGGGGTGCGGATCACGCCACTACCGGTCGTCGACGCGAGTCGCCCGCTCGCCCGGGTCGAATTCGACGAGACACCGGCGACGACGATCCCGTCCGGCCCCGATCTCCCGGTTCGCCTGCGCATCCTGGCGTGGGCGCTACTGGCTGTCGAGCAGGTGGGCGGTGCCGCCGCGGCGCTCGACCTGACAGTCGACTACACCAAGTCGCGCAAGCAGTTCGGTCGCACGATCGGTTCGTTTCAGGCTCTCAAACATCGGATGGCCGACATGTACGCGGCCGTGGAGGCCGCGCGGTCAGTTGCGCGGGCCGCGGTGGCCGCGGCGGTGGCCGGCGCACCCGACGCCGAGGATCTCGCGGCGGCCGCTCACGTGCAGTGTTCGGAGGCGTTCTGTCTCGTCGCCGGCGAGGGCATCCAACTTCACGGCGGTATCGGGATCACCGCCGAGCACGACATCGCGCTGTTCTTCAAACGCGCTCACGGTAGTGCTCAACTGTTCGGGCAACCGCACGAGGTGATCGACGAGTTGAGTCGCCGCCTACTGGCCTGAGCCTGGCGGACCCGCCGCTCTCCACTCCAGGTCGCCCACGACCATCGTCACCGTCGGAAGCACTCCGACAATGATCCGGGCTCGCCGAACCCGCACTTGACTACTTCACTCCGATGCGCTTAGTGTTGCCGCTATCACAAATTGAAACGTTTCAACGCACTGTTGTTTCGAAGACCTCCACGTCGGCGTCCTGCTACCGGGCCGTCGCGATCAGCCGAACAGGAGTGACATGACGCAACGTCAGCGCGTGTGCTTCGTGATGTACCTCAAGCCCGACCGCGTGCAGGACTACCTCGATGCCCACACCACCGTGTGGCCCGAGATGCTCGAAGCCCTACGGGAGGCCGGCTGGCACAACTACTCGCTGTTCCTGCGCCCCGACGACGGCATGATCGTCGGCTACCTCGAAACGGACGACTTCGCCGCGGCCGCTGCCGCCATGGAGGCCACCGACGTCAACACACGGTGGCAGCGGCAGATGTCGGAGTATTTCCTCCCGGCGAGCACCGCCGACCAGACGGCAGGCGCCAACCCCGACACCGTCCGTAGCGAGCTGATCGAGTACTTCCACCTCGACTGATCGGAGCCTTCCCATCCCCGACCCGGCTTGACCTCATCGACCCCACCCTCTCTACTGAGATCGACGCAAGGAAGCACCATGAAAGTAGGAGCGCGCTCCACCACCGGCTGGCGGGCGACCATCTCGGTCGCCATGTCGAACTACATCGAGGCCGGCTCCATCATCGCCATCGCCACCAGCCTGGCGTTCTGGCAGGACGAGTTCGGCATCAGCAACTTCGCCGTCGGCCTGCTCGCCGCCCTGAGCGCGAACGCCTTCGGCGCCGCCATCGGCGCGGCGATCGGCGGGCCGCTGTGCGACCGGTTCGGCCGCAAGAAGATCTACACCTACGATCTGCTGGTCTACATGGCCGGCGTGCTCCTCGCGGCCTTCGCGGTCAACTACTCCATGCTGCTGGCAGCGTTCATCATCACCGGCATTGCAGTCGGGGCCGGAGTTCCGGCCTCATGGACCTATATCGCCGAAGAGGCCCCATCGGTGGAGCGCGCCAAACACGTGGGGACCGCCCAGCTCGCCTGGTCGGTCGGGCCCCTGATCGGTTTCGCGCTCGCGGCCGCGCTGGCGCCGCTCGGACTCCTCGGTTCACGATTGATCTTCCTGCACCTGTTCGTCGTCGCCGCCGTGGTGTGGTGGATTCGTCAGGGACTCGCCGAGTCGAAGATCTGGAAGGACGAGGCGGCGCGCGAGCCACAGGCGATCGAGTCCGCAGTCGGCGCTCGCGGCGTCAAGGGCCTGTTCTCCAAGAAGGTCAACATCACCGCGCTACTGTTGCTCGGCGGCATCTATCTCTTCTGGAACACCGTGGCCGGCCAGGCAGGCATCTTCATGCCGCGGGTGTACGAGACCGCGGGCCTGCACAGCGAGGTCCAGCAGAACCTGCTGCAGGTGCTTGTCTGGGGCTGCACGGTCCTGGCCACCTATTTCGGCTTCATGCGCTACGCCGACCGCGTCTCGCAGCGCGGCTTGTATGTCTTCGGCGCCGCCTTGGGCATCGCCGGCTGGCTGGTGCTGGTCCTGTTCACCGACAGCGGTATCGCGACCATGCTGGTTTTCGCCGTGCTGTGGGGCATCTCGTCGGGCATCGGCGCCCAGGCCTTCTACAGCCTGTGGGCCAGCGAACTCTTCGCCACCCCGTACCGGGCCAGCGCGCAGGGCATCATGTTCTTCGCCGTCCGTGCCGCGACAGGCCTGCTCAGTTACTTCTTCCCGACGATGCTCGCGGCCACCGGCCTGCCGGCGGTGGGCGCTTTACTCGTCGGCCTGCTGACCGTCGCCCTGGTGATCGGCGCGATCTGGGCGCCCAAGACGCAGGGTAAGACGCTGCAGGAGATCGAGGTCGAACGCTACGGCACGCCACTCTCGCCGGAACTGGGTGGCACCCCCTCGGGCACTGATCTCGCGGCCCCCCGGCCGGTCACGCACACTCCAGCCTGATCGCCGCCTACACCCCCTAATTGAAACGTTCCAACACTTCCGCCGCCGGTGCTTCCTCCCGACGCCGGCGGCGGGGGCTCCACCGAAGGACCCCTCATGACCACCATTGACGAGACGATCCTCGACAACCTCCAAATCGAGCTACCCTCCTGGGCGTTCGGCAACTCCGGCACCCGGTTCAAGGTGTTCGGCACCCCGGGCACCCCGCGCACCGTGCACGAGAAGATCGCCGACGCCGCCAAGGTCAACGAACTGACGGGCCTGGCGCCCTCGGTCGCTCTGCACATCCCGTGGGACACCGTCGACGACTACCGCGCGCTCGGCCGGTACGCCGAGGATCTCGGGGTTGCGCTGGGCACCATCAACTCCAACACCTTTCAGGACGACGACTACAAGTTCGGCAGTCTCACCCACACCGACAAGACGGTCCGGCAGAAGGCCATCGACCACCACCTCGCCTGCATCGACGTGATGGGTCAGACCGGTTCGCGCGATCTGAAGATCTGGCTGGCCGACGGCACCAACTACCCCGGACAGGGCGACATCCGCGGCCGCCAGGACCGTCTCGCCGAGTCACTGGCCACGATCTACCAACACATCGGCGACGACCAGCGACTTGTTCTGGAGTACAAGTTCTTCGAGCCCGCCATGTACGTGACCGATGTGCCCGACTGGGGCACTTCCTACGCGCACGTCAGCGCGCTCGGCGAACGGGCGATGGTCTGCCTCGACACCGGACACCACGCCCCGGGCACCAACATCGAGTTCATCGTCGCCCAGCTGCTCCGCCTCGGGAAGCTCGGCTCGTTCGACTTCAACTCCCGCTTCTACGCCGACGACGACCTCATCGTCGGCGCCGCGGACCCGTTCCAGCTGTTCCGCCTCCTGTTCGAGGTGGTGCGCGGCGGCGGCCTGGACACCGGCTCACCGGTGGCGCTGATGCTCGACCAGTGCCACAACGTAGAGGACAAGATCCCCGGCCAGATCCGATCGGTGCTCAACGTGCAGGAGATGACCGCACGTGCGCTGCTCGTGGACACCGACGCCCTGACCGCCGCCCAGGAGGCCGGCGATGTGCTGGGCGCCAACGCCATCATGATGGACGCCTTCTACACCGACGTCCGCCCGATGCTCGCGCAGCGCCGCGAATCCCGCGGCCTACCGGCCGATCCGATGGCCGCCTTCGCCGCCTCCGGGTACGCCGAGCGCATCGCCGACGAGCGCGTGGGGGGCACCCAGTCCTCCTGGGGCGCCTGACCTACCGAACCCATCCCGAGGAGAACCGAACTCATGACCAACCCCACCGTCACCGAACTCATCGCGCGGTCCAACCGCCTCGGCGCCGATCCGAAGAACACCAATTACGCCGGCGGCAACACCTCGGCCAAGGGCACCGACACCGACCCGGTCACCGGCGAGGACGTCGACCTCCTGTGGGTCAAGGGCTCCGGCGGAGATCTGGGCACGCTCACCGACAAAGGGCTGGCTGTGTTGCGGCTAGACCGGATGCGCGCGCTCGTCGACGTCTACTCCGGCCTCGAGCGTGAGGACGAGATGGTCGCCGCCTTCGACTACTGCCTGCACGGCAAGGGCGGCGCCGCCCCGTCCATCGACACCGCCATGCACGGCCTGGTCGACGCCGCACACGTCGACCACCTGCACCCCGATTCCGGCATCGCGATCGCCACCGCCGCCGACGGGGAGGCGTTGACCCGCAAGATCTTCGACGACCGCGTCGTGTGGGTGCCGTGGCGCCGACCGGGCTTCCAGCTCGGCCTCGACATCGCCGCGATCAAGCAGGCAAACCCGCAGGCCATCGGATGCATCCTCGGCGGTCACGGCATCACCGCGTGGGGAGACACCTCCGCAGAAGCCGAGGCGAACTCGCTGGAGATCATCGAGTCCGCCGAGCGCTACATCAGCGCCAACGGTCGCCCGCAGCCGTTCGGCTCGCAGCTCGACGGTTACGGCGCATTGCCCGCCGACGAGCGTCGCGTCAAGGCTGCTGCGCTGGCGCCTTTCATCCGTGGCCTCGCCTCAGTGGACCGTCCGCAGGTCGGTCACTTCACCGACGTCGACCCAGTGCTGGAATTCCTGGCGGCCTCCGAACATCCGCGCTTGGCCGAGCTCGGCACCAGCTGCCCGGACCACTTCCTGCGCACCAAGGTCAAGCCGCTGGTGTTGGACCTGCCCGCATCGGCGACGATCGAGGAGAGCAAGCAGCGTCTGGCCGAACTGCACGAGAGCTACCGCGCCGACTACCGCGCCTACTACGATCGGCACGCCACCGCCGACAGCCCCGCGATGCGCGGTGCCGACCCGGCGATCGTGCTCATCCCGGGCGTCGGCATGTTCAGCTTCGGCAAGGACAAGCAGACCGCACGCGTGGCCGGTGAGTTCTACCTCAACGCGATCAACGTGATGCGCGGGGCCGAAGCCGTCTCCACCTACGCACCCATCGACGAATCGGAGAAGTTCCGCATCGAGTACTGGGCACTCGAGGAGGCCAAACTCGCCCGCATGCCCAAGCCCAAACCCCTGGCCACCCGCATCGCGCTGGTGACCGGTGCGGCATCGGGTATCGGCAAGGCAATCGCTGCGCGTCTCGCCGCCGAAGGTGCCTGCGTCGTCATCGCCGACCTCGACGCCGCGAAGGCCCAGGCCGCGGCCGAGGAAATCGGGTCGACAGATGTGGCGATCGGTGTAGCCGCCGACGTCACCGACGAAGCTGCCGTGCAGGAGGCGATTGATGCCACGGTGCTCGCCTTCGGTGGCATCGACCTCGTGGTAAACAATGCCGGGCTGTCGTTGTCGAAATCGTTGCTCGACACCACCGCCGCCGACTGGGATCTCCAACACAACGTGATGGCGCGCGGTTCGTTCCTGGTGAGCAAGGCCGCTGCCCGCGCTTTGATCGACCAGAAACTCGGCGGCGACATCCTCTACATCTCGTCGAAGAACTCGGTTTTCGCCGGCCCCAACAACATCGCCTACTCGGCCACCAAGGCCGACCAGGCCCACCAGGTGCGGCTGCTCGCGGCCGAGCTCGGCGAGCACGGCGTCAAGGTCAACGGCATCAATCCCGATGGTGTGGTGCGTGGTTCGGGGATCTTCGCCGGCGGGTGGGGCGCCCAGCGCGCCGCGGTGTACGGCGTCGAGGAGAAGGACTTGGGCAAGTTCTATGCGCAGCGCACCCTGCTCAAGCGCGAGGTGCTACCGGAGAACATCGCCAACGCCGCGTTCGCGCTGTGCACCTCGGACTTCTCGCACACCACCGGTCTGCACGTGCCGGTGGACGCGGGCGTCGCGGCCGCATTCCTGCGATGAGGCGCTCTGACCGGTCGGCCCAGGTCGCCGCGATCGACCTGGGCGCGACCAGCGGACGTGTCATGCTCGCCGACATCTCGCCGGGCCGGCTCGAACTCGAGCAGGTCGCCCGGTTCGGCAACGACCCGGTCCACCTCTTCGACGGCCGACGGACGGCACTGCACTGGGATGTGCCCGGCCTGTTCCGCGAGGCCTGCGCCGGACTGGCCGAAGCCGGCCGCCGATCCGACGACCTCGTCGGGATCGGAATCGACTCCTGGGCCGTCGACTACGCACTACTGCGCGACGGACGCATGCTGGGGCTGCCGCATCACTATCGTGACGACCGGACCGCCCCCGGTGTGAAGGCGGTGCACGCAGAACTCGACCCGGCGGATCTGTATGTGCGTAACGGGCTGCAGTTCTTGCCATTCACCACCGTGTATCAGTTGGCCGCCGAGAAGCGCTATGGCCTGCTCGACCACGCCGACAGCGCGCTGCTCATCCCCGACCTGCTCGCCTACTGGCTCACCGGACGCCGCGGCACCGAACGCACGAACGCCTCGACCACCGGGCTGCTCGGTATCAACGGCCAGTGGGATACCGCGATGATGGAGCGCCTGAATCTGCCGGTCGGGCTGTTTCCCGAGATCGTGGAAACCGGATCCGATCTGGGATCGCTGCTTCCCGAGGTCACCGACCGGTTGGGGCTGGCCGACGCGCCACACGTGACCGCGGTCGCCTCACACGACACCGCCTCCGCAGTTGCGGCGATCCCCATGGACCCATCGTCGGCGGCCTATATCTCGTGCGGCACCTGGGGTCTCGTGGGTGTGGAACTCGAGTCACCAAACGTCTCGCGTGCCGGATGGAAGGCCAACTTCACCAACGAGGTCGGCGCCGACGGCCGGATTCGCTATCTGCACAACGTGATGGGCCTGTGGCTGCTCAGTGAGACGGTGCGGCACTATCAGCGCGACGGCTACCGGGCAGATCTGTCCGAACTGCTCGCCCAGGCCGCCGATGTCACACCGGCGTTCGACGTCTTCGACACCGACGACGCGCGATTCCTACCGCCCGGCGACATGCCCGGGCGTATCCGGGATTGGTACGCCGAACGCGGCATGCGGCCGCCGATGACGTTTCCGGAGATGGTGCGGGCCATCATCGAAAGCCTCGCCGCGGCGTTCGCCGAGACCGTGCAGCGGGCCGCCACACTGTCCGGGAAAACGGTGCAGACAGTACATCTCGTCGGAGGCGGATCGCAGAACCGGTTGTTGTGTCAGCTGACCGCCGACCGTCTGGGTCTACCCGTGCTGGCCGGGCCGGTCGAGGCGACCGCGCTGGGCAACGTGTTGATCACCGCGCGCGCCCATGACCTCATCGACGGTGACCTGGAGGCGATGCGCCACATCGTCGCCGACCGCTTCCCACCGCAACACTACGTTCCCCGCCGCACGCACGTGCCCCCGCGCCGCGACGCGGTTGGGGCAGGAAAGGCATGATCATGAAACGTCGAGTTCCCAAGGTGGCAGATCTCGCTCCGTTGATGCAGTTCAAAAAGCCGCAGTTCGACGCCAAGAAGCGGCGTCTGGACGCCGCGCTGACCATCGACGATCTGCGCACGATCGCCAAACGCCGCACCCCGAAGGCCGCGTTCGACTACACCGACGGCTCAGCCGAAGCCGAACTGTCCATCGCCCGGGCCCGACAAGCGTTCGCCGACATCGAATTCCACCCGGCGATCCTGCGTGACGTGTCCAAGGTCGACACCTCGTGCACCATCCTGGGCGGACGTTCGGAACTACCCTTCGGAATCGCACCGACCGGCTTCACCCGCATGATGCAGACCGAAGGCGAATACGCCGGCGCCCGCGCCGCCGGCCACGCCGGCATCCCGTTCTCACTGTCGACGATGGGCACCGCCTCCATCGAAGACGTCAAAAACGCGAACCCGTCGGGCCGCAACTGGTTCCAGCTGTACATGTGGAAAGACCGCGAACGCTCGATGGCACTGGTCGAACGCGCCGCCAACGCCGGCTACGACACCCTGCTGGTCACCGTCGACGTACCGGTCGCCGGTGCCCGCCTGCGCGACAAACGCAACGGCATGTCCATCCCACCGGCATTGACCGCGAAAACCGTACTCAACGCCCTGCCCCGGCCACAGTGGTGGATCGACTTCCTCACCACCGAACCACTCGCGTTCGCCTCGCTGGACCGCTGGTCGGGCACCGTCGCCGAACTGCTCGACACCATGTTCGACCCCACCGTCACCTTCGACGATCTGGCCTGGATCACACGCCAGTGGCCAGGCAAACTGGTCGTCAAGGGCATCCAGACCATCGACGACGCCAAAGCCGTCACCGACCTCGGCGTCAACGGCATCGTGCTGTCCAACCACGGTGGACGCCAACTCGACCGCGCACCCATCCCGTTCCACCTGCTGCCCGAGGCGGCCCGCGAGGTCGGCAACGACACCGAGATCATCCTCGACACCGGCATCACCTCCGGCGCCGACATCGTCGCCTCCATCGCCCTGGGTGCCCGCTTCACCCTCATCGGCCGCGCCTACCTCTACGGCCTGATGGCCGGCGGCGAAGCCGGCGTGAACCGAACAATCGAGATCCTCGCCGAGCAGATCACCCGCACCATGCGCCTACTCGGAGTCGCCTCGCTCGACGAGCTGACACCGGCGCACGTCACCCAACTCCAACGGTTGGCGCCACGCGATCGTCACGTGCAGTCCCAGCCACCTGCCATGTAGCACTCGGCCGCGAGCCGAGCGTCGGCCCAACGCCGGTCGCGCAGCGACGAACGGAGTGAGGGGCGTATCGAGACCCCCGCCGGCGCCTCGATACGCCCCTACACCGCCGCGTCGACCTTCCGCCGCTCCGCGAACTGATCGCTCAGCCCGACGACCAAAGCGATCAACACCAGCCCGGCCGCGGTCATCAGGCCGAAGCGGAACGCGTGCGCCCAATCTCCATGCGTGGCCACCACCTGGCCAAAGAACACCGCGCCGACCAGTGCGATGCCGGCCGCCGAACCGATACGCTGCCCGGTCTGCAGCACGCCGCCGGCGATACCGGCCTTGGTCACCGGGATCTCGTCGAGACTCAAGGTCAGGTTGGGTGAGATCACCAGTCCGGACCCGACACCGGCAACCAGCAGCGGGAACGCCGCAGCGTAGCCGACGTTGTGACCCGGCACGAGGTAGGCGGCCAGCACCGTGGTGAGCATGCCGACGAACACGAGCGCAAGTCCGACGATCACCAGTGGCCTGCCAGTCTTCTCGACCAGCTCACCGCCGACACGCGCCGACACCGCGGAGCCGAGCGCAAACGGAGTCACCGCCAGGCCGGCCATCAGGGCCGAATATCCCAGCCCCTGTTGGATATACAGCGTATAGATGAAGAACACCGTGGTGAAACCGGCGAAGTACACCAGGGCGATCATGCATCCCAGACTGTACGAGCGAATGGTGAACAACGACAGATCGACAAGCTGTTGACGCCCTTGTCGACCCTGATGTCGTTCCCACATCACGAAAGCCGCGATGGACACCGCGGCGATGATCAGCAGCAGCCATTTCCCATCTCCGGTCCACTGCTGGGCCTGCACCATCGGCAGCATCAGACTGAGCACACCCACGCCGAGAAGAACCACGCCGACCGGGTCGAACGACGACAACCGCAGGGCCTGTTTGGTTTCGGCCGGCCGAGCCGGGATCAGTCGAAGTGCCGCAACGAATGCGACCACGCCGATCGGGACGTTGACGAAGAACACCCATCGCCAGCCGTGCTCGGCGCCGCCGAGTTGGATGAGGACACCGCCCAACAGTGGCCCGACCGCGGTGGAGATGCCGATCGTGGCCGCGAACATGCCGAAGGCCCGGCCACGTTCGGCTCCGCGGAACAACAACTGGATCAGTCCGGACACCTGTGGTGACAGGATGCCGCCGGCCACGCCTTGGACCAACCGGGCGATCACCAGCGTCATCGGTCCCTGTGCAAGCCCACACGCCGCCGATGCGACGACGAACAGTGTGAGCCCCACGAGGAAGGTCGTCTTGCGGCCACGCGCATCGCCTACCCGGCCGGCGGGGACAAGTACCAACCCGAACGCGAGCGCGTACCCGGAGACGATCCACGACAGGTCGGCCGACGATGCGCCGATCCCCTGTTCGATCGAGGGCAGAGCGACGTTGACAATCGATACGTCGAGGAGTGTCATGAAGCCGACGACCAGACAGACGGCGAGTGCCTTCCAGCGTCGGGGGTCCGGCTGGTACTGGTCGGAGAACGGGTCGCCGGGTGTGGCCATGTCTGTAGTCAACCATCGCCGACCGTGTCGGGTCGGTTCCCCGAGCCCTATCTGGTGAGATGAACTCATGGGTGTGAGCATGCGCGACGTCGCCACCGCGGCGTCGGTGTCGGTCGGCACGGTCTCCAACGTGCTCAATTCCCCCGACAAGGTGTCCCCGTCGACGGTTGCGCGGGTCCAGGCAGCAATCGACAGTCTCGGTTTCGTGCGCAACGACGCCGCCCGCCAACTCCGCGCCGGACGGTCGCGATGTGTGGGGCTGGTGGTGCTCGACGTCGGCAACCCGTTCTTCACCGACATCGCGCGCGCGGCCGAACGCGAGGCCGGTGACCACGACCTGACGGTGCTGCTGGGTACCTCGGATGAGGATGCGTCCCGCGAGTCCGCCTACGTCGACACCTTCGATGAGCAGCGGGTGTTCGGCCTGATGGTCTCGCCGGTGGGGGACGATCTCGGACGACTCGACGCGTTACGTCGCCGTGGAACGCCGGTGGTGTTGGTCGACCGTGACGCGACCGGTTCCCCATTCGACTCGGTCGCCGTCGACGACATAGCAGGTGGGCGGATGGCGGTGGACCATCTGTGCGGGCTCGGCCGTCGCCGGATTGCCTATGTGGGCGGCCCGTTGACCCTGCGGCAGGTGGCCGACCGCCGCCGCGGGGCCGAGGCCGCGATCGCGGCGGTGCCCGGGGCGAGCTTGGAGGTCATCGAGACACCGACCCTGAGCGTGCTCGCGGGACGCGGCGTCGGCGACGAACTGCAGCGCCGGCGCCCGGCCGAACGACCCGACGCGGTGTTCTGCGCGAACGACCTCGTCGCCATGGGTGTGCTGCAGTCGTTCACGATGATGGGCGGCTCGGTGCGGGTACCCGAGGACATCTCGCTGATCGGGTACGACGACATCGACTTCGCCCGTTCGGCGGTCGTGCCGCTGTCGTCGATCCGACAGCCAACCGCACGGATCGGCGCCACGGCCGTGGAGTTGCTCCTCGCGGCGGCCTCGGATTCACCACATCGCCACACCCCGTCGAATCCCGTGTTCCAGCCCCAACTGGTCGCCCGGGCATCGACACTCGGTGCAGGGCACCAGTGAGGGTGCGAGTCACCGAAAGCGGCGTAACAGGTTCTCCAGCGGCCCGGACAGCAACAGGAGCAGTAGCGGCCACACATCAGCGTCCGGCACGACGATGGCGATGATCAACGCGACCATCAGCAACAGCAACGTACCCACCCCGGACCGGTGGGCCAGCCAATCCTCGGTGTCCTCCCCGGCGATCAGCAGTTCCCGATGTCGCCGACCCCACGCCGTCATCGCCACCAGCGACATGATGGAGACCGCCAGCACGCCGATGTAGGCGGCGTTGGCGCGATCGACATGACGGTTGTCCATCATCGCAGTCACGAATGGCAAGATCACGATGGTCAGCAGCCACACGAAGTGAAGCTCGAACAGCACCTTGTCGTAGGCCCGGAAGTTCTCCATCATCCGGTGGTGGTTGCGCCAGAGCACCCAGATCACGATGAAGCTGACGGCGAAACTGACAATGTCGGATAGGTGGTCGGACAGAACCGTGCCGACCGAGGTCTCGTCTACGATCTCGTCGGGGATGTCGGCGAGCGGAAGCACCAGCAGTGTCAAAGCGATCGCCACCACCGCGTCGGAGAAGGCGATCAGCCGCCGGAACCCCTCCTCGGTGCGCCGGGACTGGTATTCGGACATGGGCGCAACCATACGGTGAGTCCTGCGGGTCCGCCTCCGAAAATTCCGGTCAGGGCGCGAACGCCGCCGCGACCGCGTCGTCGGTGAGCCCGTAGTCGGCAAGGCTGTACCGGTGCTGCGGTTTGCGATCCCCCGACCGACTCTCGTCGTCGAGGGCGACCATCGCCGCTCGGGCGTCGTCGGTGAAGTCGGCGCCGAGCGCTGCATAGACCCGCTCGACGGTGCCGAAGGGATCGGCACGAAGATCGGCGAAGTCGACGTCGACGAACTGTGCCGGATCGTACTTGCGTCGCGCGGCCTCGAACTCACGGAGCCCACGCGACCACAACTCCAACTGCGTGCGACCGATCGTGTCGCCGACAAAAGTGTTCGACCATCCCGGTGTCGCGTTCTCCGCGAGACTGCACATCGACGCGATGATGGTCTCGGGTGGGCGATGGGTCTGGATGACCAACGCATCGGGGTAGGCCGCCATCAGCGCATCGAGAGCGAACATGTGACTGGGATTCTTGAGCACCCAGCGCTTGTCAGGGTCGTTGAGACCGATCATCTGCAGGTTGCGACGGTGTCGCGCATAGGCCGGGGTCCAATCCTGCTCGGCCAGCCACCGCGAGTAGGTCGGCAGGTAGGCCAACGACTCATAGGAGATCGACATGACGTTCTGGCGCAATAGCTGCCAGCATTCCTCGACCTCGGCTGCGCTCATGTAGTGCAAGCCCATGAACTCGGGGTTGTCGACGTGATGCTGTTCGAGTCCGGCGTCGATCTGTTGGTAGATCGGGTTCGACGCCCAACTGTCCCGGGGCGGACGCGGCTGCGGGAACTCCGCCAGCCACATCTGTAAACCCTGGTGTGCGGGGTCTGCGTTCAACAGGCGGTGCAGCGCGGTGGTTCCGGTGCGCGGCAGTCCGGTGACGAAGATCGGACGGGTCAGGGAAACCTCCGCATACGCGGGATTGTTCTTCCACGACGACTCCGACAGCAGGCGTGCGATGAGCGCGCCTTTGAGGAAGAAGCGGAACATCTTGCTGCCTATCTCCGTGAGATCGGCATCGCGTGCATACGATTCCAGCAAGACTTCCAGGGCCGGCAGGTAGTCCTGATCGCCGAAGTCGTCGAGACCTGTTGCCCGGGTGGCAGCTTCGTGCAGATCGTCGACAGTCCCGACGTCGCGCCGGGGTGCGACACTAGTCATGGTATTCTCCGCAGTTCACGTCGAGGGTGTGTCCGGTGATGGCGCTGGCCATCGGTGAGGCAAGAAACACCACGGCCTCGGCGATCTCGTCGGGCTCGGGCAGCCGTTTCAGGTCCGACTTGCTCGCGGTCTGCTCGTAAACCTGCTCGGGCGTGATGTCGTACTTCTTCGCGATCTCGCCGAAGTACCACTTCAGCTGGTCGTCCCAGATGTATCCCGGCGCCACGGTGTTGATGCGAATACCCTTGTCGCCCAGCTCGGTCGCCAGCGTCTGCGACATCGCCAGCAGGGCCGACTTCGCCAACTTGTAGCTGCCGTATCGGGGTTCGGAATGGCGGATCACCATCGAGTTGATGTTGACGATCGACCCGCACGACGTCGCCAACGGGTCGGTGAAAGCCTTGATGACTCGCAGCGTGCCGAGCACAGTCAGTTCGAGACTGGCGCTGATCTGATCGAAGTCGGTGCGCGCGAGTGGCTTCATCGACGGTAGCGCGAAGGCGTTGTTCACCAGCACGTCCGCGCGGCCGAACTCGTCGTTCGTCGATGACACCAGGGCGTCGACCGCGTCGTCGTCGGAGATGTCGGTCGGCACCACGAAGGATCGCCCGCCGCTGCCGAGCGCATCGATCTCGGCGGCAACCTCTTTGAGCCGGGACTCGGTGCGTGCGGCGAGGACGACATGTGCGCCCGCCGCCGCAGCGCGCAGGCAGATCGACCGACCCAGACCAGGTCCGACCCCGGACACGACGACGACCTTGTCCGCGAGCAATCCGGTACCGCTCACAGCAGCATCCTCTCCGCGAACGCGCGCTGACGCGCCGCAATACGCTCGGCCCAGCCGGCCGCGTCGACCGTGTTGTGGGACAGGTAGGGCAGATGCTGCGCCACATCGCCGATGTCGATCACCTGAGCTCTCGGGCCGTCGTCGGTCGTGATCGGCTGATCGGTCCGCTGCCACCGGAACTGCATGATGCCGCTGGTGCGGCCGGTGGTCTCGATCCAGTTCGCGATGCCGGGGTTACGGCGCGACACCACCATCCGGATCATGCCGTCGGGGTCCACCTGTGCCTGTGCCGAGTTGAGGCTGGTCTGGTGGTTGACGTAGTCCAGCGAGATGTACCACATGCTGCCCAGCTGGAAGCCTTGATATGGGGCCGACGTCTTCGGAACGGTGATGACCATTGCCTCGTTGTCGGCGAGTCGGAAGTGCCCGACCGACGAATACTGGGTCGCCAATCCGCCTGGCGTAAGCCGTGGCGTGGTGAAGGTGTTGACCGGTTCGTCGAGGTAAAACCACTTGGGGAAGTTGAACCAGGTGTTGATCCGCGATGTGAGCATCTTGCCTGCGGTGGCGTAACGTCTCGTCACCCGCGCGAGGTCGGGTTCGGTCGGTGCCGTGCCCGCGGTGCCGAGTCGTTCGATCCAGATGGCGCCCTTGTGCTGCGTCCAGTCGCTGTACACCTCTCGAACCGACAGCATCGAGGCGCCGTCGGCGAGTACGAAGTAGTCCGGCCGCTCGCCCTCGATGGGCGGGCCGAAGGTGATCTCGAAGTCGCCATTGGCGTCGATCGGGATGCGCCGGTCGTCGAAGGCGTCGTCGCCGCCGGGGACCGACGACGGCGTGTAGTCCCCGGTTAGCACCTGAAAGCTGAGATCCGCTGTGCTGCCACGATGTCCGCGGACGACGTAGGTACCACCGTCTTCCAGGTCGGCGTGATAGTAGAGGGTGTCCGGGTTGTCGAGCCCCATCTTGGTGGTCGGGCCCGTCGACGTGATGAAGTTCGGGTGGCTCTTCTGTCGCGACCGGACGAGCTGCACGATGGCTGCGATGCTGCCGGCGAGGTAGTCGTACCCTTCGGCAAGGTCTTGTTCGCTGTTCACGAAGTCCGCCGACGCGATCATTTGCTCGGCCTCGGCGATGGCGTCGGTGAGCGGCGCGGTGACGCCGACCGGCGGGGTAATCGAATGGGACACAACTTCCGATTGATCGGTCACTCGTACCCCAACCCGATGATCGAGTAGGCGACGAACGGAGTGAGGAGCCGTATCGAGATCATAGCCAGGTATCGCCTCCGGTCCAGGTGAGGAAGTTCTCCAATTCTGCTTGCGCCGGTGTCACGCGCGGGTGTTCGGTCGACAGGTAGCCGCCGCGATAGAACAGCAACGGCTTGTCCTGCAACACTTCACCGAGGGTCAGCGCGCGACCGATGACAATGTGATGGTCGCCGCCGTCGGTCACCCGTTCCACGTCGCATTCCACCCAGGTCAGTGAGTGGCGTATCACCGGCAGCCCGGCCGGCGACGGGTCCCAGGTGACATGGCGGAACTTGTCGTCGCCAGGTGCTCCGAAGGCCGCGCTCACGTCCTGCTGCCGGTTGGACAGCACGTTGACACAGAACTTTCCGTTCTCCTCGATGACCTTCCAGCTCCGCGACGTCTTCATGGGGCAGAACAGCACCAACGGCGGGTCGAGCGACAACGCGGCGAACGACTGACAGGCGAAGCCCACCGGGCCACCGTCTGCGTCGGTCGTGGTGATCACGGTGACACCGGTACAGAACTGACCCATCGCGGTGCGGAACTGGCGACTGTCGAAGTCGGCCGAACCGTACGGGGTACGGGTCGTATCGGTGCTGGTCATCTCACTTGAACCCGACTGTGAAGTCGTGACCCCAGAGACTGACCGCGGTGCTCTCCCGGGCGATCCATTCGTTGTCGTCGACTGTTCTTCCCTCGCAACCAAATTCGATGTCGAACCCACCGGGCGTCTTCATATAGAAGGACAGCATCAGATCGTTGACATGGCGACCCAGAGTCGCCGACATCTTCACCTTCTTGCGCAACGCGCGATCCAGGCAGAGGCCGACGTCGTCGGAGTTCTCCACCTCCACCATCAGGTGCACGATGCCGGTGCTGTTGGGGATCGGCAGGAATGCCAACGAATGATGACGCGGGTTACAGCCCAGGAATCGCAGCCATGGCGACTCCTCCCCCTCCTCGCGTCCGACGGCCTGCGGCGGCAGGCGCATCGAGTCACGCAGTGCGAAGCCGAGCACGTCGTGATAGAAGGCCAGCGCAGCCTTGTCGTCGTCGCAGGTCAGCACGACATGCCCCAACCCCTGCTCGCCGGTGACGAACTTGTGGCCATACGGGCTCACCACCCGCCGATGTTCCAGTGCGACACCGTGGAACACCTCCAGGGTGTTGCCGGCGGGATCGTCGAACACGATCATCTCGACCACCCGACGGTCCGCGAGCTCGAAATCCTTGGCCTCGCGGAACACCACCCCGGCCGTCGACAAGCGATCTCGAACATCTTGCAGCGCTGCGGCGTTCGCACACTCCCAGCCGGACACATCGAGACGGTCGTGTTCACCCGGAACGATCACCAGCCGCGCTGGGAAGTCGTCCATCCGCAGGTAGAGCCCACCCTCGGTGAGCCCCTTGCCCTCCACCATGCCGAGCACTTTCAGGCCGTATTCGCGCCAGGCATCGACGTCAGTCGCCTCGATCCGCATGTATCCCAGGGATCGGATCGGACTGTCACTCATCTGTTGACTCCTCTAGATTGTCACGCACCAGCGGGACGTGTTCCTCCACCTCACGAGGAGTCACACCATCGTGTCGCCGATGGGAATCCCGAACTCGCCGTTGCCGAATGCCACGTACGCCCGCTCCGGATCGTTGGCGGCATGTACCCGGCCGGCGTGCGCGTCGCGCCAGAATCGCTGGATGGGGGTGCCGTTCTCCAACGCGTGCGCCCCGGAGTTCTCGAAGAGGCGGTCGATTGCCGAGATCGCCCGGCCCGAGGCCCGCACCTGATCCCGGCGCGCAGCCAACCGCAATTCCATCGGGATCTCTTCACCGGCAAGGATCAGATCGTACTCCGCTTGCAGGTTGCCCGACAATTGCCGCCATGCGGCGTCGATGTCGCTGGCCGCCTCAGCGATCCGCACCTTGGCGAACGGATCCTCCTTGGCCTTCTCACCGGCGTAGGCGGCACGCACCCGCTTTCCCTGATGTTCGACGTGGGCGTGGTAGGCGCCGTAGGCCATGCCGACGATGGGAGTGGCGATGGTGCTCGGATGAATTGTGCCCCAGGGCATCTTGTAGACCGGTGCGGTGTTCTGCTCGAGTCCGGGGCTCTGCCCCATGCTCATGGTCCGCATGCTGAGCATCCGGTGACGCGGCACGAACACATCCTTGACCTGGATGGTGTTCGATCCGGTGCCCCGCAAGCCCACCACGTTCCACACGTCCTTGATCGTGTAGTCGCTGCGCGGGATCAGGAAGCTGACGAAGTCGACCGGCTTGCCGTTCTTGATGACCGGGCCACCCACGAACACCCAATCGGCGGTCTCACAGCCCGACGACCACGCCCACGAGCCGTTGACCTTGTACCCACCATCGACCACTTCGCCCATCCCCATCGGCGCGTACGACGACGAGATACGGACGTTGGTGTCGGCACCCCACACATCTTCCTGCGCCTGCTGGTCGAACAGGGCCAGATGCCAGTTGTGGATGCCGATGATCCCGGAGACCCAGCCCGTGGAACCGCATGCGGACGCGATCCGACGCACCGCCTCGTAGAAAGTCACCGGGTCGACCTGATGGCCGCCCCACTGCTCGGGCTGCATCAGCTTGAAGAAGCCGGCACCCTCGAGGCTCGACACCGTCTCGTCCGGGATGCGCCGCAGATCCTCGGTCTGCTGCGCGCGCTGCTCGATCTCGGGGAGGAGAGCATTGATCTTCTCCAGGACCTGTTCGGCCGCTTCGCTACGTTGATGTGCTGGCATCTCGCCCGCTCCTACTCGTTGCTCGACGACCTCGACGGCCGCCCCTGGTTCCCATCTGCTGATGAGATTAGAACACGTTCTCATTTATGTCGAGCACTGGGACTTTGGGCCCATTTGCTGGTCCTAATCACCGCCACATGCGGCGATCGACTCGTCATTTTTGTAACATGTTCTAGTATTGAGACCGTACCGATTCGAGCGGAACGAGCGAATCACACGCCAGAACAGGAGTAACGGATGTCAGCGACCCCCGAGGCGACCGCAGGCGTCACCGCCCACGGCGACGACGTCGCCGTTCGCGAGATCGACACCGGCACGCCCCCGACCCGGTTCGCGCGCGGCTGGCACTGCCTTGGCCTCATCGACGACTTCACCGACGGCAAGCCGCACTCCGTGCACATCTTCGGCACCAAGTTGGTCGTGTGGGCCGATTCGAAGGGCGAGATCAACGTCCTCGACGCCTACTGCCGACACATGGGCGGAGACCTCTCGCAGGGCAGTGTCAAGGGCGACAACGTGGCATGCCCATTCCACGGCTGGTTGTGGAAGGGCAACGGCCGCTGCGCCGGCGTTCCTTACGCCAAGCGCAACCCGAAGCTCGCCAAGACCCGAGCGTGGCCGACGATGACCCGCAACGGTCAGGTGTTCGTCTACAACGATCCCGAGGGCAACCCGCCGCCCGAGGAGTGCATCATCCCCGAGCTCGACGAGGTCGGCTCCGACGAGTGGACTCCGTGGACGTGGAATCGCATCGTCATCGAGGGTTCCAACTGCCGCGAGATCATCGACAATGTCGTCGACATGGCGCACTTCTACTATGTGCACTTCGCCCTGCCCGACTACTTCAAGAACGTGTTCGAGGGCGAGGTCGCCGCGCAGTACATGAACTCGCACGGGCGACCGGACGTCACACTCGGCACCAATTACGGTGACAGCCGGCTGGAGTCGATCGCCGCGTATTACGGCCCGTCGTACATGCTCAACCCGATGGTGCAGTACTACGGCGGTTTCGCGATCGAGACGATCCTGACCAACTGCCACTACCCCATCGACGAGAACTCGTTCGTGCTGATGTACGGCGTGATGGCCAAGGTTCCCGAGGGCCTGACCGCCGAACAGGCCGCGAAGATGGCGTCGAAGATCACCGCCGGCGTCGAAGTCGGATTCTTGCAGGACGTCGAGATCTGGAAGAACAAGACGCGCATCGACAATCCACTCCTCGTCGAGGAGGACGGACCTGTCTATCAGCTGCGCCGCTGGTACGAGCAGTTCTACGTCGACAAGGCCGATGTCGACGAGGAGATGACGCAGCGCTTCGAATACGAGATCGACACGTCGAAGGCCCTGGAGAGCTGGGGCGTGGAGATCGAGGAGAACCTGCGGCGCCAGGAGGAAGAGGCTGCCGAAGAGTCCGGGGCGCCGGCGGCCGAGCCCACAGAGAAGGCGCAGGTGTGAGGCGATGACACGGGCGGCCGCGCGCCAGGTGGCGTCGGGAGGTCGTGGCTGGGCCAAGGCCCCCGACTTCGACGACGATCCCGAGCGCCTGGCTGCCGTGCAAGCCGCCACCGAACGCGATCGCGCACACTATCTACGTGGCGGGATGCGCGAAATCGAGTGCCGGTCGTGTCATGCCTGCGTGCTGGTCAAGAAGACCAGCACGTTCCACACCAGCGTGCAGTGGACCGCCGACGCCCGCGAGCGCTGCAACGAACTCGAGCGGGCCGACGACGGGGGCAAGGCCTTGTTGCCGGGCGCGATGATGCCGACGTGCCCGCGGCTGTCGGCCAGTATCGACCACGGCGTGGCCGAGGGCATCATCCCGCCCGAGTCTCCGGAGAGCGATCCCGACGGGTACTGGTGAGGCGAGATCCGGCCGATTCCTGCGCGCTCTGCCCGCAGCACCTCCCTGCCCACTCGCCGAAGACCGCGACACTGCCAACGACCCTCTTCACCAATCTCAATCGAAACTTGAGACAAGCGCAGCATCGTCGGTCACTCTGATGGCATGCACAACATCCGACGCCGCCTCGTCGGTGCGCTGTGCGCGGCCGGCGTCGCGGCGGGCGTCGGCTTCGGTGCAGGGGCCCCGGCTCTCGCCGACACCGGCTCATCGGGGTCCTCGGGCTCCGTCGAGATCTACCTGCCGGTTCCCACGCCGGCAGGAATGCAGGCGCTGACCGCCGCGATGACCCAGGTCGGGCGGCCGTATCAATGGGGTGGGACGGGCCCGTGGTCGTGGGATTGTTCCGGCCTGATGCAATGGGCGTTCTCCACCGCCGGCATCCGACTGCCCCGGACCAGCCAGGAGCAGGCACGGGTCGGCCACGCGATCCCGTTGTCGGCGCTGGCCCCGGGCGACATCATCATCTTCTATCGCGACGCCGGCCACGTCGGCATCTACGCCGGCTTCGGCCAGGTGTTCAACGCCTATGGGCCAAACGGGGCACCGATCGGGTTCACCCCGCTGAATCACTGGTCGTACATCAAGACGATCCGTCGGCTGGGGTGAGTGCGGCCGCCACGACCAGTCCGATGAGCGCTATCGCGACGATCAGAATGCCGAGCAGTCCGTAGCCCACGTCAACCAGCGGTGACTCCACCCGAATCGCGTCCTGCACCTGCTGGTCGAACAGATGACCCCCGGGATCGGCCAGTGCCGGGATCGTCACCACCAACGTCGCGACGGCACCGAACCCGACGATCGCCACCGCCGGCCACCGCAGTCGCGGGCGCCACCACGCAAGGAGGGACACGACCGTTATGACGGCCCCGAACGTCACCGTCCACAGCCCGGGACGCAGGGTGTGCTCCTCGAGAAATGCGACATCCTCGGCGGTGGCGCCGGGCACCCGAACCCGGCCGAGTCCGGTGATCGACGGCTGCACTCCTTCGTCGGAGATCCCCCACGGGACGAGACTGAAGCCGATCAACAGCAATCCACCGAGTGCAGCGATCGGCCAGGTGAATCGACGGATCGTGGCTCGTGCCCGGTCGGCTCCGTCGCTCATTCCTCCAGGGTGCCATGCGGCCAGAACGGATCGCGGCCGGTCAGACCGGCCAGTCTGTCGATGAGACGGGCTTCGTCGGGGACAGCGACGACGGGCCCGAACATTCCGTCCCGCTCGCTCTGCGGGCCCGGCGGATGGTGGAAGTCGAACACAACCTGGAGGATTTCCTCGGGCAACGCATAGTCGATGCCGATCGCGCGTGCCACATCCCAGCCGTGCAGCACCAGCTCCGACAGGGCAATGGTGCCCATGACCTCGGCCGGGGCCTCGACACCGCCGGCCTGTGTCATACCGTCCCAGGCCCCGGGAGTGTTCCATGCGTCGGCGAGATCCCGCACATGACGACGCAGCGCATCGGGCCAGTCCGGTGCCAGCTCGCTGTGCGCCGGGTCCGGCGGCGTCGATGTCAGCGGGCCGAAGTCCTTTCTTGCGGCCGCGGCGAACGCCTGCGACAACCCGTCGACGTGGCCCAGCAACGCGGCCAGGTCCATCTCGGCGCAGGGACTCGGGCGGCGCAGCATCGCATCGGTGATCGGGTCCGTCATCGCGATCATCTCGTCGGCGGCCACCGAGATCTGCCGGGCGTGGGTGGTGTCGTTGGGCATGTCGGTACTCCTCACGTCGGTTCCACTCATCGGTGTCGACCGATCGGCGGGCCGTTTTTCATCGGTCTGCCGGTTCGCAGCGTGCCTGCGATGACTTTCGGTCACGCTTGAGGTCAGCAGTGGTGTTCTATCCCGAATCCTCGAAAGGATGCATGATGAGCGACTACTCGGCACCGATCGGCGCACCGATCTGGTTCGATCTGATGAGCAGTGACCCCGACAAGGCCGCCGAGTTCTACGGCGCGCTCTTCGGGTGGGAAGCGGAGGCGGCCAATCCCGACTTCGCCGGCTATCGCAACTTCCTCAAGAACGGCAAACGGGTCGCCGGATGTGGACCTGTGATGGACCCGTCCGGTCCGTCCGACATCTGGTCGGTGTACTTGCACAGCGCCGATCCGGCCGCCACCGTCGCGGCCGTGGAGAAGGCGGGCGGTTCGATGATGGTGCCGCCGATGGATGTCGGCGACATGGGCACCATGATGGTCGCCACCGACAGCGCGGGTGCCGTGATCGGCTGGTGGAAGCCCAACACCCATCCCGGCTTCCTGGAATGGGGCACCCACGGGACACCGTACTGGTTCGAGTGCCAGAGCAAGGACTACAAGAAATCCATCGAGTTCTACACCGACGTCATCGGCGCGAGGATCGAAGAGGTCGGCACCGGCGGGGACCCGGACGCGGTGGGCCCTGACTTCTACGGACAGGTGTTCGTCGGCGAGAGCTCATACTCCGGGATCATGGACGCGTCCAAGCTCTTTCCGGCCGAGGTACCGTCGTTCTGGCAGGTCTACATCACCGTCGACGACGTGGACGCGACCGTGAAGCAGGTCGAGTCGCTCGGCGGCGGAGTGATGATGGCCGGAGAGGAAACCCCCTACGGCACTCTTGCAGCAGTGACCGACCCGTTCGGGGCGGTGTTCTGTCTGGGGCATCCGCCCGCCGGCTGGGAGGGGTAGCCGTCGGGCTATCGATCGGCGCAGGCTTTGCGCGGGTCAGCTCCGAGGGCGCGAGTCGTCGACGGCCTGCGCGGACCGCGCCGACCTGCGCCATCAAGGTCCACCCGCGTTGTGAATACGATGGCACCGATCCGTGCTGTGCTGCGTCCAACTTCTATGGCACCCTTCCCCACCGATCGCCACGGCCTGATTCACCGCGCCGCCGTCCTCGCCGCCCAGTTCTCCGACGACGACTACCGACACTCACTGCGACAGAAGGAGACGGTGTCGATAGCACGGGGCGTCTGTGTGCCCGCAGCCACGCGTACACCGAGCGAGTGGCACAGACTCAAGGCCATCGCGGCGGCCGTCACGAGCGAGGTCACGCCCGTGGTGAGCCATCAGTCGGCCGCCACCGTCCGCGGTTTGGAGATGCTGAAACCCAATCTCCGCCGCGTCCACATGACCACCGGCAACCCGGACGGTGGCTACCGCACCGCCACCCAGCATCGACACGTCGGCATACTCGACGACCCACATCGTCGAGGTCGACGGCATCCATGTCACGTCGGTCGAGCGCACCGCGGTCGACGTGGCGTGCACGAGTTCCATGGGTTTCGCCGGTGCGCTCGCTATTTTCGACTCCGCGATACGCAACGGAGCCGATGGTGAGGTGATGGCTGGGATGCTCCGCGGAAAGCGCCGTGGAGCACAGCACGCACGACGTGCTCTGCACCATGCGGACGGATTGTCGGAGAACCCCGGTGAATCGTGGGGACGCGTCCAGATGATCGAGGCCGGGCTCCCGATTCCGCGGCTTCAGCACGAGGTCGTCGACGAGGACGGCACTCTCATCGCACGCACCGACTACGACTGGGCGGGCCTGCTGGTCGGCTCGGATGGCGCAAGCCGTCGACGGCCCGCGCGGACCGAACCGACCCGCGCGACCAAGACGGCCCGCGCAAGGCCGCCGAAGCGTCAGACCCCCGCGTTCGCGTCCTGCTTCTTCTTGAGCTCCAGCGCGATGTCGATCAGCTGGTCCTCTTGCCCACCAACCAGTTTGCGGTTGCCGGCCTCGAGCAGGATCTCGGCGGCCGAGACGTTGTAGCGTTCGGCGTGGCCCTCGGCGTGCTTGAGGAAGCTCGAGTAGCAGCCGGCGTAGCCCATCATCATCGCCGAGCGATCCACCAGACATTCCGACGGCATCGCCGGACGCACCACGTCCTGGGCGGCGTCGGCGATCTTCATGAAGTCCACGCCGGTGGTGATGCCCAACTTGTCGCAGACCCCCACGAACGCCTCAGTCGGTGTGTTGCCGGCACCGGCACCGAAGCGGCGGATCGACCCGTCGATCTGCTGCGCGCCGGCACGAATCGCGTTGATGGAGTTGGCCACCGCGATGTCGAGGTTCTCGTGCCCATGGAAACCGATCTGCGCATCATCACCAAGCTCGGCCCGCAACGCCTGCACCCGGTAGGTCACATCCTCGAGCACCAGCGCACCCGCCGAATCCACCACGTACACACACTGACAACCGGCGTCGGCCATGATGCGGGCTTGTTCGGCCAGCTTCTCGGGCGGCTGCGAATGGCTCATCATCAAGAATCCGACGGTCTCCAACCCGAGATCGCGGGCAAGCCCGAAGTGCTGAATCGACACGTCGGCCTCGGTGCAGTGGGTGGCGATGCGGCAGATCTGTCCACCGTTGTCCTGCGCAGCCCGGATGTCGTCCTTGGTGCCGAGTCCGGGCAGCATCAGGAACGCGATCTTGGCCTGCTTCGCTGTCTCTGCGGCGGCCTTGATCAGTTGCTGCTCCGGGGTTTTGGAGAAGCCATAGTTGAACGAGGATCCACCGAGTCCGTCGCCGTGAGTCACCTCGATCACCGGCACACCCGACGCGTCGAGCGCGCCGACGATGTCACGCACCTCCTGCTCGGTGAACTGGTGACGCTTGTGGTGGCTGCCGTCGCGCAACGACGAGTCGGTGATCCGGATGTCGAGGGCGCCGGAGTACTTGCGGGCGTTGGCCATCAGATCTGTGGTGGCAGTGCTCATGCCGATGCTCCCAACTTGGTCTTCGCGATCTCCTCGCCGACCTTGGTGGCGGCGGCGGTCATGATGTCGAGGTTGCCCGAGTACGGCGGCAGGAAATCGCCGGCGCCTTCGACCTCGACGAAGATCGAAACCCGGGCGTGGCCGCCGTTGATGGCCGAGGGCGGATCGAACTGCGGGTCCTGCAGCAGCCGATAGCCCGGCACATACGACTGGATCTCTTTCTCACGCTTGTGGATCGACTCGGCGATCGCGTCGGTGTCGGCGTCCTCGGGAATCGCACAGAAGATGGTGTCGCGCATGATCATCGGCGGATCGGCCGGATTCAGTATGATGATCGCCTTGCCGCGCACGGCGCCGCCGATGGTCTCGATACCCTTCGACGTGGTCTTGGTGAACTCGTCGATGTTGGCGCGGGTACCCGGCCCGGCCGAGACCGATGCGACCGACGCGACGATCTCCGCATACGGCACCGGCACGACCGAGGACACCGCATGCACCATCGGAATGGTGGCCTGACCGCCGCAGGTGATCATGTTGGTGTTGGGTGCGTCGAGGTGCTCGCGCAGGTTGGCCGGCGGGACCACGGCGGGGCCGACCGCCGCGGGAGTGAGGTCGACAGCGGTGATCCCGGCTGCCTCGTACTTCGGCGCGTACTCGCGGTGCACGTAGGCCGAGGTGGCCTCGAAGATCAGATCAGGTTTGTCCGACGACCCTAGCAACTCGTCGGCACCGCCGCTCATGGTGATCAGCCCGTGGTCGGCTGCTCGCTTCATACCCTCCGAGTCGGCGTCGATACCGACCATCCACCGGGGCTCGATGACCTCAGATCGTTGCAACTTGTACATCAGGTCGGTGCCGATGTTGCCCGACCCGATGATCGCTGCGGTCAGCTTGGCTGCCACGTGCGCCTCCTGTGTGGTTTGACGGATAAATGTCGTTTGGACTAATCGAAGTCGAGGGTGACCGAACCGAGACCGGCGAACTCGGCGACGAAGTGATCGCCCGAGCTGATGTCGATCGCCCGCGTCGCCGTACCGGGAAGGATCACGTCCCCCCTGCGCAACCGCACTCCGAAACTGTCGACCTTGCGCGCCAACCACGACACCGCGTTGAGCGGGTGGCCCAGCACTGCCGACGAATTGCCTTTCGCCACGATTTCCCCATTACGGTGCAACACCGCGTCGATATCGCCGGTGTCGATCTCGCTGATCGGGATGCGCTGCTCCCCCAGAATCCATCCACACGAGGAAGCGTTGTCGGCGATTGTGTCGCACAGGGTGATCTTCCAGTCGGTGATGCGCGAATCGATCAGCTCGATAGACGGCACCACCCATTCCACGGCGTCGACGACGTCGTCGTTGGTGCAGCCCTCTCCGGGCAGATCCTTGCCGAGGATGAATCCCACCTCGACCTCCACCCGCGGGAAACACAGCTTCGCGGCGTCGATCGGGGTCTTCTCGAAGTACTGCATCTCGTCGAGCAGATGCCCGTAGTCCGGCTCGTCGACGTTCATCATCTTCTGCATGGCCTCCGACGCTAGGCCCACCTTGTGCCCGGCGACCTTCGCGCCGGCGTCCAGGCGTTTGCGGATATTGATCAGCTGGATCTCATACGCATCGACGACGTCGAGGCCCGCGTGGGAGTCCGTAGGACGATCGATCGCCACCGCCGACTGCTCCGCGTTCCACAGATCGGCCGCGATCCGCTCCCGAACTGCCTGGTCGACCGCCACTTCGTCTCCTTCTGGGTAGAGTGAACGTGTTCTAGTTTAGAACACGTTGCAGATTTGCGACACGCCCCTGGTTCACGCGTGTGAACCACCGTCGACGCGCACCTCGGTGCCGGTGACAAAGGCGGCATCCTCGCTCGCCAGCATGGCGACGACACCTGCCACCGTCTCCGGCGGCGCAAACCCACCGCCGAACAGCAACGGCGTGGGAAACAACGAGAAGTCGGCGTCCTCGGGCAGGCCCGGCCCCAGGCTCTGTCCACTGGCCCCCGTGCCGTCGGTCATCCCCGACGAGATCGAGCCCGGCTGGACGGCGTTGAAGCGGATGCCGGCCTTCCCGTACTCGGAGGCCAACGCGTGTGTCATCGCCTGGATGCCGCCCTTGCTGGCCGCATAGGCAGCCATGTAAGGGTGGGCGAACGCCGCCGACGTGGAGCTGAAGTTCACGACCGCCGGTGAGTGACCCTGCCCCAGCGCCGGGATTGCCTCGCGGATCATCAGGAACGTACCGGTCAGATTGATGCGGATGACCGACTCGAAGTCCTCGAGCGCCAATTCGTGGGTGTGCGCCGACCGCAGTATTCCCGCGGCGTTGATCAAGACGTCGAGGCCACCGAGACTTTCGATCGCGGCGGCGACCCCGGCACGCACGGATGCCTCATCGGCAACGTTGATCGCCACCGTCGTCAGCTTCGACGAGGCCCCTACCTTGCTCTTGGTGTCGGCGAGTCCGGCTTCGCTGATGTCGGCGGCGACCACATCGGCGCCTTCGTCGAGGAGCCGCAGCACGGTCGCCTGACCGATCCCCGATCCGGCACCGGTGATCAGGACCCGTCGTCCAGCAAATCTGTGCATCGCAACCCCGTTCCCTGGCCCAAGTCTCCCTGAGGAACAGTGGCGGTAATCCGGTCGGTCCACTGAGCGGGATCACCGTGACAACACCAACCGACACTCCTCTGGCGCCACATTTCTGCAACGTGTTCTAATTTTAGGTGAGAACACGTTCCACCCGTGGCGCATGAAGGGACTTCCATGGCCGGCGCGACCGAACCAGCAGAGACCACCACTTCCCCGCAGTCCAACACCGAGACCTACGACGTGATCGTCGTCGGTGCGGGCGCCGCCGGCCTCAGCGCGGCCATCACCGCGGCCGCGAGTGGCCTGAAAACCGTGATCATCGAGAAGTCCCCGTACTGGGGTGGCTCGACGTCACGGTCGGGTGGCGGTGTGTGGATTCCGAACAACTCGGTGCTCAAGCGCGACGGCGTGGACGACACCGTGGAGAAGGCACGCGAGTACGTGCACGCGATCATCGGCGAACACGCGCCCGCGGAGAAGATCGACGCCTACATCGATCGTGGCCCAGAGGCGCTCGATTTCTTGATGAAGCATGCGCCGCTCGACCTCGAGTGGGTCAAGAACTATTCCGACTACTACCCCGAGGCACCCGGCGGCCGACTGGCCGGACGGTCGGTGGAGCCGCGTCCGTTCGACGCCCGGGCACTCGGCGACGACCTGAAGACGCTGCACCCGCAGTACACCAAGGCGCCGCTCAACATGGTGGTGCTGCAGTCCGACTACCGCTGGCTCAACACCGGGCTGCGGCATTGGCGTGGCCCGTTGCGGATGGCGAAGGTCGGTAGCCGATTCTTCTGGGCCCGTTCCCGCGGTAAGAAGCTGATCGCGATGGGTGCCGCTCTGGCAGCAGAATTGCTGCTCGGGGTGCGGAAACTCGGTGTGCCGCTGAAGCTCAACACCGGCCTGACCGATCTGCTCACCGAGGACGGCCGGGTGGTCGGGGTGCTGGCCGAATCCGAGGGCACCCAATTCGCCATCCACGCCCGCCACGGCGTGATCCTCGCCTGCGGCGGTTTCGAGCACAATGCCGAGATGCGGCAGAAGTACCAGCGCGAGCCGATCGGCTCGGACTGGACCACCGGCGCACCGTCCAACACCGGTGACGGCATCACCGCGGGGCTCAAGGTCGGTGCGGCGGTGTCATTGATGGACGACTCGTGGTGGGGCCCGACGATCCCGCTGCCGCGCGGACCGTGGTTCGCGTTGTCCGAACGAGCCGTGCCGGGCACGTTCATGGTCAACGAACGCGGCGAGCGGTTCATGAATGAGTCACTGCCCTATGTGGAGGCCGTGCACCAGATGTACGGCGGCGACTTCGGGCAGGGCGACGGCCCGGGTGAGAACGTGCCGTCGTGGTTGATCATGGATCAGACCTGCCGTAATCGGTACCTGTTCGCGGGCGTCAATGCGCGCCAGCCGCTCCCGAAGAAATGGTTCGAGGCCGGGGTGGTGGTCAAAGCCGGGTCGATCCGTGAGCTCGCCGACAAGATCGGCGTGCCGGCCGACGCCCTGGCGAACACCACCGAGCGGTTCAACGGTTTCGCCCGCTCCGGGGTCGACGCCGACTTCGGACGCGGTAAGAGCGGCTACGACCATTACTACGGCGACATCACCAACAAGCCGAACCCAAGCCTGGGCGCGTTGACCAAGGCACCGTTCTACGCGGTCAAGATGGTGCCCGGCGACCTGGGCACCAAGGGCGGCATCGACACCGACGCGTCCGGCCGCGCACTGCGGGCCGACGGTTCGGTGATCGAGGGTTTGTATGCCGCCGGCAACACCAGCGCACCGGTGATGGGCCACACCTATGCCGGACCGGGCGCCACAATCGGGCCCGCGCTGGTCTTCGGCTATCTCGCCGCGCTCGACGCGGCGTCGAAGTCCACCGCCACCAGCAACCCTGCGACCAGCACAGGAGCCTGACGCCATGCCCATCGATCCCACGGTCGCCGTCGGTGCCGAACTCCCCGAGATCAGCTTCCAATGGTCGGCCTCAGATGTCGCGCTCTATCACCTCGCGGTCGGTGCAGCCGCCGATCCGATGGACACCGCCGGACTGGCCTACGTCGACGACAAGGGTCCGAAGGTGTTGCCGTCGTTCGCCACTGTTGCCGCGTCCTTCCACGCGACCGAGGCTCCCAGGGTCTCGTTTCCCGGCATCGACATAGACCTGGCCAAGGTGGTGCACGGCAGCCAACAGGTGACCGCGCATCGACCGTTGCCGGCCAGCGGCAAGGCCACCACCCGCACCACCATCGCCGAGGTGCAGGACAAAGGTTCTGCGGCAGTGATTATTCAGGAGTCGGTGACCACCGACGACTCGGGCGAGCCACTATGGACTGCACGCTCATCGATCTTCGCCAAGGGCGAGGGCGGCTTCGGCGGCGAACGTGGATCGTCGAACAAGGTCGCGTATCCCGATCGCGAACCGGACCATCGTCTTTCGGTGCCGACGCTCCCGCAACAGGCGCTGCTATATCGCCTCTGCGGTGACCGAAATCCGTTGCACAGCGATCCGGCATTCGCTGCCGCCGCAGGCTTTCCACGACCGATCCTGCACGGCCTGTGCACCTACGGCACCGTCTGCCGCGCGGTCACCGACGCCTTGCTCGACGGCGACGTGGCGGCGGTACGTGACTACTCATCGACCTTCGCCGGTGTCGTGTTCCCCGGCGAGACATTGAATGTCAACGTCTGGGATGAGAACGGAAAATTGCTGATCACCGCGACCGTCGCCGACCGCGACGACGCGCCTGCACTCGGGAATGTGGTGTTGGCGCTCTGAGCGTGAGCCCGCTGGCGAGTGGTAACGGGGTTGACCAACCGCCGGTCGAGTAGCGACAACCCGAGTGACCAACCGCAGGTCGAGTAGCGACAACCCAAGTGACCAACCGCAGGTCGAGTAGCGACGAACGGAGTGACCATCCGCGCTGGTCGAGTAGCGACGAACGGAGTGAGGAGCGTATCGAGACCCGGTGACGTGGTCTCGATACGCCCTCGGCTAGCGCCTCGGACTACTCGACCACCGGGAAAGCCCGGCGCCCCGCACAAATCGACCACCGAGAACGCCCAGCCCTCCCGAACACACCGGCCACCGGGAACGCCCGGCGCCCCGCACAAAACGGCCACCGGAACGCCCGCCATCCCGAACAAACCGGCCACCGGGAAAGCCCGCCGCCCCGAACAAACCGACCACCGAGAACGCCCGCCCCTCCGAACAATCGACCCCGAGATAGGCTCCCACACAAGGAGATCAGGCACCTCAACCGCTGATCGAGTAGGCTCCGAGCCGCCAGGCGAGGAACCGTATCGAGATCAGTCACCCCGCGGCAGCAGATCGACCAACTGCCCCAATTCGCCGTCGCCGGGCACCTGCCGCCCGAAGACAATGCGGTACAGCAGAAATCCGGCCCACCCGTCGACCACGACGTCCACCGGCAACGACTCCGGCAGCAACCCGGCAGCAACCCAGCGCTGCAGCATGCGCAGGCCCGGGCCACGTCGGGCCCGCAGGATGTCCCGCAGGCCGGCTTCTCCCTCCTGCCCACGTTCAGCCAGTGCACTGGCCACCACCGACGGATCGCCGAGCAGGGTGAGTGTCTCGACGATCTCCCGGAGGTAGGCCAGCACGTCGGTGCGCAACTCACCGGTGTCCGGCGTCGGCGGCTCGGCCAGTTCGTCGGCGAAGGCATCGGTGATGACCGATGCCCGATTGGGCCAACGCCGATACAGCGTCGCCTTGCCCACCCGCGCACGCCGCGCGATCGATTCCATTGTCACCTGGTGATAGCCGAGCTCACCCACCAGTTCACGCGCTGCGGCCAGTACCCGGTTGTCGACGTGCGGGTCGCGCGGGCGCCCGCGTCCGCGCTGGGCCCCGACGGCGTCACCGCCGATGCAGTCTGCAGACTCGCTGCTCGTTCCGGACGTCACCCTCGTATTCAACACCCGGAAATATCGGAACGCTACGTCTCGTTATTGTGGGTGTAGGCGGCCCGCCACCGCGACGGACCGATTTCGCGAAGGAAGGGACTTTCCATGACCACACGCTTCACCGACAAGGTCGTTCTCATCACCGGCGCCGGTTCGGGCCTCGGCCGCGCCGCGGCCCTCCAACTCGCCTCCGAAGGCGCGTCACTGTCACTGATCGACGTCAGCGAGGCCGGACTCGCCGACACGGCTGCGCAGGTGACCGAGATCGCCTCGGGCACCAAAGTGCTGCAGCTAGTCGCGGACGTCAGCAACGAGTCCGATGTCGAGTCCTACGTGCAGAAGACGGTCGAGGCGTTCGGTCGTATCGACGGCTTCTTCAACAACGCCGGCATCGAGGGCAAGCAGAACCTGACCGAGGATTTCGGGTCCGAGGAATTCGACAAGGTGGTGTCGATCAATCTGCGGGGCGTATTCCTGGGCCTCAAGTATGTGCTGGCAGTGATGAAGGATCAGGGGGCGGGACATGTCGTCAACACGGCGTCCGTCGGAGGCATCCGCGGTGTGGGGAACCAGTCCGGCTACGCGGCCGCCAAGCACGGCGTGGTGGGCCTGACCCGCAATTCCGGGATCGAGTACGGCCAGTACGGCATCACAGTCACCGCCATCGCTCCCGGCGCGATCATGACCCCCATGGTCGAGGGGTCACTCAAGCAGATCGACCCGGACAACTGGGAAGAGGCTGGCCGTCAGTTCGTCAGCGCGAATCCGATGCAGCGGTTCGGACGCCCAGAGGAGGTCGGCCACCTCGTCGCGTTCCTGCTGTCCGACGACGCCTCGTTCATCAACGCCACCACCATTCCGATCGACGGCGGACAGTCCGAGAAGTATTGATCCCCGATACCTCCCGTGGTTCTCACCACACCGTGGTGGGCGTCGTCCCGAGACGACGAATCGGACAGTAGTCTCGACGCGGACCATCCGCAGTCAAACCCCGCCCGCACCGGGCGATCCCGCGAGGAGACCTGATGAGTGATTCGCTGCAGTCCTTACTCGACACCAACCGCCCGGCCGTGGTGGCCGACCTCGTCGACGTCATCGACGCCGAGGTCGCGGATCAGAAGGGACTCGGCGGCGCTGCAGTCAAGACCGCCTACGCCGCCGCGCAGAAGGTGAAGCCGGGTGTGGTCACCTCGGCGACCAACCTGTTGCTACCCGATTTCCTGACCGCGCTGCAGCCGTTCTGGGATAACAAGCCGGCCGACGTATCGTTCGCCGACCATCTGGCCGCCAACAGCGATGCGGCCGCCGAGGCGCTGTTGACCGTCACCGACGATCAAACGGCCACGGCCCGCCCTGCACTCGCCAAGGCCTACGGCTCGCTACGCGGAAAGGCCAAGGGGTATGTCGCGGCGTCACTTCCGCGGGTAGGCGCGGCGATCGAGAAGCACGCCGGCTAGCACGTCACGAATCCGACCCACGCGTCCATCGACCAGCCGTGACGGTTGATCGGTGGGCGCTGTCGTATGCGCTTGCGCCCAGCGGCGGCTGGTCAGGCGGCCGAGGTGACGATGAGCAGCAGGCCGACGACGACGGCGATCAACGCGCCGAGCATCGACAACACCCGCCACACATGCACCCGCGCCGGTGTGTAGTCGGAACGTTGGGAAGAGGCGACTTGTGGTGACGCCATGACTTCTCTCTTTCAGTAGTCCGGGTCAACGCTGACCAACTGGACGGCGATCACCGGTCTTGGTACTGCAGTGATAAATGTGTCACATGTTTCGTGGTGATCGCGCTCACCGACGACGCGTGTCATGATCACGAAAAGGCAACAGGTCGGAGGACAGATGGTGCAGACGGCAACGACGACCACGCGTGGCTTCGACCTTCGCTCGGTATGGCTGATCGCCATCGCGTGTGCGGCCGTGAGCATGGTGGTGGCCGCGATGGCCGCGCTGAACACCGCCCTACCGGAGATCGCCGTCGACACCGGCGCCGATTCCGGTCAGATGACCTGGATTGTCGACGGATACACCCTCGCGTTGGCGGCGTTGCTGTTGCCGGCCGGAGCGATCGGTGATCGGTTCGGCCGACGAGGTGTACTCATCGTCGGACTCTTCGCCTTCGCGGTCGCGTCGATGCTGCCGATCTGGATCAACGATCCGGTGCAATTGGTCGTGACTCGCGTCCTGGCCGGTGCGGCCGCCGCGCTGATCATGCCCGCGACGCTCTCGCTGATCACCTCCGGCGTGCCCGAGCATCGCCGCGCCATCGGCGTCAGCATCTGGGCAGCCGTCGCCGGTGGCGGCGCCATCGCCGGTTTCCTGGTCACCGGTGTCCTGCTCGAGTTCTTCAGTTGGCATTCGATCTTCATCACCTTCGCATCGTCGGCACTGCTCACCGCGTTGCTCAGCCTCACCATCGGCACCTCGCGCGACAGCAACCCGGGACGCTTCGACATCGCCGGGTCGGTGACGTCGATCCTGGCCGTCACCGGTGTCGTCCTCGGCCTGCTGGAGGCCCCGCATCGGGGATGGGCCGACCCGCTCGTACTCATCAGCCTGGTCGGCGGCATCGCACTGGCGGTCGCCTTCGTCGTCCTCGAATTACGGCGCTCCTCTCCACTTCTGGATGTCCGGCTGTTCACCAACCGCGCTTTCGGTTCCGGTTCGCTGTCGATCGCAATGCAGTTCTTCGCGTCGTTCGGCGTGTTCTACCTGATGCTGCAGCAACTCCAGTTGGTGTTCGGCTACACACCGTTGCAGTCGGCGTTCGCGCTGATGCCGATGGTGGCGGGCGTCGGTGTGTTCGCCTTGATCGGCAACTGGATCGCGGTACGGTTCCACGCCCTGCGGTTCGTACTGGCCGGCGGCATCATGCTGAGCGGGATCGGCATCGTGCTGCTGGGCACGATCGAATACGACACCTACTGGGCTGCACTATGGATCATTGTGTTGTGCGCCATCGGTATCGGCTTGGCGACCGCGTCGTCGACGACGGCAATCATGTCCAACACCCCGACCGACAATCAGGGGGTGGGTTCGGCGGTCAACGACACCGCACGCGAACTCGGCGCCGCCATCGGCATCGCGGTGGCCGGGAGCATCATGGCCGCCGGATATGCGTCGCGGATCGGGCCGGTCGCCGACAACGCGCAGGCTCAGCTCACCGCAGCTGGTGAACAACGCATCGCCGCCGGCGACCCGATCGTCGGTCAGATGCTGGTGCAGCAGGCCGGCGAAGCCGCCGAATACATCCGGCGATCGCTGGCCGAGGCGACCGCCGTCGTCGAACGACTCAGCGAACAGGCCGCGCCGCTGGCGATGCAGATCGCCGCCGACGCCCAGAACGCGTTCCTGGAACCGATGCGGCAGGCCTACATCGTGCTCGGGTCGGTGCTGATGGCGAGCGCGGTGGCGCTACTGTGGCTCGCGCCGCGTCGCGTGGTCCCAGAGCCGGACGGTGTCGATGCCACCCGTTCGACCGATGAGATCTCCGTCGGCGCAGCCATCGACACCGAGACCTCGGCGCGCCCTGAGACCAACCGCCCGGACTGAGGGTGCTGTCGTCTGACGGCGTCGTCGGCACCGTCCTCGCCGTCGCCGTTCTGGCGCTCGTTGTCGTCACAACGGTCACCGTGCGGCGCGGTGTCGCGACTGTCATCGCTGTGGCCTCGGCTGTGGCGGTGGTGGCGCTGGGTTTGACCGACGTGCCCGTTGCAGCCGATGAGATCCGTTTCATCGCACCGACGATCGCCTTTCTCGCTGCCATGCTCGTGGTGGCCGACGTCTGCGCCCGGACGGGCGTGTTCACCTGGGTCGGATGGGTGGTGGAAGGCTGGAGCCACGGGTCACCGAATCGACTGCTGCGCATCGTCTTCGTGGTCGCCGCCGTCACCACCGCGGTGTTGTCGATCGATACCACGATCGTGCTGCTGACGCCGGTCGCCGTGATCACTGCCCGCCGACTCGGTGCGCGTATCACGCCGGTCTCATACGCCGGAAATCATCTTGCCAACACCGCCTCCACCCTGTTTCCGGTCTCGAACCTGACGAATCTATTGGCGTTCAGTGCAACCGGCTTGAGTTTCCTGGGGTTTGCGGGTGTGATGGCGGCGCCGTGGATAGCGGCGATCGTGGTGGAGTATCTGATCTTCCGGTGGTTCTTCGCCGACGACCTGACGGTCAGATCACCACGTCGTAACAGGGATCCCGCAACGCCACCGCACACACCGCGCTGGGTGTTGACGTGTCTGGCACTTCTGTTCGTTGCTTTCGTGGTGTCCGAACCGTTGGGCGTGCCGCTGGCCGCGACGGCGGCGGTGGGCGCAGCGGTCATGTTGGCCCCGATGGCGTTTCGCGACCCAACAGTGACCGCGCGGCATACAGCCCGCGCGCTCAACGTCGGTTTCCTGGCATTCGTGGCAGCTCTCGGAGTGATCATCCTGCCGGTCCGCGAGGGCGCGATCGGGGACGCGGTGAGTCATCTGATCCCTACAGGCTCCGGCTTCCTCGCCATGGTCGCGGTGGCCGTGCTCGCCGCGATTTCGGCCAATGTGGTCAACAACCTGCCCGCCACCCTCCTGCTCGTCCCACTCACCGCCCATCAGCCGGCGCTGGTGCTCGCGGTGGTGCTCGGCGTGAACATCGGTCCCAACCTCGCCTACTTCGGATCGCTCGCGAACCTGCTGTGGCGGGACATCATGCGCCGCGACTCGCCGGCGGCCCCGAGATCCCGGGACTACCTGCGGCTCGGCGCGCTGACCGTGCCGCCGACGCTGCTGGTCGCGGTGGTGGCGTTGTGGATCTCTGTGCGCCTCGGCGGGTTGTGATCTCGCCAGGGTCTCGATACGCCACTCACTCCGTTCGCAGCTACTCGACCAGCGAAAGGGCACGCGGCCACCGGGCCACCGCTAACCCCACCAACCGCTGATCCAGTAGCCCGCGAGCCCCCAGGCGAGCGAGCGTATCGAGATCCACACACGCACCAGGGTCTCGATACGCCACTCACTCCGTTCGCAGCTACTCGACCAGCGAAATGGCGCGAGCTACGTCAGTTCGCGGCGGCCGCGGGCTCGGTGGCTTCGGCGGCGGCATTCTTGGCCCACTTGTAGTCGGCCTTGCCGGCCGGGGTGCGCTTCACCTCCTCGACGAACACCAC
Organism: Gordonia sp. NPDC062954; assembly: GCF_044543825.1. Classification (NCBI taxonomy): domain Bacteria; kingdom Bacillati; phylum Actinomycetota; class Actinomycetes; order Mycobacteriales; family Gordoniaceae; genus Gordonia; species Gordonia sp. NPDC062954. The sequence continues at coordinate 10,365 of NZ_JBITWL010000002.1, read as the reverse complement.
GGTGCGCGGAACCTTGTACCCGGCGAGCGATTCCCGGCAGTGGGCGCCGATGTCATCGATGGACGGTTCCACCGCATTCTCGGCCACTGCCACCACCGCTGCCACCCGTTGGCCGTACTTGGCGTCGGGCACCGGCACGACGAGCGCGTCGGCCACGGCGGGGTGGGCGTGCAGAACCGCCTCGACCTCTTCGGCGTACACCTTTTCGCCACCGGTGTTGATGCACTGTGAACCTCGGCCGAGGAAGACGATGGTTCCGTCGGCCTCGACGGTGCCCATGTCGCCGAGGATCGAGATCCGTGTTCCGTCCGGCAGGGTCGGGAAGGTCTTCGCCGTTTTGGCCTCGTCCTTGTAGTAACCCAGCGGCACGTTCCCGATCCGTGCGATGTAGCCGACGTCGCCCGAGCCGGGCTCGATCTTGTTGAGCCGCTCGTCGACCACCATCATCTTGTCGGTCGGCGGTACCCGCAGGTTGCCGTTCTCATCCATCATGATCTCGCCGTCGTTTCCCGATTCCGAGGCACCGAAGTTGTCGCGCAGCACCAGATCCGGCTTCAACGCGAGGAACCGGTCCCGCACGTGTTGGGACCAGATCGCCCCACCGGAGGTGACCGAGAACAACGACGACAGGTCGACCTCGCCCTGGCGTCGCTCGAACTCCTCCACGAGCGGCATACCCATCGCGTCGCCGACGATCAGGATGATCTGCACCTTCTCCCGCTCGACTTCGGACACGATGGCCGAGGGTTTGAAGTCACGTTGGATGACCAGCCGACCACCGAGGGTGAAGAAGGTGAACAACGAGTACGACGCCGCGCCGTGCATCAGCGGTGCAGCGAGCAGAAACGCCATCGAGGGGAAATCCTTGACCGCGGTAGCGATCTCCGCGAGGTCCTTGCGTGCCTCACCGTACGGGTTACCCCCGGACAGAGGTTTGCGGAAGAAGTCGTCGTGCTGCCACATGACCCCCTTGGGGTACCCGGTGGTGCCTCCGGTGTAGAGCAGGTACAGCTCTTCGCCGGTGCGCGGTTCGAAGTCACGCTGCGTGGGCGTCGTCGCCGCGTCGGAGAAAGACACGATCTCCACCGACCGGTCGCCGGGCAGGTCCACCGCCGCGTCGGACAACTCGGGAGCCAGCTCGCCGATGACGAAGACCACCCGCACATTGGGCAGCTCCGGCAGGAGTTGCGCCACACTGCGCTGGTGTTCTTCCAGCTCGACGATGATCGCCCGCGAGTCGGAATTGTCGAAGATGTAGTGCAGTTCGGAGTTGGTGTACCGGTAGTTGATATTGACCGGAACGGCGCGGATCTTGAGCAGGCCCAGCAGGCTGGTGACATGCTCGACGCTGTTCTTCAGGAACAGCGACACGTTGTCGTGCGCGCCGATTCCCGACTCCGACAACAGGTGCGCGACCTGATTGGCCAGCTGGTCGAGTTCGGCATAGCTGATCTGGCGGCCCTCGTAGCTCAACGCGATCCGGTCAGGTACCGCATCGGCGACCGTCTCGAACACGTCGGCCAGATTGAACTTCATGTCGTCTCCTTGCTGAGCGCGGTGTTAGGTGGTTCGGGTGAGGACCAGGCCGCTGGTCGGAACTCCGGTGCCGGCGGTGACCACGACCTGCGCGGCACCGTCGACCTGGTTGACCGAGGTTCCGCGTACTTGCCGGACGGCCTCGGCGATGCCGTTCATACCGTGAATGTAGGCCTCACCGAGTTGACCGCCGTGGGTGTTCAGCGGCAGTTGCCCACCGACCTCGAGCGCACCCGGCTCTCGCACCAGATCTTTCGCCTCGCCCCGTGCGCAGAACCCGAGTTCTTCCAGTTGCATGAGGGTGTAGGGGGTGAAGTGGTCGTAGAGGATGGCGAGGTCCATGTCGGAGGGAGCGAGACCTGACTGTTTCCACAATTGACGGCCGACCAGGCCCATCTCGGGCAGGCCGGCGAGGTCGTCGCGGTAGTAGCTGGACATGATGAACTGGTCGTCGGCGCTGCCGGCAGCGGCCGCCGCGATCACCGCGGGGGTGTGCGGCAGGTCCCTGGCCCGCTCGGCGGAGACCACCACGATGGCGACACCGCCGTCGGACTCTTGACAGCAGTCGAGCAGATGCAGCGGCTCGGCGATGTAGCGCGACTGTTGATGGTCGTCGAGGGTGATCGGTTTGCCGTGGAAGAACGCGTTTGGGTTCACTGCGGCGTGTTTGCGGTCCACCACCGCGATCTGTCCGAAATCCTCACTGGTGACACCGTATTCGTGCATATAGCGCTGGGCGACCATCGCAACGAAAGCCGCCGGCGTGGACAGGCCGTGTGGATATGAGAACGCGTTGTCGGTGCCCGACGAGTTCTCTTGATTGGCCACCGCGCTGTTGACCTGGCCGAATCTCAAGCCCGATCGTTCGTTGAACGCACGGTAGGCGACGACGACATCGGCAACACCGGTGGCCACCGCCATCGCCGCCTGCTGAACCGTCGCGCAGGCCGCACCGCCGCCGTAGTGGATGCGGGAGAAGTAGGTCATCTCCTTGATACCGACCGAACGGGCGACGGCGATCTCGGCGTTGGTGTCCATCGTGAATGACACCAGTCCGTCGACATCGGCCGGTGTGAGTCCGGCATCGGCGATCGCGGACTGGACCGCTTCGGCCGCCAGCCGCAGTTCGCTGCGTCCGGAGTTCTTGGAGAACTCGGTGGCACCGATGCCGGCGATGGCTGCTCTGCCCGACAAACCGCCCATCATGCACCACCCCCGATCGTCAGGGTGACCGTCGAGATCACGTGCTTGCCCAGTGAATTGGTTCCGGTCACCGACACCGTGAGGACGTCGTCGGCAATGTCGGACACCTCACCGGTGAAGGTGACCGAGTCGTAGGCGTACCACGGCACACCGAGTTTCAGATTGATCGAGCGGATGCGTGCCGATGGTCCGGCCCAGTCGGTGACGAACCGCTCCACCAGCCCGGTGTCGGTGAGGATGTTGACGAAAATGTCTTTGGACCCTTTGGCCTGTGCCAGGTCCCGGTCGTGGTGCACGTCCTGGAAGTCGCGAGTGGCCAGCGCCGTCGCCACCACGAATGTCGGCGATGCGTCGATGGTCAGCGGTGGCAACGTGTCCGCGATCCGGACCGGTTGCGGGGCAAGACTGGTCACGGCTGTCCCTTCGTTGTCGCAGGGGTCCAGGCATACAGGGTCCATGGGTCGGTTCCTGTCTCGGTGTCGGCCGGGAAGTCCAGAAACGTGACCTCCACCGCCATCCCGATCGTGACAACCGCCGGGTCGACGTCGCGGAGCTCACCCAGCATCCGGACACCTTCCTCGAGTTCCACCAGCGCCACCACGAACGGCAACTGCCGACCAGGCACCTTCGGGGCGTGGTGCACCACGTAGCTGAACACCGTGCCCCGGCCGGAGGCGACGAGGTAGTCGGTGGTGGGTACGGTTCCGTCTGCCTGGCGCGGTTTCCACGTCGCCGGAATCGGCGGGTGGCGCAACGTGCCGTCGTCGAGCTGCTGGATGCGCAGTTCATGGGACGCGACACCGTCCCAGAAGAACGCGGTGTCGCGTGATGCGCTCGGCTTGAGCATCCGGGTCGGATCGAGATCATCCGGTACTTGCGGTTCCGCCGGTTCCGCCGGTTGGGTTTTCGCCGACGGCCGGAATTTCAGGATGCGGAAAGACATCTCGGCGACCACCTCGTCACCGACCGACCACACGTTGCGGGTGGTGAAGAACCAACCTTCGCCAAGAGCCGTCTGCTTGGGGCCCACGACGTCGGTGAGATCAGACGAGATGGTGACCTGTTCGCCGGGCCGGGTGTAACGGTGATAGACGGTGTCGCAGTTGGTCGCGACCACCGAGGTGTAACCGGCCTGATCGAAGAGCTCGGTGGCGCGTCCCAGCGGGTCGTCGGCGGCCCGCTGTGCGCGCAGTCCGCGCATCGTCCACACCTGCGCCATCGCCGGCGGCGCGACGACCCCAGGGTGCCCGGCAGCGCGAGCGGCGTCGTCGTCGACGTAGACGGGATTACGGTCCCCCATCGCCTCCACCCAGTTGTGGATCATCGGCTGGTTGATGGGATCTCGGCCCGCTCTGGGGGCGCTGGGTCCGTCGGCCTTGATGGCCTCAGCTGCGGAGAGGATGTCGGTGGGTGTGCTCATCATCGCCCTCGCAATCGAAGGTCGGCGGGGGTGGTCTCGATACGCCGCTCGCCTAGCGGCTCGCAGCTACTCGACCACCAGAGGGCAGCCCCCGTCCCCACCGGACGAGGACACGACCACCAGAGGGAAGGACCCGTCCCCACCGGTCGAAACACCGACCACCAGGGGGAAGCACCCGTCCGCACCGGTCGAGACGCCGACCACCCGAGGGCAGCCCCCGTCCCCACCGGACGAGACACCGACCACCCGAGGACAGCCCCCGTCCCCACCGGACGAGACACCGACCACCCGAGGGCAGCCCTCCGGCGGGACGAGTCCTTTCCCGCCGGTCGAGTAGCCGACGAGCGGCAGCGAGGAGGCGTATCGAGACCTCGTGACACCCTCGCCCTCATCGCTTGGCCCTCGGCAATCCCAATCCGGCGGTGGCGATCATGTCGCGCATCACCTCGTTGACGCCACCGCCGAAGGTGATCACGACGTTTCGCTTCTGCTGCACGTCGAGCCAGTCGACCAACGCTGCAGTCTCGGGATCGGTGAAATCGCCGTAACGCCCGACGATGTCGTTGATCAGTCGGCAGACGTGTTGCAGCCGCTCGGTGGCGAACACCTTGGTGGCCGCGGCGTCGGCCATGGAGATCGCCTCCCCGGTCGAGGCGACCTGCCAGTTGAGGAGTTCGTTGATGCGGGCGTAGGCATCGATCTCGGCCAGGGCCCGCCGGACGTCGGAGTGCTTGGCGATGACGGTGCCGTCCGCGCCGGACTGCTGAGCCCAGGCTCGTACCCGCGCGGCGAGTCCGTCGATCCGGCCCGCGGGCCCGAGCATCACCCGCTCGTGATTGAGCTGGGTGGTGATCAGCTTCCACCCGTCGCCCTCATTGCCGACCCGCATCGACACCGGCACCTGCACGTCGTTGTAGTAGGTGGCATTCACGTGGTGCGCACCGTCGGCGGTGATGATCGGGGTCCAGCTGAATCCCGGGTCGCGGGTGTCGACGATGAGGATCGAGATGCCCTTGTGCTTCGGTGCGTCCTTATCGGTCCGGACGGCCAGCCAGATGTAGTCGGCGTCATGGCCGCCGGTGGTGAAGATCTTCTGTCCGTTGACCACATAGTGATCGCCGTCGAGCACTGCGCTGGTGGTCAGTGAGGCCAGGTCGGTCCCCGCTTCGGGTTCGGTGTACCCGATCGCGAAGTGCACCTCACCGGCGAGGATGTCGGGTAAGAACTTTCGCTTGAGCTCGTCGGTGCCGTGTTCCTGCAACGTGGGTCCGACGGTCTGCAGGGTCACCGAGGGCAACGGGACGTCGGCGCGGACGGCCTCGTTGGTGAAGATCTGCTGTTCGATCTGACCAAAACCTTTGCCGCCGTATTCTTTCGGCCACCCGACACCGAGCCACCCGTCCTTGCCCATCTGTCGGATCACCGCGCGGTAGGTCTCGCCGTGACGTTCGGTGAGCATCACCCGCGCGTCCTCGGCGCTCACGAGATTCGTGAAGTATTCGCGCAGTTCGACCCGCAGCGCCTTCTGCTCGGGGGTGAGATCAATGAACATCTGTTGCCTGCCCTTTCGGGTCGAGACGGGCGTCGGAATCGTCGGCGATCTCGTCGAGACGGGCGTCGGGCCCGCCGACGAGCCGGGCGAGGTCCTTGGCGATCGAGAAGTACCGGTGCAACGGATAGGTCACGTCCACACCGATCCCGCCGTGCAGGTGGGTCATGGTCCGCAGGGTTGCCGGTATCTCGGCGGCTACCCAGTAGCCGGCGATTCCCAGATCCTGTGTGGCGTCGAGTCCTTCACTCATTCGCCAGGCAGCCGCGGTCGTCGACAGATCCAGTGACCGGGCGACCACATAGATGTCGGCGAGTTGTTGTCCGACGGCCTGGAACATCGCGATCGGCTTGCCGAACTGCTCACGATGGGTGACGTGGTCGGCGGTGAGTCGAGCGGCACCGGCGACGAGTCCCTGCGCATACGTTGCCAGCAGCAGGCGATACCGATCGCGAACGGCTCCGGCTTCGGTGGCGACAAGGTCGTCGGTGCCGACCGCGACGCCGTCGAAGCGCACGGTGTACTCGCCCCACCCGCTCGAGGTCGGTGTGCGCGTCATGCTCACCCCGTCCGCGTCGGAGGCCACCAGCACCGCGCCATCGTCGGTGGTCACCAGCAGCGCCGACGATCCCTCCGCATGCAGGACTCCCGTCTTGATGCCGGTGAGCCGGCCGTCGCGCACGGTGGTGCGCGGCGTCTCGGTGAGGGCATCGCCGAGCTCGCCGATGGCGATGGCATGCCAGGCGCCGTTCGCCACCGTAGGCGACCACGTCCCGCGGACCGACCGCTCGGCGGCACCGAGCGCCAGGGCCGACACGAGTGATCCCACGGCTGGCGTCACAGCCGCCGACTCCCCCATGCGTCGGAGCAGCGGCAGTAGGTCGATCACGGAGACGTCGTCGCCTCCGACATCGCCAGGTAATGCGAGCGCGGCGAGTCCGGCGTCGACAACCGACCGCCACAACGCGGTGTCGAATCCGCCGGGCGCGTTGCTCTGCCGATCGCGCCGACCGAACGTGGATTCCCAGTCCGGTTGGTGCCGCGCGAATACCTCTGCGGCGGCATCACGAACTGCTACCGCCGTGTCGTCGAGGGCGAAGTCCACCCCGGTGCCTCCTTGCCACAAATTAGAACTTGTTCTAGTTGTATCAGATGGCGTGTCCGGTGTGGGAGTTATGGCCTCTCAACTGCAGATTTCCCGCGCGCTCCGGGCGTCGTCACAGGTCAGCCGCGGGGCAGACCGAGAATCCGTTCCGCGGCTGCGGTCCGCAGGATCTGCGTGGTGCCCCCGGCGATGGACAGGCACCGGTTCTGCAGCAATGCGTCCGACGCGTCGGAGGCGGCCACCCCGTCGACGCCCAGCAGATCGAAAGCGAATTCCGGAACCGACTGACGATGCTGGACGCCGATCAGTTTGCGCACGCTCGACAACGCCCCCGGGTCGTGACCTTCCAGACGCCGGGTGACCGCACGGGCGTCGATGACGCGACCGGTGTGGGCTTCGGCCACCAGGCGCCCGAGGCCGGCCAACTCGTCGGGAGTCAGCTCGCGGGCCATCGCCTCGACCTGACGCAGCAGGGAATCCATCTCCTTGCCCAGGCCCGAACCGCCCATCGCCACGCGTTCGTTGGCCAGGGTCGTACGGGCCAGCCGCCAGCCGCCGTTGACCGGGCCGACGACGCACTCGTCCGGGACGAACACGTCGTCGAGAAACACCTCGTTGAAGTTCGCGCGGCCGGTGAGTTCGCGCAGCGGCCGGATGTCGATACCGGAGGTGTTCATGTCGATCAAGAAATAGGTGATGCCCTTGTGTTTCGGTGCGTCGGCGTCGGTGCGCGCCAGGCACACCCCCCAGGATGCGTTGTGCGCCTGGGAGGTCCAGATCTTCTGCCCTTGCAGCCGCCAGCCGCCGTCGGCGCGAGTGGCCTTGGTACGCAACGCCGCGAGGTCCGAGCCCGCCTCGGGCTCGCTGAACAGCTGACACCACACGATGTCGCCGGTCAGGGTCGGCGACACGAATCGTTGCCGCTGTTCGTCGGTGCCGTGTTCGAGGATCGTCGGGATCGCCCACGCGCCGATCACCAGGTCGGGCCGCTCGATCCGCGCGCGCTCGAACTCGTCGTCGATGAGCAGTTGTAGGGCCGCGCCGGCACCCAACCCATAGGGCGCGGGCCAATGCGGCATCAGATAGCCGGAATCGGCCAGTCGCGCCCGACGCCGCGACGGATCGAGGGCGGCGATGTCGTCCACTGCTGCCCGGACCTCCGCGCGCCGGTCCTCGACTGCGGACAGATCGATCCGAAAGTTCCTTCGGTGCCCGGCCATTCCGAGCCGGGCGAGTTCCCGAGCCGACGACATACCCTGGCCGATGGCGACGCGAGCGGTCAGCGCTGCCCGCAAATAGAGATGAGCGTCGTGTTCGTAGGTGAAGCCGATGCCACCGAGGATCTGCACGCAGTCCTTGGCATTGGTCGTGGCGGCTTCGGCCGCGATGACGTCCGCCGCGCACCTGCTGACGGCGAGCTGGGCAATGACCTCCTCGTCGTCGGTCGCGAGACGTTCGTCTACCGCGCGCGCCAGATCCCATGCGACCGCGGTGAGCTCTTCGCTGCGGCAGAGCATGTCGGCGCAGATGTGTTTGATCGCCTGAAACGAGCCGATGGGTGCACCGAACTGGGTGCGCACCGTAGCGTAGTCGACGGCGGTGTCCAGCGACCACCGAGCGATGCCGCTCAGGTAGGCGGCGGTCGCGGCCGACAGACTCGCGGTGACCAGATCACCGTCCGGCAGGTCGATGAGGTCCCCACCCTGCACGCCGGTGACCTGCACCCGCGACACCGACACGGTGCCGCTGATGACGCCGTGTGCCTCGGCGGTGGTGGCACCAACGCCCGGGGGCAGGATTCGCCAGGAGACCCCGTCGCCTCCGTCTTCGAACGGGATCGCCACCGCGCAGCCGTCGACGTAACCGGGCACCAGGCCCAGGTCGAGCGCACCGTCGTGCGGAGGATTTGCCGCCATCCCGGCGTACGCAGCTGCCGGAGCGACCACGGCCACTGCCCCGGAGGCGACCCGCGCAAGCAAGTCACCGGCGCGCGCGTCGTCGGACCGCGAGAGCCCGAGCGCGGCAGCGACCATCGGACCGATAGGGCCCGGCACCAGGCTGATACCGCACTGCTCGATCATGGCGGCGACATCGATGAAGGTCGCACCGAAGCCGCCGGAGTCCTCGGGCAGTGCGCCCGCGAAGACACCGAACTCGGCGAGTTGCGCCAACAGACCGGTCCACTGGTCGGCAGGCTTGTCGATGTCGGAACGGACCAGTTCGGTGGTCGAGACGCTGCGCGCCCAGGTAGCGATCGCGTCGCAGACGGCGATCTGTTCGCTTGACGTGGCGATTGTCACGTGAATCCTCTGTATGTCAGGTTGTGACGGGCAAATAGAACCTGTTCTAATATGCCATGGGTGTTTGCCAACCGGTAGGCACCGTTCGAACCGACCACGTGAGGATGTCTTCGAGCACATGGCACGATCTGCAGCGGCCAAGGCGCCCGTCGAGCCCGCGGCCCCCACCGCCTCGGCAGCTGGTTCAGCGTCGAGCGGCACCGAGACCGGTTCAGCGGCGCAGCGCGAGCGGCGTCGTCGCATCCTGGATGCGACGCTGGCGTTGGCATCCAAAGGTGGTTACGACGCGGTCCAGATGCGCACCGTCGCCGACAAGGCCGACGTCGCCGTGGGCACGCTCTACCGATATTTCCCCTCCAAGGTGCATCTGCTGGTCACCGCCCTCGCGCGCGAGTTCGAACGCGTCGAGTCGCGAGTGGATCGCTCACAGCTGCGCGGCGACAACGCAATCGAGCGGCTGCGTCATGTGCTGGACATGATCACCTATGCGATGCAACGCGATCCGCTGCTCACTGAGGCGATGACGCGTGCATTCATGTTCGCCGACGCCTCAGCGACTGCCGAGGTCGATCAGGTCGCCGGCATCATCGATCGACTACTCGCCGGTGCGATGGTCGACGACGGTGAGCCCGGCGAAGAGGATCTGGCGATCGCCCGCGTCATCTCCGACGTGTGGATGTCGAATCTGGTGCAATGGCTGACCCGCCGCGCCTCGGCCACCGACGTCACCAACCGCCTCGAGCTGACGGTGCGGTTGTTGCTGAAGGATCGGATTCAATAGGTCTGCGGAGTCATCCGGTCTATTCGCTCGAGCCCGCACCCAACTGCTGATCGAGTAGTCCGAGCCGCTAGGAGGCTGCTGAAGAAGTGGTCTGTGTGCGGCTGGCCGTCGGTAATGCTGGGTCTGTTGATCGCGGGCGAGTGTTGCTCGGGCGCTTGCCCCGCGGGGTCAGGCGGTGGTCAGGGTCCAGGTGTTGTTGGTGGTGCTCAGCCCCAGGGTGATCAGGCGGCGCAGGTTGATCGCGGCGGCGCGGTGGTGCAGCCAGTTGTTGTTCGCGGTGACTCCTCGGTACGGCACGCGGCGGCTACCGCGGGTCAGCCAAGCGATCGAGCGTTCCACCATAGGCCGATGCTGTCGATATGATTGCTGGATCATGTTGTTGGTGAACTGTTTTCGATGGTCACGCTGGAGCCGATGGTGTTCACCGAGGTGGACGGAGCGGCCCTTGGCCGAGGTGGTGCACCGTGCCCG